>NZ_JAWXXL010000040.1:0-31951 GCF_034334985.1 Acutalibacter intestini | reverse complement strand
TGCCGAATACATTGAAATCAACACCACTGACACCGCCGAGGCGGGCTGACCCCCGCCAAAGCATAAAATCCTTTTGACAGTGTGCTTTCCTAATAAAACGCAATCTTATGCTTGCTACGTTACCCCTCCCCCCGTTCCGCTTCCCCCGTCCTCCGTACTAACAAGACACCTGGGAGAAGCAAAAATGCCCACCAAAGGCAGGCGTTTTCGGGAAAAGAGCGCAAAAAAATAGAGGCCGCTTCGCTCTTGCAAAACGACCTCTATTCGTCTAATTTGATTGCTCCGTCAATAGTAGCCTCAACGATGGGCAGATACTTTTCCGGGCATAGCTGCAACTTGTGGCTGACACGCTGGCGCTGGGCACTGACCTCCCCAATAAGCTCAGGGCTGAAATAGCGTTCTATCGGCAGGCGGCAAATCCGTACCAACCGCAGCATAACAGGGATGCTTGGAATGGTTGGCTTTAATTCGATTTCTGAAAGATACCGTGGGTCAACATACACCTGCTCTGCCAGCGCCTTGATCGTAAGCCCCAGCGCCTCCCTTACGGCCCGCACATCTTCGCCAAAAGTTTCAAAACCGGGACAGTCCTTGATTTTCGCCATATCACATCACCCTACAACAGTATATAGTTCATATATTATCCTTGGGAATGATGCTATATGCACTTGCTCACTGTTTATAGTTCATATACTTTTTGTGAAAATCTTTATGAAATCTTCAAAATCATAGGATATGCTATCGTTACAATCTAAAAAGGGGTTGATTATATGGATATGATCTTAAAAACAACTGTCCTCTGTAAAAGCTTCAAAGGGCAGATGGCCGTGAACAATGTGTCACTGAATATTCAGCGCAACTCAATTTATGGGCTGCTTGGGCCGAATGGTGCGGGGAAATCTACCATCTTGAAAATGATTACAGGTATCCTCCGTCCCACCTCTGGCTCGATTGAATTTGACGGCCATCCGTGGAACCGGGCGGATTTGGAAAACATTGGTGCTTTGATTGAGATGCCTCCGCTCTATGAAAATCTCTCGGCCTATGAAAACCTGAAAGCCCGAACACTGGCCCTGGGGCTTCCAGAAAGCCGCATCAAGCAGGTGCTTGGTATTGTGCAGCTTGAGAATACTGGAAAAAAACGGGCAGGCCATTTTTCGCTGGGAATGAAACAGCGGCTTGGAATTGCCTTGGCTCTGTTGTCACAGCCCAAATTGCTTATCTTGGACGAACCGACAAATGGGTTAGACCCGATTGGTATTCAAGATTTGCGTGAGCTTATCAGAAGTTTTCCGCAAAAAGGGATCACCGTCATATTGTCCAGTCATATACTCTCCGAAGTTGAGCAAATTGCTGACCACATTGGCATTATATCTGCCGGACATTTAGGCTATGAAAACGAAATCCATAAGAACCACGATCTGGAACGTATTTTTATGGATGTTGTTGGCGCACATAGGGAAAGGAGTGAGAAATAATGTTCGGGATTGTACGTTCGGAACTTCTTAAAATGCGGCACAGCTTCTCGATGAAATTGATTTTTGGTGCGCCATTGGCAACTGTACTTGTTGGCTTTTTATTGAGCAGTCATGCAGGACAATATTCGGCCTACAACTGGTGGTACACTATGCTTCTTCCTGTTGTGATCGCACTGTGGGCCGCAGGCGCTGTTATCCGTGAGAAAAATACAGGGCTGCAAAACATTATTTGTTTGCCGTTCCCTTCTGCGAAAATATGGATTGGCAAAGGACTTGCCCTGACTGCTGTGCTTTTTATCAGCAATTTGCTCATGTGGTTATTTACTACGGGAATTGCCAGTTTTACGACTATGAACATTTCGCCGCTGGACAGCATAACCGGCTGTATGCTGCTGTTCCTTACTTGCTTGTGGCAACTTCCTTTTATTATGCTGATAGCAAGCAAAACAGGGTATCTTCCCTCTGTGCTAATAACTTTTGTGGCGAATATTGTTTCATCTACTATTGGCGCAGAAAAAGCATGGTTCTTTCTTAATCCATACGCTATTCCGGCCCGTGTAGTTTGCCCATTTTTCAAGATACGTCCTAACGGACTTCCCATTGAGGACGGTTCTCCGTTATTGGCTATTGAGCACATTTTTCCCGCTCTTGCCATTAGCTTGGCATTAGCTGCTGCCTCCTTTTGGATTTGCTCTAAATTGCTTGGAAGTGGGGGGAAGTCCAATGGCTAACTATATCTGCTATTTGAAAAGTGATTTATACAAGTTATGTCATTCCTGCTTTTTCCTTCTGCACGCTATTTTTGCCGTATGCGGGGCGGCTATGATGTTACTATATGCGGGCGTTTCCCAAAGCGATGACATCAATAAACTGGCTGCTTATTTTCAGATCATGGCCGTTGCTTTTCCCTTTGCAATCGGGATTGTCTGCTATGTTGCAGCAGAACAGGAAGCAAAAGCAGGACATTTTCAAAATATATTGACACTTCCATACAGACAGAAAGCCGCTCTTTCCAAATTGACTATTTTGCTTGTGACTGGACTTTTGGCAACCGTATTGAGTAGTGTACTATTTGGTGCGCTATTTCCACTGGTTGGCGGCACAACTGAAATTCCTTCCGGATTTTATACAGTAATTCCACTTGTCCTTTGGGGCAGTAACATTTTGCTGTATGGCATTCATTTCGTATTAGCAATTCGATTTGGTAAAAATTTGGGAATAGGGATTGGAGTGTTCGGGAGCCTTTTGGTTGCGCTTCTCCAAACAGGATTAGGCACGGGCATCTGGTTTGTCATCCCTTATGGTTGGGGTATTCGTTTTTCTTCTTACGTTCTGGAAACGACCTTTGGCCTAATGCCGCCAGACAGAATAGGTATGGATTTTGGCATCCTCTTTTGCATATTGTCAACGTGTGCTATAATAGGAATTGCAGTCCACTGGTTTTCCAGATATAGCGGAAATCGGTCAGCCGATTGAGGGTGGAGGTAGAATTGATGAATTGGTTGGGCAATATTATTTGGTTCTTGTGCTGCGGACTGTGGCAGGGAATTTCTTGGCTGGTTGCCGGTGTTTTATGGAGCATTACCATTGTCGGTATTCCGATTGGCCGTCAATGCTTTAAGTTTGCGTCACTCGCTTTCTTCCCTTTTGGAAAAGATGTGAATTATGGCGGCGGTGCTATGTCTGCGATTGCCAATATCTTGTGGCTGCTTATCAGCGGTATCCCTTTGGCGTTGGTGGCGCTGCTAAATGGGTTGCTTTTGTGTTGTACGATTATCGGTATTCCTTTCGGGGTACAGTGCTTCAAAATGGCAAAGCTGGCACTGATGCCTTTTGGCGCAACAGTAATGTAGATGTCCTTGGAGTGCGAATAGGGCCATGAAAAAAGAGGTTATCTCAAGAGGGATATATAAACTTGGACAGAGAGGTGAGATAATGGCGCATATATTGGTAGTGGATAATGATATAGCTATGCTCCAGCTTGTCAGGCGTGTTTTAGAAAAAGATCAGCACTTAGTTACACTTCAATCAAACGCTAAAGCAGTCACAGAAATGGATTTTTCAAAGTTTGGTTTGATTTTACTGGATGTTATGATGCCGGAAATTGATGGTTTTGACCTCTGCAATCAAATCCGTGATCGTGTAGATTGCCCGATCATTTTCCTTACTGCAAAAACGCAGGAAAGTGAAATTGTTCAGGGATTAGGACTTGGAGCAGATGACTATATCACGAAGCCGTTCGGGACAAACGAACTTAGAGCGCGGGTAAATGCTCACCTGCGGCGTGATATAAGAGAAAAGAAAAACAGCTTTTCAATATCCGGCGTCATTTTTCACCTCAATGCAAAAGAAGCTGAAATCAATTCAAAAAAGGTTCCGTTGACAAAAAGTGAGTACGAAATATGCGAATATCTGGCGCGACATCATGGACAAACATTTACGCGGGAGCAAATCTATGAGGCGGTCTTTGGATTTGAAGGAGAAAGTGATAGTTTTGTTATCTCTACTCACATTAAGAATATACGTGGGAAGTTAGCTGAATTTCACTTGTCAACGATTGAAACAATTTGGGGGGTTGGCTATAAATGGGTGTAAGAAAACTGCGTACCGTTTTTATGAAGTATGCGATATTTCTTGCGCTTGGTGTCTTTCTGGTTGCTTTTGTCAACATAGCCCTCTATCTATTTGGCGTTGAAATTGGATTTATATACCCAATAAATAGAATGAGCGCAGAAATAGAAAATGCTAGGGGAAGTTTACAATCCACAGATCGGATTACAGAAAATGAAATACCCCCCCTTTGTGAATATGGCCTTTTCACAAAAGACGGAAAGTATATTGGCGGTTCGCTCGATCAGGAAGAACCAGCTTCCGTTTGGAAAATGTGCATTGTGAACAATCAGACAAGCAGCAAGCCTTATCTGTATGCTGTGATAGACAGGACTGACGAAATACTGATTTTAAGGTATAGAATGACCGCCCAATTCAGCAATCCGCTGCTGCATAGAATATTTTCTTCGGCGGATTGGGTTTTAATTGCTGTCATTATATTGGAAATCCTGCTTCTCTTGATTGTTTTGTCATATCTATTCGGGAAATACCTTGGGAACAAAATGGATAAATTGCTGACTGCTGTAAAGAAAATTGAGCAGCAGGATTTGAATTTTGAGGTTGAAAAAAGCAATTTATATGAAATCGACTTAACTCTTGACGCACTCGATCACATGAAATTGGCACTAAAAAAATCGCTTACAGAACAATGGCAGGCCGACAAACTGCGGCAAGAACAGATTTCTGCATTAGCCCATGATCTCAAGACACCACTAACCATCATCCGTGGCAATACGGAATTGTTGTACGATACTGACTTAACAATAGAACAACAGGAATGTGCTGACTACATCACAGACAGCTATACGCAGATGCAAGTTTATGTTAAAACCCTGATAGACCTGTCTACGGCTTCAACAGGGTATCAGCTTAATAAAGAAATCTTTAATCTTCCTGATTATCTAAAGCAAGTGAAAGTATCAATAGATGCTTTGTGCAGGACAAAAGAAATTCATTTGCGAATGAGTATGTCCGACATCCCGATGCAACTAACCGCAGATAAGGTTTTGTTAGGACGTGCCATTCAAAATGTGGTAAATAATGCGTTGGACTATTCCCCGCAAGATGGAACACTTCATATAGATATCTGCGGAAAAGACAATTTCGTTGAAATTTCAGTCACGGACGAAGGGGAAGGATTTTCTAACGAAGCGTTGCAGCACGCGCAAGAACAATTCTTTATGGACGATCAAAGCCGTAATTCAAAGCTGCACTTTGGTATGGGCCTATATATTGCAAAATCCATTATGGAACAACACAATGGTGAACTTATATTAGAAAACTCTAAAAACACAGGCGGTGCAAAAGTAATTTTGAAAATTCCATTTTGATAGGATGGGTGGCTTTTATAGCCACCCATTTTTTGCAAATCTTTATGAAATCTTCAAAACCTTCTCTTATTATATCTCTAAAGTAAATGATCTGCCCAGCGGCAGAAAAGAAAAGAACCGCTGCTGGGCAGGCCGATTTTCCATGCCTACATTTGCCTTATGCGGCGGTTTTAAGAGATTAAAGCCGCCGTTCTTTTATCCCCCAAAAGAATGACGCGGTAACGCTGACAGATACGGCGGCTGACAGGAGGCAGCCGCTATGAAGCGCATAACCATTCGACAAAATCTGACGAGGCTTGACACGTCAAAAAAAGCCCGTCCTCCGCCTGGGAATATTCCGGCCACGAGTATGAACTATACACAGCTATAAAGTGCAATCTTATTCCCAAATCCTGCCCGGTAGGTCTGCGACCTGCCGGGCAGTTTTTGTCGTTTCCTACGGTCTGTGTCGATCAGGAAAAATTATTTTCGCAAAGGGGGCTTTTAGCGGGTAGCAGACGGCGTTGCCGGTGTCATGTTAGCGGAAAGGGAGAGAACCACCACCATCCCCAAGGAAAGGGGGTGAGAAGATGGAAGCTATCCCCCGCAACTATGACGAGTGCCGGTTTGACGCCTTTTGCAAGTCGGTACTGCGGAACGAGGCCCATAACTACCGGCGCGGCTTAAAGCGCCAGCGTGACCGGCAGGTGTCAATCAGCGCCTTGTCGCAGGCAGATATGGACAAGCTCTCTACGGTAGATCACTACCCCAGCGACAGTTACACTTTTTCGTCGCACGGGTATGACCTGCATATCGACAACGAGCTTGTGGCCGATGCCTTTGCCAGCCTGTCCGCACAAACGCAAAGCATTTTGATTTTGCGCTTTGTGCTGGATTTAGGTGATGCAGAGATCGGCAGCCTTGTGGGTATGTCCCGTAGCGCCGTCCAACGGCACAGGAAGAAAACACTGGACGAACTGCGGAACAAATTGACGGCGTTGATGCCAAAGGGAGGTTGAGCGCGGATGATGAACCCCAGCTACAAGGGCCGGGCGCTTCTCCCCATGCCGGTGATCGAAGCCGCCCGCGCCGGGGATGCCGAGGCTGTGGAACGTGTCTTGCGGTACTACGAGGGCTACATAAACAAGCTCTGTACCCGGACGCTCTATGACGAGTACGGCTATCCCTATATCTGCCTGGACGAGTGGATGAAGCACCACCTGGAAAATAAGCTCATTCAGGCTATCGTCGGTTTAGGCTGACGGCAACCGGCCCGGCAGGGCAGGCGGAACATCTTACCCTTTCCATGTTCCCTTGCCTCCGGCCCGGCGCTGAACCTTGACAAAGAAAGCCCGCAAGATAACGGCGGAGCAGCATAGGGCAACGGACACATTCTGTATGCGCCGTATCGATGGGTGCGCCATGACCCCGCATCCTGCGGGAGAGCGAGAACCGCCTACACCGAAAAGCCGGCAGCTTATAATCAGCGGCGCATACGCTAACGATACTCCCTTACAGCCACAGTCCGAGCGTTCAAAGCGTCGCAGGCAATGGGTAGGGCCGCGTGAGAACCACGCGGGGGTGAAAGTCCCGTGGTGCTGGTCGCCGCCAGCCGTCCGATTTATGCCCCTTTTATATTACTTGGAATAGTGGACAAGCCACTGTTCATAACCTGTAATATTCATTTGCGAAAGGGGGAAGTCCTTTGCCGCAAAATCAGATCAGCGCCACAACGACGCATAAAATTGGCAAAACGACTTATTTTGTCTGTGCGTCGGCCAGCGAGAAAGCGACTGACACCATAGACAAGAAGATCAAGAAACTTATCCGCAAGGATATGGAGCAGAACGCCGGAAGCGTCCAGAAATAGGGCGCTCTTTTTATAATTTTTGAGCTGACAAGGACAGCGGTTGATGGTATAATGTAATCCGTACATATATCATGCTTGTCTGCTGTCGGAAAGGAGGAACAATGTTACAGGCAGACAAGATAACCGCTTTATATTGCCGGTTAAGTCAAGAGGATATGCAGGCAGGCGAGAGTGAGAGCATCCAAAATCAGAAGTTGATCTTACAACGGTATGCGGATGAACATTTCTTTTTGAATACCCGCTTTTTCGTTGATGATGGCTTTTCCGGGGTGAGTTTTGAGCGTGAGGGGCTGCAAACTATGCTGCGCGAGGTTGAAGCCGGGAACGTGGCGACGGTCATAACAAAAGACCTTTCCCGCCTGGGCCGGAACTACCTGAAAACCGGGGAGCTTATTGAAATCGTATTCCCGGAATATGAGGTGCGCTATATCGCCATTAACGACGGCGTGGACACGGCACGGGAAGATAACGAGTTTACCCCCCTGCGGAATTGGTTTAACGAATATTACGCCAAGGACACAAGTAAGAAAATCAAGGCGATCTTCCATTCACGGATGCAGGCCGGAAAGCGGTGCAGCGGCTCCGTTCCCTATGGCTACACCCGGCTGGACGGCGACAAGCAGACCCTCGTTGTTGATGAAGAAGCGGCGGCGGTCGTGCGGCGGATATTTCGGCTCGCCTGTGAGGGGCTTGGTCCCACGCAGATTGCCGAAACCCTAACGCAGAACAGGGTGCTGATACCGACCGCATATATGGCGGAGAAGCACCCGGAGCGGAAGCTGGAACACAGGTACTCCGACCCGTATTTCTGGTCGGGCAACACGGTCGGCGCCATACTCGACTGCCGGGAATATCTGGGACATACCATCCTCGGCAAGACGGTCTGCGAGAACTTCAAGACCAAAAAGCGCAGGCCAGCCACGCCGGACGAGCTGATGTTTTTCCCAGATACCCATGAGGCCATCATCGACCAGGAGACATGGGACACCGCCCAGCGGCTGCGGGTACGCAAGCCCAAGCGTCTGTCCGGCGGCACAAACACCCACCGCCTGTCCGGGCTGGTGTTCTGCGCCGACTGCGGTTCAAAAATGCGATATACCAGCCCGGAGGCAAAGAGTATCAGAGGCGGAAAGGTATACGACTCCGATTCTGCTTTCCAGTGCGGCGGGTTCAGCAACGACCGCAGGAACAGAAAATTTGTCTCCCATTTCGTAAAGGCATCGGCATTGGAGGCGGCGATCCTGGCGGCTATCCAGAAGGTGAGCGGCTATGTTCTTGAAAATGAGGTCGATTTTATTGAGCAGATGCAGAGCCGATGGAAAGCCCAGCAAGCACAGACCTCCGATGATGACCGCAAGGAACTGGCCGGCATCGGGCGGCGTATAGACGAATTGGATATTTTGATAAAGGGCCTTTACGAAAGCAATATGTTGGGCAAGCTGCCGGACCACCAGTACCAGCGGCTTATGAACCAGTACGACAGCGAACAGGCGGCACTGGAACAGCGCAGGACGGAACTGGAAAGCGCCGTGGCCGCCAACGAGCAGAAAAAGCCCGACACCAGCCGCTTCATCGGCCTTTTGAACAAGTACCGGGAGTGTTCCGAACTGACAGACGCCATGCTCTATGCGTTCATCGAGAAAATCGAGGTCCACGCCCCGACTGGTGGCCGCACCGTCTACCGCCAGCAGAGGATCGACATCTACTTCAACTTCATTGGGAACTATGTCCCGCCTGTGGCGGAGGTCAGCGAGGAAGAACGCATCGCCGCCATTGAAGCCCGCCAGAAGGAAAAGGCGGAGGCCAAGAAGCGGCGGTATGAGCAGCGGCGGCGGGAACGGCTCGAAGCCCTCCGGGAAGCCGCCCAGACCGACCCGGAAGCGGCGGCGCAGTATGAGGAGCATCTTCGGAAGAAGCGGGAGGCCGGACAGCGGCAGCGGGCAAAGCTGAAAGCCCTGCGGGAGGCCGACCCGGAGTATATCCGGCAGATGGAGGAAAAGGAGCGCATTGAGGCGGAAAAGCGGCTTGAGAAGGAGCGGAAGCGGCAGGAACGCGCCAGCCGGAAACAGAAAGAGACCCGTTCGGAACTGGTGGCAAGGGCCAGGACCGACCCGGAGGCGGCGGAACAGCTTGCGGCGTTGAGGGCAAAGGAGGCTGACAGACGGGCGCAGAGGAAGGAGGAACAGGAAGGCGGCGTTTTGCCGTACATAGGGGCTGTCCTATAGCGACCCCTAAATTTATTCAACCAGGAGGACAAGACTATGAAGCTGAACGAACTCACCCAGGAGCAGCGCAACGCCCTCTGCGCTTTTGGGCAGGCCGACCAGGACGCCACAGTTGCCAATCTGATGATTGCGGGAGCGGCGGCGGTCAAGCCGGAGGCGGCGAAGGCCCTGACGGAGCTGGCCGACCGGCTGTACCGTCTGCCCATGAGCGACACCGAGTACCAGACGCTGTTCTACACGGTGAAGTACCGCAAGGAGCAGGCCATGACCCGCCTGATGCTGGACTACCAGTGTGTGAGCGGCGACCTGGAGACCACCCGCCCGTGGAAGCCCTACGCCAAGCGCCTGATCCTCTCCGCCTTCGGCAACGAGAACGCCATGAACACCGTCCGCCGCCTGCTGATGGCGGAGAAGGTGACGGTGGACCCGGCCATCCGGCAGACTGTCCACGAGCTGGTCTCCGACATTGCAATCATGGCGGTCTGCGCCCCGCAGAAGTACAAGGCGTACCTAGCGGACAGCCGGAGCATCGATGCGGCGTACACGATGGATGGTGACGAGGCGGTCATCCGGCAGAAGTAACGGGACGCACCGAGCCTTAAAAGCCTGCTATGGGCTTTTAAGGCCCTACATAGGCGGTATAAATTCAATACCCATCGGCGCTCTATAGCAAACGAAATAAAGCCTTGAAGTTTTCAAGGAAATCTTGTAATTGAACAGGGCGTGTGATATACTATCCATGTAGCATTTGCATGACAATACTGGAGGGAGCGCAGATATGGCCGTTTGCTATAACAGGCTTTGGAAACTTATGATTGACAAGGGCTATAACAAGACTCAGGTATGCGAACAGGCCAAGATCAGCACAAATGCGATGGCTAAAATGGGGCGCAATGAGGAAGTGCGGCTCGAAGTGCTTACTAGGGTATGTGCCTTATTGGACTGCACTTTAGATGATATTATTGAATTAGTGCCGGACGAAACCGGGACTTAACAATACGGGAGGATAAATCAGATGGCAGAAAGAACAAATGCCAACATCGGCTTTGAGAAACAGCTTTGGGATGCGGCTTGCGTTTTGTGGGGCCACATTCCAGCGGCAGAATATCGAAAAGTTATCATCGGGCTTATTTTCCTGCGCTACATTTCCGCAGCCTTTGATAAGCGTTATCAGGAACTTGTGGATGAGGGCGATGGCTTCGAGGATGACCGTGACGCTTATGCTATGGAGAATGTATTCTTTGTCCCGGAAGAAGCAAGATGGAGTACCATTGCCTCCTCCGCCCATACCCCGGAGATCGGCACTGTCATTGATGCGGCCATGAGAGCGATTGAGGCGGAGAATAAAACACTGAAGAATGTGCTTCCCAAGAACTACGCCAGCCCCGACCTTGATAAGCGGGTGTTGGGCGATGTGGTCGATATTTTTACCAACAATGTCGATATGAGCAACACAGAAGAGAGTGAAGACCTTCTGGGGCGCACCTATGAATACTGCATCGCTCAATTTGCGGAAAAAGAAGGTGTTGGTGGCGGCGAATTCTACACGCCGTCCAGCGTAGTCAAAACGCTGGTTGCTATTCTGCGCCCGTTTGATAACTGCCGCGTCTACGATTGCTGCTGTGGGTCCGGCGGTATGTTCGTGCAGAGCGCAAAATTTATTCAGGCACATTCCGGCAGGCGTGGAGCGATTTCTGTTTATGGGCAGGAAGCCAATGCTGACACTTGGAAAATGGCGAAAATGAATATGGCTATTCGCGGGATTGACGCTGTTCATTGATGCCCGCAAAATGGGACATATGGTTGACCGCAAGCACAGGGATTTCTCCGAAGAGGACATCCAGAAGCTGGCGGATACCTTTGAGGCTTTTCAGAACGGAACACTGGAAGATGTGAAAGGCTTTTGCGCTGTTGCCACTTTGCAGGACATTGCCAAACAGGATTACATTCTGACACCGGGGCGCTATGTGGGGATTGAGGAGCAGGAGGACGATGGGGAGCCGTTTGAGGAGAAAATGGCAAGGCTGACTTCGGAGCTTTCCGGTCTGTTCGCCAAGTCCCATGAGCTGGAGGAGGAAATCAGGAGAAAGCTGGGGGCGATTGGGTATGAAATTTGATTTTATGAGTAAATCGCTTTCGTCTCTTGCAGATATTCAAACCGGTCCCTTCGGCAGCCAATTACACAAAGAAGATTATGTGGATATTGGAACGCCCATTGTTACAGTTGAACATTTGGGAAGAAAGAGGTTTTCTGAGCAAAATTTACCTTGTGTTTCTGCTCAGGACAAAGAACGACTGAGTAAATATATCCTTCAAGAAGGCGATATTGTTTTTAGTCGTGTGGGCTCTGTGGATCGCTGTTCTTATGTAAGCAAAGAGTATGCGGGTTGGATGTTTTCAGGAAGGTGTTTACGGGTAAGACCGAATGCTGATATAGATTCGCAATTTCTCTATTATTATTTTACTCTTGAAACTACAAAACAATTTGTAAGAGGAATTGCTACTGGCGCAACTATGCCATCAATCAATACGAAATTTATGGGCGAGGTGCCTGTTGTCTATCCATCCATAGAAATTCAACGGAAGATTGCTGTGATTTTAAGCGCAATTGACAATAAAATAGATGTGAATAATGTAATAAACGAGAATTTACCGCGAGGAAAAAGGCGGGGCTTCTCACCCCGGAGGAACAGGAAGCCGAGGAAAAGCGGCTTGCACACAACCGGGAGTGGCAAAAGGAATGGCGGGAGAAACGAAAAGCCACAGAGCCGGAGAAGCCGCCCAGGCAGAAATCCATAAAGGAGCTAATGGCGGTTGAAAAGACCGGGGCAGACCTCACGCCGGAGGAAACGGAACGGCTTGTGGCATACCGCCGGAAGAAAGCCGACCAGCAGAGGGCAAGGCGGGAGGGAAAGAAAAGCAACCAGCCGAAAAAGAAAGTCAGTTAGCGGGAGAAGCCCCGCGCCGGGAGGAACAAAAGGGGCATTGTGGAAATGTGCATAACAGGCTATGGAATCATGGATAACCCTGTTCACAGCACATGGAAAAGCTAAAGTGCAGCTTTCCCACATCCTGCAAACAGAGTTACCCACAATTCCATAAGACAGCCAGTTATACACATTCCCACAAATCCAAACTTATATAAAATCCAAACTTTTCTGAAAACAGCTTGATAATTGGGGATTCTTGCCGGAAAAAGTTTGGATTTCGTTTCACAAAGTACAATACTCCAATTATGACAAAATGTGTAAAACATTGCTATTTAGCTCTGTTTCAATCAATTTATTCTCATTTCTGACAAGAGAAGTACAAAACAAAATCCAAACTTTTATATTAGAAAATGCCTTGAATAAAGGATTTACAGAGGAAAGTTTGGATTTCTTCTAAGTTTGGATTTGTGGGAAAATCCAAAAGTTTAGATTTTCCCACGAATGCCGACTACTACGGAATCCCCCTTTCCTTTCTCTCTTTTTACATTCATGTTTCATAAAATTTTATTATTAGACAAAATAGGACAATTTACCGCCATACCGTTTTTCGGAAAGATAAAAAATTGGGTGAAAGCTTCTCTAAAGCCATTGACAAAGAAAGGTATGCCGCCTATAATGACCATATTGGCAAAAGCAGTCAAACCGGAGGTGTTACAGTGCCAAAAAGTTTTTCAGAACAGGAACGGGAATATATTAGACAGCGATTGAAAGAAGAAGCGGCAAAATGCCTTGCTCAATACGGTGTCCGGCGTACAACAGTTGATGAAATTGTCAAGCGCGTTAATATTCCCAAAGGAACATTTTATCTCTTTTACAAATCAAAGGAATTGCTTTTATTTGAGGTTATTCAAGAACAGCAAAAAAATATCAATCTTGAATTGTATCAAGCCTTTTCTGATATTGTCGATATGGAATTATCAGCGGAAAAGCTAACGAATATGATTTTTGAGTTTTACAAAAAGACAGAAAAAATGCTGGTTTTGAAATTGTATGACGCAGGTGAAATCGAATTGCTTAAACGTAAGTTGCCGCAAGAGATAGTAGATGAACATTTGCAAGACGATACATACATGATTGAAAAAATGATTGCGTTATTCCATGTAAAAAAAGAGGTAGATATAAATGTTATAAGTGCTGCATTTCACGCAATCTACTATGTAACGCTACACAAAGCAGAAATTGGAGAAGAACAGTATGACAAAGCATTGCGAGTTTTGATTTATGGCATTGTAACGCAGATTATATAAAAGTCCGGCAATGAGCCGGACTTATAACAAGCCTTTGAGTGACTATTATATATATTTTAGTCATATGGTAAAAGGAGGGCATATGATACAAATTAGCATGAAAAAGAAATATACTATTTTATCCGAAAATGAAGAATTAGAATTAACATCGAATGGTGATTTTGTAATCAAAAGGGCATTGGCTGAGAACTATGAAATTATTGATTTTCATTGTCATTCATACGAATGTCTTTTCCAGCTCTTTCCACTCTTTTTACAAAAAAAGAAATCTGATTTTAATAAATCGTTAATGGATTTAAGCTGTTTCCCATTTTCTATTGATTTATTTGATTTGAATAAAATTTACTTTTCTAAATGTCCGACAAAACTATTTAGTCTTGCCGGATTACGAACAAAGATAAAGCTGTTTACGGGCGTATTTGTCTTGAATTATGCTACAACGGAAAGACTGTTAAAAGATATGGATAATAATTGTATCAGCAAAGCAGTTATTCAGCAAATAAACCCACCTAATAAAAATAGTGCGGATATTATGGAGGAAATTGTAACCCAAAATGAACGGCTATATACATTTGGTGCAATCCACCCTTTTGATGAAAACATTGACAGTAAAATAAAGCATTATATGAATTTACATATCAAGGGTTGGAAGATAAACCCTCATGTATGTGGCTTTTCCATTGACTGCATAAAATCATTAGCACTCATAGAAAAATTATCTAAGACTGGTTTACCAATTTTATGTTGCAGTGGATTGGGTTTACCGCAAGATGTACTTTTAACGAATATTCCGTCTAAACAAACAAAGAAAGATATACAAAATCAAAGATTGGATAAGTATGAGCTAATATTAGATACTTTTCCTAATACCACATTCATTTTAGCCCATAGTGGGTGTTTTGAATTTGAAAAAATGGTTGATTTGCTAAAAAAGCATCAAAACGCCTATACAGATATTAGTATTCAGCCCGCAGAGCATATAAAAACACTTATAAACGAAATTGGATATGAAAGAATTTTGTTTGGAACTGATTACCCATTTGTAACACAAGCATTTTCTATTCTATCGGTGTTACGGGCGACCAAAAACGAAAACGAGAGGATATTTATTTTTTCTGAAAACGCAAAGAGATTATTAAGCGAAAAATAAAATGTGAAAACAGTAAGTGATTATTTATCAAAGAAAAGGATTTTTCAATATGAAAACAAAATGGTTACTTTGCCCTGTCTGCGGAAACAAAACAAGATTACAGATACGGCAAGATACAGAATTAAAAAACTTTCCTCTTTACTGTCCGAAATGCAGACAGGAAAATTTAATTGACGCAAAAGATTTGCAAATAATAGTTATCAAAAAGCAATAACCATAAAGAGCCAGACGCACAGACGCAGAGCCGACAAACTTGTGAGAAATCACAGCTTGTCGGCTGTTTTTTTGAAAATAAAATGCTAAAAGTATGCCGGAAGATAATCATGGGGAAGCAATCTAAAACGCCTCCCCTTGAATTATAAAATGTAACTGCAAACCAAGCACAGCCCCATGTGGGAGAAAGGGGGAAATTTCTATGGATTGCACAGAAGCATACAAGGAACACATCATGTATGCCAAACTGAAAGCCGTGGAAAGCACCCTGCATGAGAAAAAGGACAGCTATTGGCGTACATCAAGACCAAGCCAACCCGTGAGGGGCTGAAAGCACAGAAAACAGAGAAAGCCCGCAAAAACTACCGGGAACAGCACGAAAGCGATTTTATGATAGCCGAAGCTGCTACCCGGTATTTTAAGGCACAGGGAATCTTCAAGCTGCCAGCGTCCAAGACATTACAAGCGGAGATTGAGCAGCTTATGAGGGAGAAGAACAGCCTTTACAACGAGTACCGGGAAAAGAGGGAGAAAACAAAAGAATTGCAGACTGTAAAGGGCAACATTGAACAGATTTTAAGACGCGAGCCAGAGCGCGGAAAGGGGCGGGATAATGAACGGTAAACGCCCCTACATGGACTACCGCCAGCACCGGGCGGCGTGTCGGCTTGTGCATGAGTGCTGCAACTACGATAACGGCAACTGTATTGCGCTGGACTATGGAGAGCCTTGTGTATGCGTCCAGAGTATCAGTTATTCGCTTCTCTGCCGCTGGTTCATTGCCGCCGTGCTTCCCCTTGACTGGAAGCTGGAAGCCGCTCTTTTGCACCGGGCAGAACTGAAACGCTGTACCGAGTGTGGCGGTCAGTTTCTCCCCAAATCGAACCGGGGGAAATACTGCCCGGATTGCGCCGGACGCATGAAAAGAGCCAGAGCCGCACAGCGCAAATGGAAACAGAGGGGGAAATGTCACGCTTTAGAAAATACAGAACCCCCGTAAAACAAGGCTTTGCGGCTACTGCTCAATGGGTATGTGATACTTTTATCCTTTACCCCCGGAAAAGCTGTTTTAAATGCGTAACAGAAGCCACAGACAGGAGGTGAAAACCATAGCTGAATACATCACAACTGAAACGATAATGCCGCCGTTTTTCCGATACCCCCGTTTCCTGCTGAAAATGGACTTGCCACAGACGGCGAAGCTGCTCTATGCGCTGCTCCTTGACCGTTCCGCCCTCTCACAGAAAAACGGCTGGCAGGACAGCGAGGGCAGGACATACATTGTCTATCCCATTACGGAGATAGCGGAAATACTGGATAAAAGCACCATGACAATACAGAACTCCCTAAAAGAACTGGATATTGCCGGGCTTTTGGAGAGGGAACGCCGGGGATTTTCCGCGCCGAACCGCCTTTATGTGAAAGTGCCGGAAGTAGTAAAGGTTTCTTTAGATATGACACAAAGAAATCTTGATGTCAGTCCTACAGAAAACTGTACATCAGACACAAAGAAAACTTTACCTATGATACAAAGAAAACTTTACCCTAACCAACTAAATATAAACAAACTAAAAGAGAGCCAACGAATGGGAGTGAGTGGGGAGCCGCCCGCGCCCTATGGCAAATACCAGAATGTTTTCCTCACTGAAAGCGAATATGCGGAGCTGAAGCAGGAATACCCGGACTGCCTTGAACGGCTTATCGAGGAAATGAGCCGGTATATTGCCGCTTTCGGGAATGATTATGTGAGCCATGCCGCCGCGCTTTACAGGTGGGCAGACAAGGAGAAAAGGGAGAACCCGAAAAAGGGAATCCCCGAATATTCCTACAAGGAGGGCGAGAGCCTTTGACAGCGGAGATACAACGCCCTGTAAACAGGGCGTGGAAAAGACCATGAACAAGGAGGACAATTTATGAGCGATTATGACAACGCTATTTTCCGGCTTGCCACGGCACAGGAAGCAGAGCCGGAGGACTACACGGGCGAGGATGGGCTTTTGTACTGCGGGAGCTGCCGCCAGCCCAAAGAAGCCTACTTCACCGAGGGAAAGGGGCTTTTCGGACGTGACCGACACCCGAAAGAATGTGACTGCCAGCGCAAACGCCGGGAAAAGCAGGAAGCCGCCGACTGGGAGCGCAAGCACCGCGACACCGTGGAAGAACTGAAACGCCTGGGATTTTCCAACGCCGCCATGCGCCAGTGGACTTTTGAAAATGACAACGGCAAATGCCCCCAAATGGATAAGGCTTTATTCTATGCGGCGAACTGGGAGGAAATGAAAGCGGAAAATATCGGCTATCTGCTATGGGGCAAGGTAGGCACAGGCAACCCCGGCCTGACCGACCTGTTTTTGAAGCAGGCGCGGAAAGTCCTTCAAGCCTCGGAGAAAGGCTCCGTCCTGGAAAAACTCAAACAGGAGCCGCCAGAGCGCAAACCCGCCGCCCCTAAGAAACGGGAACCGGAACGATGAGCGCGGCAAAGCGGAAACGGGAGGTACAGGTGAATTTCCGGGTTTCCCCGGAGGAGCTGGCCCTGATCGAGCAGAAAATGTCCCAGCTTGGAACCGTCAACCGGGAAGCCTACCTGCGGAAAATGGCGCTGGACGGGTATGTGGTAAAGCTGGATTTGCCGGAGCTGAAGGAGCTGGTGCGCTATTCCAGCAACAACTTAAACCAGCTGACCCGTAAAGTGCATGAAACCGGGCGGGTTTATGACGCTGATTTGGAAGATATATCCCAGCGGCAGGAACAGCTTTGGGACGGTGTGCGGAAGATACTGGCCCAGCTTTCCAAACTCTCCTGACCAGACAATCTGCCCCATCTGCGGAGGGAGGAACGGCGTTCTTCGCCGCGCCTTCCTCCGCTTTTTCTTTTTGACGGTAAACTTGCCGGATGTGCCGGAATCATGGATAATAGCGGCAGAACAGGGTTTTACGAAAGGAGTGGACTGCTATGATGTCATTTGAACAGGTGATAGACATTTTTGGGGACTATCTGGCATTGGATACAGAAATGGAAGTCTGCAAAAGCCGGTATGGGTATATCCGGGTGGAGTTTCATGGGACAGGGGAATTACCCGGCTATTGCAGCGGCATGGTCTGCCGTACCCCAAAGGAGCTTTTTGACCTTCTGCTTTCCGATTATGAAAGCTATCTGGAAATCCAGCGGACAAAGGGATGCAGGAATGTGACGGAGGAAGATAAAAACGAAATTGCCGCACTGTGCCAATCCCGTTTGGAGAGGTGGGAAAAAGGAAACGCCAGATAGCTTTGGCGATTTACTTTCGGCATGAAATAGGATATACTGATAAAGGTCAAAGCGCAGACAGTCCCGCAAACGGGCGGGTCTTTTCATAGAGGAGTGGATGTATGGAAAATGCCAGACACCGTCTGTTAAATTGGCGTGGTCACATTATTTCAAGTTTTTTACAATCTCTGATGAGAGAAAGCGCAGCTTTTATGAAAAAGACAGCAAGATTTTTGGGGCATTTGTTTTTTTGTGATTGCGTGGTATAATGTCCATAGGCAAGGAGGGAGCAAAATTGAATCACGATTTGCAAATCAATCAAAATGCGGAACAGACCTATCATTCTATCCGCAATTCGATTGTTTCCGCGCAACACCGTTTAAGCGCGGCGGTAAATTCCACAATGGTAATCACCTACTGGGAAATAGGAGAACAAATCTATAAAGCGTGTGGAGAAAATGACCGGGCCGAGTATGGAAAAAAACTTCTGGATTATTTATCTGAACAGCTGACTGTTGAGTTTGGAAAGGGTTTTACCGTCCGTAATCTTCGGGCAATGCGCCAGTTTTATTGCTTGTTTCCGATTCGGCACACACTGTGTGCCGAATTGAGCTGGTCCCATTATCGGCTTTTAATGCGTGTCCAGGATGAACAGGCAAGGACTTTTTATGCAGAAGAATGTGCAAAATCTGCGTGGAGTGTCCGGCAGCTGGAACGGCAGATTAACACCATGTACTACCAGCGCATTTTAGCAAGTCAGGATAAATCGCTTGTGGCAAAAGAAATCCAGACTACCGAGCCAAAACCGGAATATGAAAAAATAATCAAGGACCCTTATGTAATGGAATTTTTGCAGATCCAGCCGGACACTCATGTGTATGAGGGCGAACTGGAGCAAGCCCTGATCGACCATCTTCAGCACTTCCTTTTAGAGCTTGGACGCGGCTTTTCATTTGTGGCGCGCCAAAAACGGTTTACACTGGATGGGCAGGACTTTTTCATCGACCTGGTTTTTTATAATTATATTCTGAAATGCTTTGTCCTCATAGATTTGAAAATGGGCAAGCTGACCCATCAGGATTTGGGCCAGATGCAGATGTATGTGAATTATTACACTCGTGAGATGATGAATGACGGTGATACGCCACCGATTGGCATTGTCCTTTGCGCGGACAAAGGAGATTCCATTGTAAAATACACGCTGCCGGAAGATAACCGCCAGATATTCGCGTCGAAGTATTTTACTTATCTGCCATCCGAAGAAGAACTGAAACGGGAGCTGAACTTGGACAGCTTTTATAAGATGGAAGAATAAATATGGGAACCAGTAATAAAGTCTGCCCCGTCTGCGGCAGAAAAATGAAACAGCAGTTTATCGGCTTACAGCATTGTAAATGCGGGATGAGCTGGAAAAAGGACATCGGATTTTTTGAGCGCACCAGCGATATGATTTTTGCGTTAGAACGCCAGACCATTGGAAAAAAGGCCAGACAGATTCCGGTCATCCGATATAAAAATGGTGAATAAAAGAAACAAGCGGTCTGCGTATGCAGGCCGTTTTGTTATGAAGGGAGGATTCCGTCATGGCAACCACACGCATCATGCCGCTGCACACCGGTAAGGGCCGCACCGAAAGCCAAGCGGTCAGTGACATTATCGACTATGTATCCAACCCGCAAAAGACAGATAACGGCAGGCTCGTCACCGGCTTTGCGTGTGACAGCCGGGTAGCCGACGCCGAGTTTCTGCTGGCGAAACGGGAGTACATTTCTACCACCGGACGGGTACGGGGCGCGGACGATGTGCTGGCCTACCATGTCCGGCAGTCCTTTGTCCCCGGCGAGATTACCCCGGAAGAAGCTAACCGGCTGGGCGTGGAGTTTGCAAAGCGGTTCACCAAGGGCAATCACGCCTTTGTGGTCTGCACCCATATCGACAAGTCCCATATCCATAACCACATTATCTGGAACGCGGTCAATGTGAACTGCGACCGGAAATTCCGAAACTTTTGGGGCAGCACCCGCGCGGTCCGGCGGCTGAATGATACCATCTGCGTTGAGAACGGCTATTCCATTGTAGAGGACCCAAAACCGCATGGAAAAAGCTACAACAAATGGCTGGGGGATCAGGCGAAGCCCTCTCACCGGGAACAGCTCCGCGTGATGATTGACCAGGCGTTGGAACAGAAACCAGCTGACTTTGACGGGCTGTTAAAGCTGCTTGCAGAAATGGGCTGTGAGGTGTCGCGCCGGGGACAGGCAATCCGGCTCAAAGCCCCCGGCTGGAAGAATGTTGCCCGCATGGATGAAAAGCTGGGGCAAGGGTACAGCGAAGATGAAATCCGGGCGGTACTGGCTGGGGAAAAAGAGCATACCCCAGGAAAGAAAACGGCTGTTCAATCAGAGCCGCCCAAGGTTAATCTTCTGGTGGATATTCAGGCAAAATTGCAGGCCGGAAAAGGCGCTGGCTACGCGCGCTGGGCAAAGGTATTCAATCTGAAACAGATGGCGCAGACAATGAACTATCTCACTGAGCATGGCCTGCTGGAATACGCAGTCTTGGAAGAGAAAGCGGCTGCTGCTACGGCCAGCCACAATGAGCTGTCGGCACAGATCAAGGCGGCGGAAACCCGCATGGCGGAGATAGCCGTACTGCGGACCCACATCATCAATTATGTGAAAACCCGCGAGGTCTATGCGGCCTACCGCAAGGCGGGGTATTCCAAGAAATTTTTAGCGGAACATGAAGCGGAGATTTTGCTCCACAAGGCGGCAAAACAGGCATTTGACGATTTGGGTATCAAGAAGCTGCCCACCGTCAAGAGCTTGCAGGCCGAGTATGCCCAGCTGTTGGAAGGAAAGAAAAAAGACTATGCCGAGTACCGGCGCTCCCGCGAGGAAATGCGGGAACTGCTGGCCGCAAAAGCCAATGTGGACCGGCTGATGGGATATGGGGAGGAACGCCAGAATGACCGGGAAAAGGAACAGGGGCAGGACCGCTGACGCGCCTGTTTTTTCGCATTTTCTCACCGCCGCAGGCCGGGAAAAAGCGTTCCGCAGGAACGCGCAGCCACAGAATGAAATTCTGTGTTCAAAAGGGGCTTGGGGAATCCCCAACAAGCAGCGCCAGGAGCCGGATGGCTATCCTGGGGCATTGCTTGCCACGGTTATCCCGGAACGGGATAACCTTCTTTTTCTCGAAAAAGAACAAAGCCGGTGAGGAATTTGTTAAATTCACTCACCGGCTCAATTCGTTTCAAATTTCCCGGATAGTTCTGTTAGCTCTTTTGCGGTCTCCTGTGTGTGGTGCAAGAGGGTTTCACGCATTTCTGACGGGCAGCTGCAATACAGCATCTTCATCTGACCGGCTCCCTCATCTTCCGGGGAAACATCCGGATTGATTAAAGAATCCAGAGAAATCGGCAGTACCTTTGCCAGTGCCTTCAAAATCAAAAAGGACGGATTCATCTGCCCTTTTTCAATCTTGGCAATCTGCTTTATAGATACATGGCTCATATCAGAAAGCTCCTGCTGTGTCAGGTCTTTTCTTTTTCGGGCTTCCCGCATTTTTTGCCCTAAAGCGGTTAAATCATCAATCGGCATAATCATTCACCTCAAATATATTCTATCGTGCCGATTTACACAAAGGAATAACCTTATTATACCGACTAACAGGTATGATTATGCTGTTTTTTTAGTGAGATATAAACGCTATCCTTGTATCACTAACCAAATCAAATTATAATAGTGGTACTGTGGGAAATGTATGTGGAGATCAAAGTAGCCGACACCGGCAAGGGCATTTCTGAAAGCAATCAGGCTGCCATCTTCCGGCGCTTTTATCGTGAGGAAGAAGTACACGAACAGCAGGGCGTTGGCATTGGCCTGTATCTGGCCCGCGAGATCATAACGCGGCAGGGCGGCTATATCAGAGTGGTTTCGGAGCCGGGCAGGGGTTCGGAATTTTCCATTATGCTGCCGACAAAATAGAACGCGGCGGACGACCAGTTCCGGCTGCCCGCCGTAAATTTTTTTGAAATGTCCGAGCGTTGTAACATTTCACCCCGGTTTTCAATGAAATTTTTTGGCCGCTATAACATTTCGCGGACATTTGGGTTTTACAATAGCCTTATCAAATTTTGTTACTGATAGGGTTAAATCACAAAGAAAGGGAAAATATATGACGAAAAAATTATATCGAGTTATGTTGTTTGTTGGTACTTCAATGATACATCATTCAGCAGCGGGTGTCTTTATTTTGTGCAATATTTGGTATTTACTCATTTATAGTTCTGAATCTAATAGAAATAGTAAATAGGGAAAGTATTTCACTTACAGCAAGGCGGGCCAGTTTCCTGTCAACATGAGCCAGTCTGCCTTGTGTGGATTGATCCGTTATGAAAGGCTTGCTTTTTCCCATTAAGTTCAGTACACTGTCAATCTGACACAAAGCATTTCATACTGTTTCCATATTGCTTTGGTATAATAATGTGAGGAGGTGTAAAAATGGCTGTTTTATTGATTGTGGAAGATGATACTGCCACCAACGTGGCAATCTGTGAATATATGAGATCCGCAGGGCATATTACCTTGTCGGCCCTTGATGGTGAACAGGGTTTGCAGATTGCAAGGGAGAAATCGGTTGATTTAGTGGTTCTGGATATTATGCTGCCGAAGCGAACCGGTTTGGAGGTATTAAAAGAATTGCGCCAAACAAGCAACATTCCTATCTTAATGCTTACCGCCCTTGACGATGAGCCTACTCAGGCGGCCAGCTTTGATGAACAGGCGGACGACTATATCACAAAGCCCTTTTCCATGCTTTTGCTGGGAAAACGGGTGACGGCCCTGCTGCGGCGGTGTGGGAAAAGTCCGGAACTGAAACAAATTCAGATGGGCGATATTACGGTGGATTTTGGCGGCTATACTGCTTCCGGGCCGGGCGGCCCTATTGACCTGACACCAAAGGAGATCGACCTGCTGAAATTGCTGATAGAGCATAAAGGTCTGGTGCTTACACGGTCGCAGATCTTGGACGAGTTGTGGGGATATGATTACCCCATCATTGACCGCACGATTGATACCTACATTAAAAATTTACGGAAAAAGCTGAGTCTTAACCGGATTGTAACGGTAAAAGGCGTTGGCTACAAGTATGAGGAACACCCATGAGAAATTTAAAGCTCTTTACTAAAATCTTCTTATACACCTTTCTGGTAATGCTGTTTGTCACCGTGATGGCTCATGTTTTTCTCTATGTGCTTGCGCCGCAAATGACCGTAAGCACCAACCGTTTTGTGGAAGGAGCCATTATTGAGAGTGATGTGAATACTGGTATTTTGATAAAATCCGCTATCGGAAAAGCACTGCCGGTATCCCTGCTTTGCTGCGCCATCATTTCCGCTGGGTGTTCCCTGTTGTTTTCCAGAGCCATGACGAGGCCGATCAAGCAGATTGCGGTTACAACGGAAAAGATGGAAAAGCTGGATAAGGCTGCAGCCTGCGTGGTGCATACGAAGGACGAGATTGGCGAGCTGGCCGCCCGCGTCAATAAGCTGTATGCCAGCCTGCTTTCCACCATTGAAAATCTGGAGGAAGAAAAGCAAAACGTCCGTGAGGCGGAACGGTTGAAAATTGATTTCCTGCGGGCCGCCTCCCATGAGCTGAAAACGCCGGTGACTGCCCTGAACGCGATTTTGGAAAACATGATCTTAGGCATTGGAAAATACAAAGACCGGGATCGCTGTCTGTTGGAATGTAAGGAGATTACCGGGCAGCTATCCTTTATGATTAAAGAAATTTTGGATACCTCCCGGCTGGATTTTACACAGGAGAAACAGGACGCGGAAACCTTTGACCTGTCTGAGCGTCTTCCGGCAATCTGCGAGCCCTATCAGTTGATTGCGAAGGCAAAGGGACTCGACTTTTCTTTCAGCATACAGGGAAAGTGCCCTGTCCACACGTCAAAGAAAAGCCTTGAAAAGATCCTGTCTAACCTGCTCTCCAATGCGGTCGCTTACACAAAGCCGGGATGCAAGATCACCGTTATATTGAACGCCCGACAGATAAAAATAGAAAATGAGTGTACGCCCATCCCGCCGGATAAGCTGGCCCATGTATTTGAGCCGTTCTACCGCCCAGACTTTGCCAGAGATCGCAAAGATGGAGGGAATGGGCTGGGATTATATATTGTAGATACGCTTTCAAAGGCCCTTGGGATGCCCTATCAATTTGAGGCGACCAAAAACCCGCCGGGAATGTGCTTTACCCTTTATCTCCCATAAAGCGATGGCTTTTTTTATCCGTTTCATACTGGTTCCATATTGGGGTGCTATGCTGTCAGCGTTGCAACACTTATCCTATATGAAATGGAGGTCATTCTATGAACTTTATGAATCGAGCGTGGCTGTATATCGTCCGCAAGAGGGGCAAGAGTATCCTTCTTTTTGTCATCTTGCTGGTGATGGCAACCTTTGTATTGACCGCTCTGGCACTGGGGAACGCTTCGAAAGCCGCCCAGCAGGAGCTGCGGCAAAGCCTTGGCGGGAGTTTTCTCATTGGCTTTGACTACACGGAAAACAACCCCTATTTGAAGGTGGAAAGCGTGGAGGGCGGAACCCTGATGTATTCCACCCAGCAGATCAGCCCGGAGCTGGTAGAGCAAATCCGGGAAATTGAGGGGATCAAGGAGTGCAGCGCCACCGTGGAGGGGCTGGCGGCGTTCCCCTCTCTGGAACTATTTACCGGCAATATCCCCATTGAGGAAGAATTTCGCGCATCCTCAAAGATTTTAAGCACATGGAAAAGCGAGGAGCTTACCCGGTTTACTTCCGGGCAGCTTACGCTGACGCAGGGGCGGCATATCCTGCCGGACGACAAAAACAAGGGGCTGATCAGCAAGGATTTGGCTGAGAAAAACGGCCTGAAAATTGGTGACAAAATCCAGACGGACAAAGGCGTGGAGATTGAGATTGTGGGCCTGTTCTCTCCAAAAGAAATCGAAGGCATCAACGATCAGGTGACAACCTACGATAAAATACAAAACCTTATCATCACCGACCTTGCCACTTTGGTGGCTTACGAAAACGGCCCCGCAATACAGGGCTTTAACGAGCTGACGGTATCGGTGAACGACCCGCAGAACATGGAGGAAATCATTTCTAAAGTAAAGGAAATCAGCGGCGTGGACTGGAAAGGCTTTTCTTTTCTGGTTGACAACGAGGACTATGAAAACGCCGCGTCCTCTTTGGAACAGTTATCGGAGCTGGTATCCACCATTTTGATGATCGCGCTGATTGTAAGCATCGCCATCCTCTCGCTCATTCTAACCATGTGGGCCAGAACCCGCATCCATGAAACCGGCGTCCTGCTCTCGGTTGGGATCAGCAAGCTGTCCATCTTAGGGCAGTATATTGCCGAGGTTTTGCTGATTGCGATATTAGCATTTTCCCTCTCTTATTTCTCCGCCAGCGCCATTGCGGGCCAGATGGGAAACGTATTGCAATCCGGGCAGGCGGTAACGGAGGCGCAGCAGGAAGACGGCTTATCTGCCGGAACCCGTGGGGAGGCCGGAACAGATACCGGTGAGCCGGAAATCGAAACCCCGGAATTACAGGTTCGTGTACAGCTTGAGGAAATGGGCCTCCTATTCCTGCTGGGGATCGGGATTGTAACGGTATCCGCTGGAATATCCTCAATTTCCGTCATGCGGCTGAAACCGCGGGAAATTCTATCGAAAATGAGCTGAGAAAGGCGGTAACGATATGAAAAAAGTATGGAAAATGTTTTCTGTCCTCCTTTTTGTGGGATTGCTGTTCACAGGGTGTACCCCCAAGGAGAATAAATCAGACGAAACGCAGGAGCAATCCGGCTCGCCCATCATAGATTACGAGGTGCCGGATAAAGTAAAGGACTATGATTTTGACTATGAATTTGTGCCCGAAGGTGAATAGGAGGTGCCTCTATGGGAATTTTGGAACTGCAAAATCTAACATACTCTTATGACAAAAAGAGGAAGGTGCTGAGAGGGATCAATGCGCAGATGGAGGCGGGAAAAATGTATGCCATTCTCGGCCCGTCCGGGTGCGGCAAGACAACCCTTCTATCCCTGCTGGGCGGTCTGGACAGCCCCACAAGCGGGAATATCCTGTTTGAAGGGAAAGACATTGCACAGGCCGGATTGGCAGGCCATCGGAAAAAGAATGTTTCTTTTATCTTTCAGAGCTACAACCTGATTGACTATATGACCCCGCAGGAGAATGTCCGGCTGACTTCAAAGAAACCGGCACTCCCGTTTCTGGAACGGCTGGGGCTGACGAGGGAGGAATCCAAACGGAACGTGCTGAAACTCTCCGGCGGCCAGCAGCAGCGGGTAGCCATTGCAAGGGCGCTCGCAAGCGAAGCTCCGGTGATTCTGGCGGACGAGCCTACCGGCAATCTGGACGAGGATACGGCTGGGGATATTACGGAAATCTTGAAAGAAAGCGCCCATCAGATGAAGAAATGCGTGATAGTTGTTACCCACTCAGGTGAGCTGGCAAAACAGGCGGATGTGGTGTTCCGGCTGAAAAAGGGTGAATTACAGATAGAGCAAAGCGAGAAATCTTCATAACTATAAATGAGTAAATACCAAATATTGCACAAAATAAGGACACCCGCTGCTGAATGATGTATCATTGAAGTACCAACAAACAACATACTCAAACAACAAGGGGGTGTCCGTTGCAAACAGTATTCAAATTTATTCAGGAGCTGTATAGAGCAACAAATAGAGTTGGGAGGAACATAAAAACGAGAAGCTATCATGCAGAAGTAATTAATTTGAGCTTGAAAGACAAAAAGATGATAAAAAATTTCCTGTTCTCAAATGTCAATGGGATTTCACTATGGATACGAAAAAAGGAAGTTTGATACAGAATGGACCCGGCTGGAACAGGAATACCGCGCAGCCGGTATGGACGATAGGCAGATCGCGGCCATGAAGGAATATGACTGGTCCTGGTTTTGCAGCCAGCGAACCTATCAGAACCGCGTACAGGCCCTTCCCAGCGAACAGTGTGAGGACGAGAGCGAGCAGTCCTGCCTGTTCCGAAAATTTGAATCCCTGTCCTGCACCTAGGACACCGGCGATGTGGATTCCCGGCGGTTTGGCTGGCTGTCCTCCCTGGAGGATGAACTGCTGTACCGGCGGCTCTGCAAATTGCCGGAGGACGATCTGGAACTGCTGACCCTGCTCATTGTGGACGGATACCGGCAGGCTGATGTCGCAAGGCTGTGGAACTGTTCCCGGAATGTCATCTATAAACGTTTGAAAAAAATCAAAATATTTTTGAATCAAGGGTGACAAACGGCCTTTCCCAATGCCTACACATTGAAGGGACAAGTCCTCTTGCCCCTTATTGCAGCTTGACAACTGAATATACGGCATAACAGGTACATAACCCGTATCGAAGCGGAAAAGGCGCGCCGCCAGGACGGTTGCTTGCAGGAGGTGATGACAGACAGGCAATCCGAGCGATCTACGTCCAGCCTTAAACCCGGAGATGGCGTTCCGGGCGCGATGATGGTGCGGGGGCTTAAAGATACTTCCTCACGGCCCGCCAAAGACTTGGGGGGAACCCTGCGGCGCGCGAGAAAAACGGCGCTGCGGAGTTATGACAGCTCTGCCGGGAGCGGCCTGTTATGTCCCCATCGTCAGGGGGCGTGGCAAATATGACGAACCATCCAAACAGAATTGCAGCAGCCGTACCGGACGGTATCCAGCGGCAACCGCCGCCCTTATCTTTCGATACGGCTGCTTTTTAACCATAGAGTAAAAACAATTTTTGAACGGAGGTGCGTCTTTATGACCAAACAGACAACCCCGACAAGCTCCTACAAAGAGGTGCGGATCGGGAAAACAATTTATCGCGTCACCAGCTTCTTTTCGGGAGAAAAGGACCTGGGAAAGACGCTGGAACAGTTGGCAGTCAGACGCGCCATGTCGGAAGCCATTCCAGCTGCCAGCGGTTCCAAATAACAGAAAGCCTCGCGGCCTGCCGTATCATTGCGCGGCGGTGGATTCTCCGGTAAGATATTCATGCAGGGTAAAACCTGCGGAGCCATTTTGCCGCACGAGGTATGGATTCTGAGATGGTCGGGAGGTAAAAGAAAGATGATGGATACAACATACAACGTGGGCATCTACTGCCGGTTAAGTAACGACGATGAACGTGATGGGGAATCGGTCAGCATTGAGAACCAGAAGCTGCTGCTTCAAAACTATGTCAGGCAGCGCGGCTGGAATGAGGTCGATGTCTATATCGACGACGGATACTCCGGCACGAACTTCAACCGTCCAGGCGTCAGGCGGTTAATCGAGGACGCAAAGGCAAAGCGGATCAATGTGATTCTGGTGAAGGACCTTTCCCGTTTTGGCCGCAACTACATCGAATTTGGGCAATATACGGATTACCTGTTCCCCTCTCTTGGGTGCCGGTTCATCGCGCTGAACAACGGCATTGATACCATGAGCGACAACGGAAGCACCGATGTCATGTGCTTTTTGAACTTATTTAATGAATTTTACAGCCGGGACACCAGCAAGAAGGTCAAGGCGGTCAAAAGAGCCTGTGCCGAAAACGGAAAATTTATGGGAACCTACCCCGCCTATGGCTACCGGCGCGACCCGCTGGATAAGCATCATCTGGTGATTGACGAGGAAACCGCGCCGGTTGTGCGCCGTATCTTTGAAATGCGAGCATCAGGCATGGGATTTCACGCCATCGCGGTGGCGCTCAATGAAGAAGGGATTCAGCCGCCCGGTGTGCTGTACTACCAGCGCAAGGGCCAGAGCGACCCCCGCAGGGTCAACCACAAGTGGGCCGACCAGACGGTAAAAAACATGGTCCGCAACGAGGTCTACATCGGGAACATGGTACAGGGCAAAAGCGGCACACTCTCCTATAAATCCCGCAAGCTCGTCAATAAATCGGAGGACGAGTGGATTCGGGTGGAGGGGACCCACGAGGCTATTATTTCGCGGGAATTGTGGGACACCGTAGCCAGTATCGGCAAAAAGAAGGTGCGGAAAAGCACTCCGTCCGATGGCTGCAAGAGCATCTTCACCGGCCTTGTGTACTGTGCCGACTGCGGTTTCAAAATGCGGAACCATATCGAAAAGTTCACCTATAAGGATGGCAGGCCGGGACGGTACAGTTCTTTCATCTGCGGCAACTACTCCCGCAGCGGAAGGGGCGCGTGTACCATCCACACCATCTATGAAACGGTGCTGACCCAGCTGGTATTGGAGGACATCCGGGAAAAGGCCCGCTTTGCGGAATATGACCCGGACCGGCTGATGGGCGAGATTCTCCGGCTGAAGGAGAAAGAATCCCACACCCGGCTTTTCTCCTATGAGCAGGAATTAAAATCCTTCTTAGCCCGTATTTCCGATTTGGAGCGTCTGATGCAGAATCTCTACGAGGACAAATGCACCGGCTCCATCCCGCAGACGGTATTTCAGACACTGATGCAGAAATACGAAGCGGAACGGGCAGAAAAGGCGGAGGCAGTCCCGGAACTGGAAAGGAAAGTCCGGGCGCACCTGGAAAACCAGGTGGATACCGACCGCTGGCTGGAAATTATCCGGCGCTATACGGAAATCTCGGAACTGGACGAAACCATTCTCTTTGAACTGGTAGACCGGATCGAGGTTGGCGATACCCAGAAGGTCAACGGGCAGCGGATTTGTGAGGTCAAGGTCTACTACCGCTATGTCGGGAATGTGGACGGGGCGCTGGCACAGGAAAGGGGGCAGGATTATGGCGAAGCAATATAAAGTCGGTATCTACTGCCGCCTGAGTGTGGATGACGCCTCCAATTCCGCAAAAGCGAAGGGCTATATTCCCAGCGATGAATCGGTGAGCATTGAGAACCAATATGAAATCCTCTCCAAATTCGTCATGCTCAACGGCTGGATCGAGGTCAAGACCTATCAGGACGATGGGTACAGCGGGGGCAACTTCCAGCGGCCCGGATTTTTGGAAATGCTGGAGGACGCAAGGCATGGCCTGATTAACCTGATTCTGGTAAAGGACCTTTCCCGTTTAGGCAGGGATTTTGTGGAGGTGGGCCGTTATACGGACGTCATTTTCCCCTCCCTCGGATGCCGGTTCGTGTCGGTTCTGGACTGCCTGGACAGCGAGGGGGACAACACCGATATGCTGCACTTCCGCAGTCTGATGAATGACTACCATCTCAAGGACCTGTCCAGCAAGGTCAAGTCGGTGCTTCATGCCAAGAAGAAAAGCGGCCAGTATCTTGCCGCCTACGCTCCCTACGGATACCGCAAGAGCGAGGAGGACAGACACAAGCTGGTCATTGACGGGGAATCCGCCGCTGTTGTGCGGCAGATATTCCAGATGCGTCAGTCCGGCATGGCCTATGGGAAAATCGCCGCTGCTTTGAATGAGAAAGGGATTCTCCCTCCCCGCTGGTACTGGGCGGTCCATTACGGAAATGGCAGCTGCAAGTATTCCCGGCTGTGGGCTTACGCAACCGTCCGAAGCCTTCTGAACGATGATATTTATGCCGGTACGCTCACACAGAACTGCACCGGTTCCCGTTCCTATAAAGACAAGACCATGATAAGGAAACCGGAATCGGAATGGATTTCCCATGAGGGCGCGCACGAGGCAATTATCGGGCCGGAGCTGTGGGAGGCTGTCCAGAAAATCAATCAGGCGGCGAAACAGATTTCCGCTAACAATACGCCGCCCCAAGCATCTCTGTTTACCGGAAAGCTGGTCTGCGCGGACTGCGGGCATCCTCTGGTTGCCGCCCGCGAAACACAGCGCCGGAAAAATGGCACTGTCAAGCACTATACTTCTTATTTCTGCTCCCGGTTTGCCACTACCGGACACAGCATCTGCTCCTGGCACCGGATTTTTGAGATCAGCCTGAAAAACCTGGTGCTGAGTGAAATCCGGGCGCATGGCAAAGCGGTTGCAGCCGATGAAGCCGCTGTACTGGATAAGCTGAAACAGCACATCCAATCCGCAAGCGCCGCGCAACAAGAGGACTGCCGACAGGAAATCAGCCGTTTGCGGCGGCGTTTGGAGGAGTTGGAACAGATCACCGCAAAACTTTATGAAGATAAGGTAAGCGGGGCAATCAGCGGCGATTCCTTCTCGGTTCTGATTCAAAAGAACGAGCAGGAACGCATCCAGAAATCGGAACGCCTGGACAGCCTGTTAGCCGGGGAACGGAAAGCCCAGCAGGACATCGCCAATATCCACCAGTGGGCCGGAACCATCCGGCAGTATCTGGACTTGCAGGAACTGAACCGGGAAATCATTGAGGAACTGATTGACCGCATTGAAGTTGGAGAACGAACCGTCATAGACGGTCAAAGACACCAGGACATTAAAATCTACTACCGCTTTGTTGGGCTGGTGTGATCGGGCAAAAAAAGCGCCTGACCGCATCAGCAGCCAGACGGAAACATTCTGTAACAGCCTGCAAATAAAAAGTCAAGCCCCTTAAGCCAAAAATATGAAAGGAAGCGGATGGAAAAAGTGAATACAGCAAACAGACCGCCGCCCAAAAGCGGCAGTCAGGAAGAAAAAATTATT
>NZ_JAWXXL010000039.1:0-33018 GCF_034334985.1 Acutalibacter intestini | reverse complement strand
TCTTCAAATTGTTTCCGACTGATGTCACTTGGATAGCTTTTCCTCACCTGTCTTCCCCCCTCATCCCCTCTATTTTATCACTGGACCGGATGGTTGGCTAGATACTAAACAGGTTCTTAAAAAGGAGAACCCTATGAAAACAGTGAATAGACTGGCCGCTGTCGCACTGGCAGCGGCCTTTGCTTTTGCAAGCGCGCTCCCGGCTGGGGCGGTGGTTGTGACCGACGCGCCCACCCCGGACCGGGTATACTTTCGGGAAACTGCCGGGGACACATTTTCCGGCTCGTTTGCCATGGACAAAGAGATCACCAATGTGGAGGCGGGGGAGGACCCCGCCTTTACTGTCTCTTTTGAGGGGAACACGCTCAAATTCGATTCCCTCTATGCCTCTGCCGAGCAGACTGTTAAGCTGGTATGCGGCGGAGAAACGGTCGAGAAAAAGCTGGGCCTTGCTGTGTATGACCCGGTGGACGTGGCCACCGCAAAGGGCAGTGTGACCCTGACGGTCAAGAACAGCCGGACCCTCAAGCCCATCCCCAACGCCGCCTATACCTTGTATAAAGGAACGGCCTCTGTCAAGACCGGCCTGACTACCGACAAGGCGGGACAGATCACTGTGGGCAGTCTGGACCCCGGCGAGTATGAATTGCGGCCTGCATCTACCCCAAAAGGGTACAAAGATACTTCTGGCGTAAAGTTCTCCGTTACCGGGCTGGAAATCTCTGGCGGTGATAAAGAGATTCGCACCAGCGAGGGCAAGAAGATTGTTGCTGGGGACAGCGAGGTACTCATTGCCGGGAAGTTTTCTCCTGCCGTGGAGCTGACTGCTAGTAACGAAAAGCAGATCGGTAGCGTGACTGTGGAATATGAGAATTTCGGCGCAGCGCTGGGCGAAAAGGGCGAGAGCAAGACCTTTGAGTACGTCACCCTGCAAGCCGCCCAGGAGGAGCTGAACCATTTGAAAAACTCCGGGCAGATATGTGGCGCGGTGCATATCTCCTACAAGCTGGCTGAGAAATCCGGGCGCAGCTACACACAGTATCTGACGGAGAAAGAGCCCGAGCCCACGCTCGTCCCTACGCCGGTTCCCGCACCGCCCGTCAACCAGGGCGGCACGACCAACACAGTGACAAAACCCACGCCCACCACAGCGCCCACACCGAAGGTCACGCCTACTCCGGCTCCGACCGCTACGTCCAAACCCACCTCCACCCCTATTCCCACCGCTACACCCGCTCCAACCTCTGTCCTGGATGGACAGCTGACTATCGCCTGCACCTCTGACAAAACAGGGCAGGCGTTTTCCTTTGAGGTCAGCGGAACCAGGGCCGAGGGCGGTAAGTTCAAAAAGGACTTCAAGACCGGCACAGATGGGAAAATCGTCACTGACATTCCCGCTGGCGAGTACACCATCACTCCAAAAAACGTGAAAGGCTTTGAACTGCCGGAGGCGCAGGCCATAGAGATGGCCGCTGGCGGGAGCGCCTATCTGGCCTTCAGCTTTGTGGCGAACCAGCGGGATTTGACCCTGACCGTGGTGGACAATGACGGTCAGCCGGTTGCCGGCGCGACCGTGGGCCTGTTTGAACCGGGAGAGGCTCCATTGCCGGAGGTCAAAAAGGAAACGGAGAGCGACAGCACCGACATCAGCGAAACCCTGGCGCAGATCAAGGATCAGAAAGCCGCCGATGAAAAGTGGGCTGATCCCTACACGAAAGCCAACGCCATCTATGTGGGCAAGACCAGTGAGGACGGGACAGCGCTCATTCAGAATGTGCCGGTCGCGGAGTTCGTGGCAGTACCCATCGAACTGCCGAATGGCTATTCTGCGGAAAAGATTGCCACAGAGATTCCCTCCGGTTTGGGGAGCAAATTCACAGTCGCTTGCAAATATGTGGCGGTTGACCTGTCCGTGTGGAGTACCGCCACCAACTCCCTGGTTGTGGGAGCAGACCTTGTGCTACTAAGTGAGGACGATACTGAGCTGGCAAAGTGGAAATCCGGGGAAACTGCCCACTGCCTGATTCGTGTGCCCCAGGGGGAGTATGCGCTGAAAATTACCCAGGGCGTACAGAGCGATACTGTCCATTTTGAAGTCGGGAAAGATAAATCCTTGCAGGAGGTCAAGGTGGAAACCTATCTTCCCGGCGAAGTCGCCGAAGGGGAGGCACAAGAGCTCACTCTGAAAGATCTGGAACACCTTCTTCCCTTTGCCGCCGCTGGCTTTGTGTTACTGGCGGGGGTGATTGTGGCCCTGCTCATTTATCGGGATTCCCGCAAGCGCTCCGGAGGGCACCGATGAGAAAGTTTGCGATGGCACTGGCCGTGCTGATGTTTCTTGGCGCTGTGGTTGCCGCCTGTTGGCTGGTGAACGTCTGGCATGAATCAGACTTGCAGGAAACGAAAATCGTTGAACTGCGGAAATTGGCCGCAAAAACGCCTGCCACTGATCTGAAAGGAGGAAAGCCATTGACAGAACGGCCAGCTTTGCCGCAAAGTGATACCGCCGTTAAGGAATCTGACACGCCTGTTCTCCATGACTTGGCGTTGCTGAAGGAGAAGAACCCGGACTGTGTGGGCTGGGTGTCTATTGCCGGCACAGGCATAGACTTCCCTGTCATGCAGAACGGCGATTTCTACCTAAAGCATAATTTTGACGGCAACTACACCGACTATGGGCTACCGTTTCTGGATGAGCGGTGCAGCCTGGACACCTCCGACCAGCTCATTATTTACGGCCACCACATGAACGACGGCAGTATGTTTTCCGCGCTGCTGAACTATGCAGATGAGGACTACTGCGCCGCTCATCCTGAGATTGTCATGGAAACAGAGTACGGCGCTGAAACCTACCAAGTGGCGGCGGTGGTTCGGGAAAAGGGCAGTTATGTGGACGGTGAGTGGAACCTGTTTGACCAAATCAACATCAGCACTGGTGCTTTCAACACTCTTGTGAATAATCTTGACGAAAGGAGGCTTTATGATACTGGGCGGGAGCTTGTCTTTGGTGACAGACTCCTGACCCTGGTGACCTGCGAGTATTCGCAGAGAAACGGCAGATTGGCGGTGATAGCAAGGAAATCGTAAAAAATCGTTACAGAAAGGGAGGGCTGACAATGACATCATTGCCTCTGGGCGAGAGTCCGGAAGTGATACACCTGTTTGAATCCATGGAGCAGAACCGGCTCTATGTGGAAAAGTCTCGAATGGAGGAGATTGCGGCGCATATTGACGAGCTGCTGGCCACATTTAGGCAGATGGAAAAGGAGCTGGCCAACCTGCGCCAGCAGGCGGGCGGCGAGTATGCGCCTATTCTCAATGTGGGCGCGGAGGTTGTAAAGGAGGCGAAAAGCGTGGTGGAGCGCGTCAAGGAGACCTTTCGCGACACGGCGGGGCGGGCGGCTAAACTAAGCCACGATGCCCTGGTGTCCACCATCCACGCCGCACACATTCCCGGCTTGCTGGAAAAAGTGCAGAGCGTCCTCCACGACACGGAGTTGCGCATGAGGAAAAGCGCCCACAAAGCCGAGGTCATTTCCGACGAGCTCCATGCCGCGAATGTACATCTTGGCAACGCTGGCCGGACCGTAAGCGGTAAGGCGGTACAGCAGCACATAGCCGCCGACCGTCCGGGGGCCCTGCGCTTGATCCGTTCTGGATTCCTGGGGCTTGCCAACACCTTTGAGCGGCTGAGCGGCACGACTGCCAGACTGCGGGCGAAAATCCCCAACTTGGATAAGACTGCCCAGAACCGTGAATCGGTGCGGGCCAAAATCCAGAGCCTAAAACAGCAGAGTGCTCCCGGCAGGGCGCGGCAGATGGGGGAGGTGGAAATCTAAGCGATAACCAAGGGGCTGTGGGAAACCACAGCCCTTTCCCATGTTCCCGGCTTCGGGCGGGGATGTGGGAAAGGGCTTATGCCTCTTTGTAACTGCCAGCCAGTGAAGAAATCTGTACAATAATAGATAGCGGCTCTCCTATGGCGCGGGGGTTGCTGAAAATTAGATAGGAGAGATGCGTATGATTTATGGCTATATCCGTGTTTCCAGCACGGATCAGAACGAGGACCGGCAGCGGATCGCAATGGAGGCAAAAGCTGTGCCTAGGAAGAACGTCTACATAGACAAGCAGTCTGGCAAGGATTTTGAGCGGCCCCAGTATAAGCGGCTTGTCCGCAGGCTCAAGCAAGGCGATCTTCTCTATGTGTTGAGTATTGACCGCCTGGGACGCAACTACAAGGATGTGCAGGAGCAGTGGCGCATCCTCACAAAAGAAAAGGGTGCTGATATTTGCGTGATAGATATGCCACTCTTAGATACCCGCACAGCAAAGGACCTGATGGGCACCTTTATAGCCGATCTGGTGCTGCAAATTCTCTCTTTTGTGGCTGAAAATGAGCGGGCAAACATCAAGAAGCGCCAGGAGCAGGGAATAGCCGCAGCGAAAGCCAGGGGGGTTAAATTCGGTCGGCCAGAGAAGCCCGTGCCGGAAAACTTTGTGGAGATAGTGCGTCAATGGGATGAGAGGATAATTTCCACAAGCGAGGCTACACGACTTTGCGATATGAGCCGGGCTACCTTTTATCGCAAAATCAGGGAAAACCCGGACACGAAAAATGTACGGTGCAAACAAAACCTGTCTTAAAAAGCAAACTTTTTGAGACAGGTTTTTCTCTATCTAATTTTACCATATAAGCGCTTGGTTCGCAAGGATTTATTTGAAGATTTGTACATTACAACGAAAAAATAGGGTTAAACTGTATCAGAAGTAAGCATTTCTCGAAATGCTTACCTTTCTTTTTTTACAGCACATTTCTAATGGCAAAGGAGGCTTTGACATTGATTTTGATTGCTTTTGTGGATGACGGTGGCGGCATGATGTTTAACCACCGCAGGCAGTCGCGGGACAGAGCAGCGCTGCAACGAATTTTGGACATGACCGCCACCTCAACTCTCTGGATGAACGAGTATAGTGCGCCGCTCTTTACAGAGTTTGGTACGCCGCAAGTTCAGGTTGATACGCAGTTTTTAGATAAGGCTGGGCTGGAGGATTACTGCCTTGTAGAAAATGCAGATGTAACGCCATATTTGCCGTTTATCGAAAAAATCTTCTTGTTTCACTGGAACAGGACTTATCCATCTGATGTGAAGTTCCCAATAAAGCTGGACGGCGGTAAGTGGCGGCTCATTTTAACAGAAGATTTTCCGGGCAGTTCCCACGAAAAAATAACTTTGGAGGTCTACACAAAGTGAAACGAAGTTTGAAATATCTTGCCCTTATCCTATCCCTGACTTTCCTGATTAGCGGCTGTTCTCTGGATGAAAGCGGAAGCAGCCCCATAAGCAGTTCCGTCACGTTGGAAGTTTCCAGCGAGGCCGCTACACCTACCCCGAAGCCAACTGAGAGCCCTACACCGGAACCCACGGCAACCCCCACACCCACTCCAACGCCGACACCCTCACCCACGCCTGCGCCGACACCGGTTGCTGTTGATATATCCAGCATACCAGCATATTCGGGCTACGCCTATACTGAGGTCAACGGCAACGTGCCCTACTTCACGGAATCCGACTACACCACGGTTTCCTTTGAATCCTACTCCGATCTGGATAGCTTGGGCCGCTGTGTCATGGCCTATGCTTGCGTAGGTGAGGACCTGATGCCCACCGAAAAGCGCGGTGAGATTGGGCAGGTCAAGCCCTCCGGCTGGCAGACGGTACGCTATGATGGGCTGGTGGATGGAAATTACCTCTATAACCGCTGTCACCTGATTGGCTACCAGCTTTCCGGTGAAAATGCCAATACCAGCAACCTGATTACCGGCACCCGCTACTTGAATATTGAGGGTATGCTGCCATTTGCAAATATGGTGGCCGACTATGTGAAGGAAACAAAGAACCATGTTCTATACCGCGTTACGTCCATATTTGACGGCGATAACCTCCTTGCCAGCGGTGTTCTAATGGAGGGCTACTCTGTGGAGGACGAGGGCGCGGGGATCAGTTTTTGCGTGTATGCCTACAATGTCCAGCCGGGGGTTACGATAAACTACGCCAACGGTGAAAGCGAGTTATCTGCCACGCCAGAACCAGAGCCTACGCCTACACCAGCTATCGAACAGCCTGCGGTGGTCGGCGGGGATTTTATTGGCAACGCGAATACCAAGAAATTCCATTATCCGGACTGTTCCAGTGTAAAAAAGATGAATGAATCCAACAAGGTTGAACTTCATGGGACGCGGGACGAGATTATTGCGATGGGGTATGAACCCTGTAAAAATTGTTTGGGGTAGATATTGATTATGTAAAGATACGGGCTGATCTCTGCTGAAGCTAAGGAAATCAGCCCATATATCTTAACAAATCAAGCAGTTTGGAATTTTCTTCCCAGTCTTTCACGGTGTTATGCATATACGGAGAAGCAGCTTCAATGGCGCGTCTTTTGGCCTCATCGTCTGCGCGGGCATATATTTCTGTTGTTGTAACGGCCACATGCCCCAAAATATCACGGATGTAAATAAGATTTACCCCGGACTGGAGCAAGTGCATTGCCCTTGAATGGCGTAACATATGCGGATGTATATGCTCTGGTATGACATCTGCTTTCTTCTGAGCCGCTCGCTTAGCGTATTTATTCAATAGATATGCAATTCCAGCTCTGGTAAACGGTTCTCCATATTTGTTCCTAAATAATGGATAACATCTCTTTCTGCATCTCTCAAATTATTTCTATCGAGATAATACTCAATCAACGCCTGGGTTTTTCTCATAAGTGGGACAATTCGGCTGTGTTGACAAAGTCCTCCTCGAAAAAAAGTTGCACAAAAATTGGCAAGAAAATGCAGGCTTCCTAAAAGGAAAACTCGCCCTTTCTCCCACTTTCTTTGTGTATTTTACCGATAGCTTCTTGCAATTTTGGACTTTGTCAACACGACCAATTCGCGTCTTATTACCTTTTCCATGCAAGATTGCGACTGGTGGCGAGACAATCCTAATATCACTCACGGTTAAGTCAATTATCTCCTGCACTCGCGCCCCAGTATCATACATGACAGTTATAAGAGCCAAATCTCTTAGCTCATCTATTTTCAATTTGTCGGGTTGCTGTAAAAGCAGTTCAATGGCATCGAGAGTAAGATAAACAGGAGGCCGTTTAGTCTTTTTCTTCATTGGTATACCAAGTATTTCCTGGGCCTGAGAAATGTACGATACGTTCTCTCGCAAAAGGAATCGGAAAAAGGCATGTATTACGGCAAGGCGTTGGTTTCTGGAAGCGATTGAATAATTTAAATTATTTTCCAAATGGTCCAGGAAACGGATAACCAGTTCGCGGCTGAAATGTACTAAATCGAATTTCTCAATCTTGATTCCTTCATATTTTTCGCAATACTTCAAAAGAAGCGTCATAGCATCCCTATATGAATAGATGGTATTTTTGCTTAGACCTTAGATTCCAGGTAAATAGACCTGTAAATATTTGCGCAAATACTGGCAAAAGCTGTCGTCTGCACCATTGTCTATACCTCTGGAACAACATGGCCGGTATAATCGCTGAGCAGTTGTTCAATCTTAGGATATACATCTGCGGTTAAACGGAGATAACCTTCTGTCTCTTTTATTGACTCGTAGCCTAGATATGCAGATAAATACGGAAGCGCAGTATATATGTCCAATCCTTGAGTGGTCATATTTTTTAGGGATTGAACGGCAAAAGTATGACGGGTATCGTGCAGGCGTGGCCCAAAACCACGACCGCCATGGGGGATTCCGGCACGAAAAAGAATTTTTCGGAACAGCTTGTAGCAGGTGTTCTGTGAGATACCCGTATTCCGTTTGGTTTCAAAGAAGTACTCTCTTTCTTGGCAGCATGAATAGCTGTATTGTTGCAGCCGTTTTGTTAATGAAACATTCATTGGAACAAGGCGGCTTTTGAGATTCTTGCTTTCAAGAATATACAGTACTCCATCTGTTAAATCTACATCCGTTATTTTCAAATTGACTGCCTCAGATATTCTCAGCCCCGTAGAAAACAGTATCCTGAGAACTTCAGGCATAATTTTATTGTAACCGGATTGGCGTGACAGCTCCAGTTTATCTGCTTCATTGTATATCCTGAGTATTTCACTTTCCGTGAAAATGCAAGGGACATATTTAACTGTACGCATCCTAGGGCTTAGGGGAATATATGCAGGGATTTCTCTGGAATTGAGGTATATTGCGAGCTGCCGGAAGATGGCGAATCTATACGACCAGGAGCTAACGCTCTCGCCATCCCGCCGTTGACACCACGCCTCTGCTGTCTCCTGTGTGATTTCAAGACGGTTTCCTGCCCTTTCAGCAAGAAAGCGTGATAAGGCCATAAGTTCGTATTCAGGTCTGTCATACTGTAAGCCCAACCCTCGCTTGAACTGTATGTAGGAAATAAATACCTCGACCCAAGGCTCTGCATATTGTATGGGAGTAGAAGTAATCACAGAGAATCCTCCTCTCCTAATACTGGCAAAGCACATTTGGACAATTTATTTAGGTCTATTTTCAGGTAGATTTGTGTGGATGTGGTGGTTGTGTGGCCCAGTACTTCTGAGATCGTGGGGAGAGGTATATCGTTTTTTAGTATATTCGTTGCCAGGGAATGACGAAGTGCATGTGGCCCATGCTTTTTCCCTTGGGTGTCAGTTCCAGCCGCAGAGAAGTAACGTTGGATCATACAATGGACACTTGAAGAAATAATGGGTCGTATTGGAGGATGGTGGCGAAGGAATATCGTGCGAAAGTCGGAATTTGGTCTGCCATATCGAAGATACTCAATGATTGCATTGCCTATTTCGCCGCTGAGAGGGAGTTGCAAAGTCTCTTTTGTTTTCTTCTGCAAAACACAAATTCTGCTGTTTTCCCAGTCAATATCGTTAAAAGTCAGGCCGCAGATATCAGATGCACGAAGTCCTAAACGTGCAGCCAGGAGAAAATAGCATAGTCACGTTTTCCAGTTGCATTGCCACGGTCAACACATTCCAGCAGTCGTTCAATTTCTTCCGGAGAGTAAACGGATAGAATGGTGGATTTGTGCGAATATTTTACGTTGGGAATAGTATCTTTGTAGTTCGTAGCCACGTAGCCATTTTCATATAAAAACAATAGGAACATCCTTAGCGCTAAAACTGTATTATATCTGACTGACAGTGAAAAAATGGAGAGAGATGCTACATAGTTCTCTAAAATGGCCATATTGATTTTCTGAATGGAATCTATTCCATTATTGTTCAGGTAAGCCGCAAATTTTTCAAAATAGCAGTGCTGCTTGTGGATCGTGCGGTCAACTATTCCCTGGTACTTTCTGTAAGCCAGAAATTTCTCATATACGGGCTGAAACCATATGGGGAACTGATAATCAGAACGCTTAAATCGAAATGGAACAGTACCATTTTCTGCAAAATAGCTGAGCATATTGATTACGCGGATATAGGTACTAGCTTTCCGCGTAGTTGATTTGTTGAATTTGACATCATGAAATGCTTCTTTGAGGAACATTTCGCCAACTGAGGAACTGTATTGGATAATACCGTGCTGGCTGCAATAACTCAAAAGTTCCTTAAATATTGACTGGTATTGAAGCAGTGTCCGTTCACCGTAACCAATACGCTCCAATTCGTTGGCAAAGGACTTAATGATTTCGCTGGGATTACTGTTCATGTTAGTGCCTCCTTGATAGTAGTGCTATCAAGAATACCATAGCGAGAGTTTTATGTAAAGATTTACCTGCTGATTTCCTTTACTTTTACGAAAATCAGCAGGTATCTTTACATAACCAATATCTATCCCAAACATCTTTTATGTAAAGCTTTACATAAAAGATGCCGACCATGAAATAATTCATTATATATCCAAAGAACTATCGTGAAACAGCGTTTTCACGGTGGCTCTATTTCTTTAGGAGGTGGATAGTTATAGAAATTGTACCAATCAGTTTGAAAGAAGCCAACGCCTTTGTCAGCGCATACCACCGGCACCACGGCCCGGTGACCGGGCATAAGTTTTCCATCGGGCTGTCTGATGGAGAAAAGATTATCGGCATGGTGATTGTCGGCAGGCCGGTCAGCCGCTATCTGGACGATGGCTGGACCCTGGAAGTCAACCGCCTGTGTACAGACGGTTCCCGAAACGCCTGCTCTATGCTCTATGCGGCGGCGTGGCGGGCAGCGCGGGCCATGGGCCACAAGCGCTTAATTACCTACATTTTGGAGAGCGAAACCGGAGCCAGTTTGCGGGCTGCTGGCTGGAAGTGCATTGGGCAGGCTGGCGGTCTGCGTTGGACCAGCAAGCGTAGGCCCACGGTTAACCTCTATCCGGCGCAGATGAAAGTACGGTATCAGCGGGAGGTGGAAAGATGAGTGACGATTTACAGACAAGGGACAAACAGAATCGGGATGTTGACAGTTCAGAGCAATATGCTATCAATGTGATTGGCAATCGGTCGCTACAATCCGCTAATTTATTGATGAAAGAAAGTAAGCGGACTGTAGAGAAGGCGTTAGCGGGTAAATCTGTGCCCCGGCAGTTCGAAAGAGAGAACCGATGGACCTCGCCCATCACGCCCCGACAGGCACCCACGGCAGAAACTGTACCGCCAGATAGGGGAGTACATACGCCGACGAAAGCATCGAAACAGCAAGAGGAGAATTTCAAGCCCGTATCCAGCGAACCTCACGGCCAACATCATACTGAAAGACAAGACCACTTTTTCAGTATAGCGGATGATGTTCCTGGTGAAAATGTGCAAACCGATGTTGAGCCGGTTCCCTTTTCGTCAGAGGAAAAGTCAGTAGCAGAGGAAACATCTGCCCCAGCCACTTCAAAGAGCCAGAGGTGTTCTGCACCGCAAAAAGCGGGCCACCATCAGAAAGACACTTCGCCGCGTCAAACAAAAAGAAATCTCTTTCCTGCAAAGGTGGAAGATTCGCCCCATATGCAGGCAGAGGACAACAATCTGCATTTGAGCGAAGAATCCTCCATTACCACATGGGAGAACAGCGCCCTCACCAACAGTTTGCAGAATCAGGGTGCGGCACTCCGAACCGCTGAAACATCCGGCGCGGCTTTGCAGACGTTCCAAGCCGCAGGGCAATCGGCAGGAAATGCTGGGGCTTCTGCCGCTGCCAATGCCGCCGCTCCGGGAGTGGGGGCAGTAATCCAGGCCCCAGAGAAAGCTGCAGCGAAGATCAAAGAAACCGTAGAGAGCATAGCCGCCAGCGCCTCCCACAGTTCATCATCCTTGGGAGCGCTGGCGGCGCTTTTTCTTATACCTTTACTGATAATCGCCGCGATTGTAGGAGCGCTGCGGGGCGGCGGCTCGGCCCGAAATGTGGGACTGTCTGATGATGTACTGGCCCTCATGCCGCAGATCAGCGCGGCGTGTCAGGCGAATGGAATCCCGGAGTATGCGCCTCTAGTTGCTGCCGTTATCATGCAGGAATCCGGGGGCCGGGTGGCCGATGTGGGCGGCGACGTGATGCAATGCGCCGAAGGTATGGGCCTGCCAGTGGGTACTCCGGTCAGCTTGGAGGAATCCATCAACTTTGGGACAAGCATTATAGCTGCTAATCTCCAGCTTGCCGGGGCTGCTGGGCCTACGGATATTCCGGCCATTAGCTTGGCATTGCAAGGCTACAACTTCGGAAACGGCTACATATCCTGGGCGCTATCCCGAGACGGGTATTCCAAGAAGAACGCCCGGGAGTTCTCCCAAATGCAGGCAGCCGCCCATGGCTGGAGCGGCTACGGTGATATTGATTATGTGGACCATGTTTTAAGATACTATCAGGTGAGCACAGGCGGCATGGGCGATATCAGTTCTATTGCAGATGGGCGCTTCGCCTACCCGTTCCCCGGCCATTCCTGGGACACCTACCCCGGACACAATGGAATCGACATTTCATTTGCCAACTGCTACGGTGAACCAGTCTATGCGGTAGCCGCTGGGACCGTGCGCTATACGCAGGACGGCTGGACCCCTGCTCATGGCGTAGGCGGAATGTGGTCTTTTGGCAACAGCGTTTTTATTGAGCATGGGGATGGATGGATTTCCGCTTATGGGCATCTATCGGCGCTGGCGGTAACGAGTGGAGAAGCCGTCACACAAGGCCAGCTTATTGGGTATATTGGCAACACAGGTAACTCCACCGGACCGCACCTTCATTTGGCGCTCTATCACAATGGGGACGCTGGGATTGGGGGGCAAAACTTTGCGGAGCTGGCTTGGCCGCAGAATAGGCTTTTCTGAAAAAATGAATTTCTCTTGCCAACCTGATTACATTGTAGTAGGCCTCATTAACGAAATTGATAATTTGGGGAAATTATGGGTCTGTTGACAAAGTCCTAAACGAAAAACGCTCGTTGGCAAAACGTACAAAGAAATAGGTGGAAAAAGACGATCCCTTCCTTTGAATAACCTCATTTCACCGCTTAATTTTGTGCATCTTTTTTCAAGAGTCGACTTTGTCAACAAACCCAATTATAACCCAAAGCTAGTTAAGTATAAAATGTTCCCATTGTCAAGGACAAACTATAGAATTGCCAAAAATCCGACGCATCCACAAAAGAAATCCCCCAAACAGGAAGTGTGAAGGAGTTTGGATATCATTGTCTATTTTTAAGGGACGTAGGGTCTGCCTATTTGTCGACTTCGCAAATTTTCATCTGGCCCAGTGCTCACTCATGGTATATTTAAACAAAAAGAAACTGAGAAGTTAAGTAAAAGCGACGATTGACAAGAATGGTATAATATAGGTATAATAAATCAAAAAGTTAGTGCATTACAAAACGAAAAATTGTTGCATTACAGTCTGTAGATAGGAGGTGCTTCTGTTGAGATTGAAAAAGCCATCAAAAAATATTAACAGAAACAAGGTGCTATTGTACACAGCAAGTACTGGCGAAAATTGTAATTGTTGCTGGTGATATTTTTTCTAGGAGGTGTGTTTTGTCATGAAAAAATTGAGAAAGCCTTTGAAGCGCAAGGCTGATATTAGGCTATACGTTTCTGGGGAAAATTGTAACTGTTGCTGGTAAAAATTTCGCAGAGTGGCGGGGATTCTTTTCTTCGCCGCTCTGCGTCTGTTATAATCATTTCACATGGTATAAAGGTTTATGATAAAGTCCTGTATACTAGCAGCGTTTTTGTGAAGAATCCATTCGTTGACTTAACGAGCCATAGACTCAACCGAAAAAAACGGTTAGGATGAATACTGCCTGGAAAGAGTGTCGAACTCAATTTCAGCCAAATTAAGCCTAAAATATGGAGGAGCGTGTGATTAATCTCTGAGCGCTATGCGATTAATCTGGCTTTACACAGTTTCTATGCGGTATATGAATCGGATGTTTCAGCATGAGTATTTAGGAGACAAAACATGAAAGTATTATTAATTGATTCAGGCATCACAAACCATAAAGCACTTTCATCTTTAAAGATTTATCCTACGGGGTACAATGGACAAAATCACATTAGCGACCTTGAAGATAATATTGGGCATGGAACTGCGGTAGCAGGGTTAATTGTCCGGAACCAATTGAGTGTCGAATTATATGTTATCAAACTATTTGATGACACTTTTAAATGTAGTGCAAACCAGTTAATTGATGCTTTGCATTATGTTCTAGAAATGAAAATAAGATTTGATATTATTAATATGAGTTTTGGATTAACTCATGTGGATGATTTTTCAGAACTGCTTGAACTTGAGAGAGTATGCAAATCACTGAGGGATTGCGGGACTATTCTAGTTGCTGCCTACGATAATGAAGGAGCTATATCTTACCCGGCTTTTTTTCCATGTGTTCTTGGTGTTGACTCTTCACCTAATGTAAGCGGTAAAAGTGAAATAGAATATATACAGAGTTCTTGTGTCAATCTACGTGGATTTGGGTGTTCGCAAAAAGTTATTTGGCCTAACCCTGACCATACAGTCATTAGTGGAAACAGCTTTGCTTGTGCAAATGTAACAAACAAAATCATAACTTTGTTAAAAGATTCTACTCCTACAACAAATATTGAAACTACGCTTAAAAAAATCTCTCTGACGCAGTACAATTTTGACAATTCTTCTCCAGTTGAAGAACGCCCATCATGGCTGGATGGCGCGAAAGCGATTTTTTTCCCTTTTGCTAAAGAAATTCATAGCTTGTTAGCGTATGAAACAGAATTAGTTTTTTCTGTGACAAATGTTTTTGATTTAAAACATTTTGGACGTATTGGGCAAAATGTTTCAAGATTTCTTACATATAAGTCTATTAACAACAGATTAATAAAGAATTTTGAAACAATACCCTGGCAATCAGACGAATTTGATGTGATTATTGCCGGTCATTTAGACGATATTTCATGGCGATATAAGTGCGATGTTCTTAAATTACTAATTGAAAAATGTTGTATGCATCACAAGAAGATGTATTCTTTCGACGATTTATCTCTATATAGTACATTTATCGATTCCCTTGGCGGTGATAGTAAAGATTTCTTTTATCCACATATAGATAAACAAAGTATTCCTAAAGGAAGATTTGGCAAATTGCATGAAATAATAACCCCTGTCGTTGCTGTGGTAGGGACTAGTTCAAGTCAAGGAAAATTTACTGTACAACTTGCGTTGAGAGAACAGTTATTAAAAGCAGGTTTCAAAGTGGGACAAATTGGTTCTGAACCTTCTGCTTACTGTTTCGGAATGGATTACACTTTTCCGGATGGATATCATTCAACTGTGAATATTGATGGGTTTGAAAGAATTATGCTTCTAAATGAACTGATGCATGATTTAGATCGTAAATGTGTTGATATATGCATAGTTGGTACACAGTCAAACTCAATTCCCTATAGTACATATAATCTCGCAGCTTATCCTTTACGCCAGCAAGAGTTTTTATATGGGACACAACCCGACGCGTTTTTTTTTAGTTGTGAATCCGCACGATGATGTATCATATATACTTAAAACTAAGTTAGCGATTGAGAATATGTTTTCAACCACATGCCTTGGAATAGTGATTTATCCCATTGAAAAATACCAAAACTCGGTTCAATAAATGTTGACAAAGATGTTGTGGGAACGAATAGATATGTTGCGTTCAAAAACGAAGTTTTAAGTGCTGTAAACGCCCCAATTTTTGACTTTGTAGAAGTATTAACTAAAAACAAACTGCTTGATTGTATCATAAATTTTTTCTCGTAATCATTAAAATGGCGATAAATAAGCTTAAGATATGTGAGGCGAACTTTGATGATGTACAACAGAAAAAAGAATTGTTATATATCACCAATCAACGTCAATATTGAAGTAACAGAAAAGTGCGATTTGAACTGCAAATTTTGTTTCAAAAAAAGTGATGGCTTAAAAGAAATTGATTTTATCTTATTGTGCAGGTATCTTGATCAACTAGCGGAATTGGGAACGCCTGCTATACAATTCAGCGGAGGGGATCCTCTGCTATATTCATATCTAATACCTGCGATAAGATATGCTCACGCGAAGGGGTTTTATATAAGAATGTCGACATCAGGGAAAACTTTTTCTTTATCCTACGCTGGAGAATTGAAACAAGCTGGTTTAGATACACTTCATGTCTCTTTAAATGGTTCCACAGAGTCAATTCATTCAGAAACACGTGATGGTTTCAATTACTCCATCAAAGCAATTGATATTGCTCACCAAATGAATATGCTTTGTGTGATAAATTGGGTTGCCAACCATTCCAACGTTCATGATTTAGAAAATTTAATTATCATTGCTAAGGAAATGGGGGTTAAGCGAATCGACATTTTATCAAATAAGCGTAATTATGACGGCCAACTCTCTCATCCGATGACAATTGAAGACACACAGTATTTGAAAGAAGTATGTGAAAAATATGATGACTATGTATCAGTTGAAAGTTGCTATAACGAGTTACGCCTACTTTTATATGGGAGATCAATTTCAATCATAGATAAGGCTTGTAAAGCAGGACGATTTCATATGGCAATTGACGTTCAGGGAAAACTTTTACCATGTCCACATCTTGCGCAATATGCCAAAGATGAGAAAGATATCAAGTCATATTGGGCGAATGACTTGACTCTTTTAAAGTTTAGACAGGCATGTCGAAATGGCACATCTAACGATTTATTAAATATGTATTCTGATTCATGCGTGTTTTGTAAAAATAAATCTGTTTGTTTTCCATGCTATGCAAATTGTGATAATTCGATAAGAGATTCTGTTACATTCAATTGCTTATTGCAGTCTGATTATTATCAATTAGCTTGAGCAAAAAACATACTAAAAGGGTGATTATTGTGAAAAGAAATCTTGTCAAGCCTTCATTTTATAATGAGTTAATTAACAAAAGCGACGGAGTTGCCTTGTACAATACCAAAACAGGAAAAGCTGTTCGCATATATGGCAATAGAGCAATGCGGGCAAAAGCAATGCTTTTGAATCAAGCCCCGCAAGCGTTAAATAAAGATGATGATTTGCAAACGAGTTTGTATGCATTGCAGTTTCTAATAGACTTGTCTTTAGATGAATTTCAAGAAATGGCAAAACTTGAAGAAGAACAGCTCTTTGATGATTTTTTGTATCTAACAATTTTACCCACAGAACAATGTAACTTTAGGTGCTCTTACTGTTATGAAAATTTTTTAAGAGGAAAAATGCCGGATGCTATACAAGAGCAGCTGTGTGAATTTGTAGAGAAAAAAATTCATTTTGAAAAAGGCCTGATGGTAAATTGGTTTGGGGGGGAACCACTAGAAGCGCTTGATGTTATCGAGAACTTGTCAAAACGACTCATTGACTTATGTAAAGCACACAAGAAGGTTTATTATGCTGGAATGACTACAAATGGTTATAATTTGACTCTTGACATTGTGAAGCAATTAAAAAAGTTGCATGTGACTCAATATCAAATTACACTAGATGGATTACCCCACAATCATGATCAGCAGAGATACCTTGCAACAGGGGAAGGAACAGCAAATCAGATTATTCAAAATTTGCTAGACATTAAAAACGGGATAAAAAGTAAAACAATACACTTCAACTTGCGGACCAATTTTACAAAACCAATGTTATCTCAAATAGGCCAATTTTCAGAGTTTTTAGAGAAGAATTTTTTATCTGATGATAAATTTGGTATTTTTTGGCAGGTTGTTGGAGACTATGGGCAATTGATTGATGATTCAATAAGAGAAGAATTCTGTTCAGAAAATGACTACTCAGAGGTTATTTTGAAGCAAGCAATTCGGCACAGGAATAGTGTTTTTGAAACGGCGATGCGGCCTGCTGGTTCTGTGTGTTATGCCCTAAAAAGAAATGCATATGTAATCAGCTCTGACGGACTAATAAAAAAATGTACATGTGACATGGAAACGAATGCAAACCGTTTTGGTTCCCTTTCGGAAGGGATAGATGAACGAAAGCATGAAGCCTGGTTACGACGGAAAATATTACCAAATTCGAAATGTTATACATGTAAAAAGCGTCCTATTTGTCATTTTCGCGCATGTAAAAAATCGCATTTTTGTCCACCTAACTTATATTTCTTTGACCAAATGCTAAGTAAATTGACAGATGATAAGAATTTCTATACTGAGATATAAGAGTTCGAAGAGAAATGACAATCATAGAGCTGACGGTATTTTGCCAAGAATAATAATATCATTTATAGACAGCAATAAAGAAAAGGAGAATTTGTATGGAAAAAATTGATATCGAAAATAAGATTGCAAATATTTTTGACGATCTTGGGTTACTTGAGCAGGAGGGAGATTTGAAATTGATTGATTCAGAACAGATTGACTCAATTCAACTTGTTTCTATTATAATTGAATTAGAGGAATCGTTTGGCATTGAGATCCCTGATGAATATTTGACTCCAGACTTTTTCATTTCATTTGATAATGTTGTATCTATAATTGAACAATTATTGTTGACGGATGTTTCTTAATAAATCAGTTATATCTGTGCAATAATGCAACTTCAGAGTGTGAATAGTTATGTGTTTTTAAGTTGCTCTCAACAATAATTTTTTAGGTAGCAGACTGAAGTTATACAGTTTATTGTAGCATGTGTATCTTACCGTTTTCGGCTTATTTGAATGAAGTAAGCAAACACATTAGGCCTTGTTTGAAAAAAGAGGAAGCAGTGCTAAATCAAAATAATAGCAATAGCGGCCAGGTAAACGAAGGCAAGAAAAGACGCATCCAACTTGTCGTACCAGGTGGCAATATGACGAATCTATTTAAACTTTTGGAAGAAGCACTCAATCATATGGCGCTCTTTATACAGCCAGCAGTCTACCAGCCACAGCTCAGAAACATTGTTTTGTGGCGGAATCACATAGCTGGCACCATGATCTGAGATATAAGCGCTGTTCGTTTTGCCCCATAAGCACGGTCTTCTAATATATCGCTGCCGTTGATTTCTCCCTTCTCCATTAATTCACATGCTTATTCTCCGCTGACAGCATGAATTCAACCGAGTTCCCCAACCCATCCACAATAGCGTGTAGCTTTGTTTTAAACCCTGCCCCTGGTTCGTCCAATTAATTGCCTTATCCAGCGTTTTTCCCTCTCCATTGGCGCTTTCGTGAACCTTAATGCAAGTAGAGTCCAAATTCAGGTTTTCCATATCTGCAACCAATACACGAGACATGGCCTCCAATGTGCCTTTGTTTCGCCATTAGGATAATCGCGCGTACACAGACTGCCAGGGGCCATACACTTCCGGCAGTTCTCGCTACTGCACTCCGTTGCGGGTGATTCAAAGCCTCCCATTGAGCATGTTCTTGTCATCTTTCAGAGGACAGCCTCGTTTCCTTGTACTTTGGGCTTGCAGTATCTGTTTTACTCGCTCCCACAGTTCTTTTGTTAATTCATAGCGTTCCATGTCCATATTTTTACACAGCATCTTCTTTTTTGCAATATTAATTTTATAATAGGGCCTAATAAAACTATTTACCAACGTTATCGCATTAAGGAGTGGACTTATGTTTGAAGAAATGTTTCAGGCAATAATGTATACAATAAAGAATGCCTGGAAAACTGAAAAGCGAATTGTATTGTTATTTTTTATGCAGGGATTGTTTGAATTAGTTGTAACCTATCTGCTTATTTTACTTCCAAGTGTAGTTATCGATGAAATTTTAAAAGAAAGCCGCCTTGATGTAATTATTGGAAAAACAATAATAATTTGTTTTGTTTTTTTAATCGCAAAAAGTAGCAGCGAGTTTATAAATTCGTCAAAAAGCACCTTACTTACAAACAATAAGATGTACTATTTAAGAAAAATTTTTGAAGTTCGCATGAAATTAGACTATCAAAACGCTGAGAGTGAATTAGGGCAAAATGAATTTCAAGAAGTTCAAACGATTCTTTTCAATGACAACACCGGCATATCTGGCACCTTATTAAATTTTGGAAAGTTTATTGAACACCTGATGTGTTTCGTGCTGCTATTTTCGATTATTTCTCAAATGAGTGTTGTAGTTGTGATTTCTGTGATGATAACGTCTCTTTTATCTATTTGCGTTCAAAGAAAAGTTGACAATTACATGTTTCGAATGCGAGATAAAACAGTCCCACTTGATCGAAAGATAACATATATTAACCATTCTGTTTCTGATTATAATAAGAACAAAGATATAAAGCTATATTCGATGCAAGATTGGTTATCAAGGATTTATGAAGAACTAATTCACGATAAAATTAATTGCGTCAATCAAATAAATAAATCGCTTCTTTTCCAAGAGTTGGTAGAGGTAGTTTTATTTTTTTTAAGAAATAGTATTGCATACATTTATATATTTATTTTACTAAGTAAAGGAAGATTAGCCCCACATGACTTTGTCTTTTATTGGGGTTGTATTTCAGGATTTTCTTCATACATTTTAGGCTTAGTAAAATTTGTCACAAAGTTGCAATCATCATCTAAGGATGCGATTATAGTTAAAAATTATATTGAAAGCCATCATATTATTGAAAATAATTCTGATTTTAATGAATCGTTTTCTGACACTAAAATTACTGTCAGATTTGACCATGTATTTTTCCGTTATACAAAGGAAGGACCAGATATTTTGAAAGATATCACTTTTGAATTAATATCTGGAGAGAAAATAGCTTTAGTTGGAGAGAATGGTGCTGGTAAAAGCACACTCATCAAAATCCTCTGTGGATTATATCAGCCTACATCGGGTTCAATTTTTATAAATGGAATAAATTCTTCCGACTTATCGCCCAGTGAAATATACTCATTTTTCTCTGTAGTTTTTCAAAACATAAGAATTTTGCCTTTTTCAATAGGTCAAAATGTTTCAATGCATGATGAATCTCATACATGCAGAAAAGCAGTTGTTAAATGTTTACAAGATGCAGGCCTACAGGAATTAATTACTCGGATTGATGATAATTTAACAAAAATAATCGATCCCAATGGTATTGAATTATCTGGAGGAGAAAAACAAAGATTAGCGTTAGCGAGAGCATTATATAAAGATTCTCCATGCCTTTTACTTGACGAACCAACATCAAATCTAGACCCTATTGCTGAAAGCAAGTTATATAAATCATATTTTGATTTAAGTAGAGGTAAAAGTAGTGTCTTCGTATCTCATAGACTTGCATCAACCCAGTTTTGCGATAAAATCATGTTCTTGGTGAAAGGTCAGATAACAGAGAAAGGGACGCATGAGGAGCTTATGTGCTTAAAAGGCGGGTATTATGATTTATATAATATTCAAAGCCAATACTACAAGAAGGACGTGTAAAAATGCTAGATTTAGAAAAGAACTATCAAAATTCATTTTTCTTCCTTTCACTCATTAGAGAACTGTCTCCTCGACTTTTGCTGACTATGATATTGTTGGCGGTATGTAAAAGCAGCCTTTTGTTTCTTGATTATATTTCCATTAACTTAATCTTGAATTCCATTGTTGAAAACAAATTATCTAATGCTATCTTTTTTGCTTCTATTTCGATATTTGCAAACGTACTTATTATGATGATTCAAGCGATTCTAAGAAAAAAACGGGATGATTTTAGTAATAGCTTTTGCTTGCGATTTGAAAAGAAGGTTTCATCCATTTTTATGAATTTAACATATGCAAAACTTGAATCCAATAAAACTCAGAAGCTTCGACATGAAATCGAAGAAATTAAAATGCGACTTGGCGGTGTAGAACATCTTCTTAAAGAGGTTGAGGATATTTTTGAAAGTGTAGCTACCCTGTTTTCGTCAATTGTTATGCTAATATTTGTTTTATGGCTTGGCGGGTTCAACTCGACTATTTGGTCATTTATTATTATTTTATTGCTGGCTTTCTTAAGTGTGATTATCTTAGTTTATATGCAAAGATTTATTAATAAAAAAATTATATCACTTAATCGTGAGGTTAACTCTGCAAATAGTGGCAGTTTTATTTACATGCAACTGATATCAGATTTAGAGTTTGGGATGGATATTCGCCTTTACAACTTATCACAATATTTAGGTGATTCTTTTTATAACATGTGGACTTCTTCCAAGGGATTAAAATTAATGAAACGTCTTGATTACATTTCAAGTGTCATTCCTTGCTTTGTTGTGTTCATAAAAGCATTATCATTGTTTTCATCATTTGTGTTAGTATCAGTGAGTGCACTTTCTGGAACTATCTCCATTGGAAACGTCGTTATTTACGCTGGTAGCCTTCAGACTTTTGTCGATTCAATTTCAACGTTGCTATCATTAAGTGGTGATTTTATCAACTCATGTGATATTTTTAGTCCGTACAAAGAGCTTTTTGACATATGTCAGGAAGATAAACAGCAACAGATTTGTTGTGCGAATGAATCACAACTTTATAATCTCGAGGGGATATCTAGTTTTCAAATTGAGTTTAAGAACGTATATTTCAGATATCCTTTCGCTGATAGTTGGGCATTAAATGATGTGAGCCTATTGATAAAAGATAAAGAGCATATCTCTATAGTTGGTGAGAACGGGTCAGGTAAATCGACTTTTGTGAAACTTCTATCTAGAATATATGCTCCAACTAGTGGCCAGATCTATATAAATGGAATCGATATTCAAAATATTCCTCTGGTGGATTATCACAAACTATTTGGAGTAGTATTTCAAGATTTTTCTTTTCTTTCTTTGCAAATTGGTGAGAATATTGCTGTTTCGTGTGAACCTGAAAGAATAAAAATTCTTAAATATTTAAATAAAGTTGAATTGGGAAAGTGGTTTACGGATTTACCTAATGATATATACACATACATGAATTTAGACTTTGATGAAAAAGGTATAAAAGTTTCAGGTGGAGAATTACAAAGACTCGCTCTGGCTAGAGCAATGTATAGAGAACCATTATGCTATATTTTAGATGAGCCAACTTCGGCGCTTGATCCTAGAATAGAGGAACAAGTTTTCCGATACGTTAATAGTTCTCTTAATTCAAAAACTTCAATAATGATATCCCATCGGCTTGCAAGCTGTAAAGACAGTTCACGGATTTACGTGTTTGATGATGGAAAAATAATGCAAATTGGTACACATAGAGAACTTTTACAAAATGGAAGTGGTTTATATGCAAAGCTATGGAACACTCAGGCTGAATTCTATCAATAGGATAAATAGATTTTGATGGATACTAATAGGTGGCTAACTTTTCTATAATTGACATCATATATTAAATTTAAATAAGGTGGATTAATATGCAGTTATCTTTCCCTATAAAATTAAGTGAATTGGTTTCTCTTATATGCGATTTCATCTATGATGTTCGATATCATGTAAAAACATGTGGTAACCTTCGGGGTGCAAACTTCCGATCAAAATTAAATTTTGACTATGAGCCATCACATTATTCACAGCTATATAGACTTTTTAGCAAGTATCCATTTGATGATAAGTCACACTTCATAGATTTTGGTTGCGGAAAAGGAAGGACTCTTGTTGTGGCGATGAAACTGGGGTGCAAATATGTTACCGGGGTCGAAATAAATTCAACACTTTGTGATATTGCTGCCCACAATATTAACGTTGTCAAAGCAAGAGATAAACTTCTGTGCAATTCGCATGTTGTTAATTGTGATGCCCGTGAATTTGAGGTTGATGAGCGAACAAATTATTTCTTTTTTTTAACCCATTCCATATGAAAGTCTTTCACTATGTTTTAAAAGCTATCCAGAAATCAGTTATCGAATCACCAAGAGAAGTAATCTTGATTTTCTTAGGACCAAGAGAATCGACAATTAAAGTAATTAATGATTTTGATTTTTTTACTCTTGTAGAATCCAACAAAAAAAGGGATTATGTTGTTTATAGTGCTACGAGAAATCATCATCAAATCAAAGAGGAAAGGCGATACAACGCAGAATAATCTTCCACATCTTTTTGTTAATCACATGAAAGTCCAGTACGAATTAAGTTTCTGTAGTTTCAATAGAAACGTTGTATTATACTAATAGGAATATAAGGTGGTAATTTTTTGGATGGATTATATTATTTTGTATGGTTTTCTTTATATCTGTGGAAGAATAAGGAATATCATTATTTCCAATGGAAATAATATTTATCCCGAAGAAGTTGAACAGGCTCTAAATCAATGTCCTGGTGTGTTGGATATATATGTTTATGGAGCATCTCATCCATTATATCAAGAAGTTCCAGTTGCAAAGGTAGTTCTTGATCAAAAAGTGTGTTCCTTAAGTATTCTACAAGAGTTTGCTAAAGAACATCTACAAAAATTCAAACAGCCGTTTCAATATATTTGCTGTGATGAGATAGATAAAACAATTTCCGGAAAAACAATAAGGAGAAGTTTTAAATGAAATACAAAATTTAGATGAAATCAATGATAGTAAAAATTTAAATGATAATACAAATCTATTTGATGATTTAGGCTTTGAATCACTGGCATTTATGGAATTAGTAGTTCGTTTAGAAGAGTTATTGGAAATTTCTTTAGATCATTATCTATCTTCGTTCGAAAATTTTGGTACAATTGGTGGAATTATCAAACAAGTTGAACAGGCTCTTATCGATAAGCACTCACAAAGAAAGGAGCAATAATAATTCTATGGAAAAGCGATTAGATCTCCCAACACCTATTATATCATATAGTCCCTCTCTTGACTCATACTTATCCGTAATCGCTACAAGTAGCCGGAATATTCGTCCTTGGTTATGTGAAAACTTTATAGATATAGTATATAAAACAGAGCCCAATGTTTTTCATTGCGAGTTTTTAGACATGATGCATCATGTCTGGATTAATACACCTTTTTTGGAGTGCTCACTATTAGATAGGGGGTTGATTGATGTTACAATTCAGGATCTTTCGTCTTTCCTTTGTACACTGATTGATAATGATTATTACATACTATTAACCGTTAATACTTTTTTTGTCTCACCATATTCATCTTTTCAAGAATTTCCTTTGCCTCATGAAATATTAATATACGGTTATAAAGATACTCAATTCATTTGTTCTGACTATTTTGATTTCAAAAATCGTTGTGTTGATGTGGAGATACCTTTTTCTGAAATTGTTCAAGGCTACACACAAATGAATCGTTTTAGAGATTACTATAAAGGAATTTTGATTTCAAAGGTATCGTTTGATGTGTATGAGAATCAATCATATTTTCATACGGATTTAAGGCAAATTGCAATTAAAATGCAAGATTTCTTGAATGACAGTTTTGTTCAGACTCATATTCCAGGTTTTTATCACACTAAATACGGATATCGATGTGGTTTTGGCTCTTTTAATGCCTTTAAAGATTATTTTGATGATGGTCATAGTCCTCAAATTCTTGTCAAACCCTTGCACTTCTTTGAACAACATATTTTGATGATGAAATTTCGATTCGAATTTATACAAGAAGAGCATGGCCTGGAGTTATTAATTCCACTCAGATCCGAGATTGAAAGAGTATACCAGGCTATTCGAAAGGTAAAACTCAGAGTTTTGTATTATGTTACAAAGCATAAGGCTCTACCTTTCGAAGTTGCTTCTTCCTTTAATGCAATTACTGACGCGTATTATCAATTACTGGTTCGTTTTGTTTCTATTCTATAGTTATCTTATCCTTTCAAATGCAAAAGAGGCTGTCCTAGCGATTTTCCCTCTCCTATTGGGTTAAGTGTAAGCGTGACTAGGGCTAGTTTTGAAAATTAAGAAAATGATCGATTTTTGACCGGAAGTGGTCGGTGTCAAGAAGAAAACCGCAAGTCAACCTTCCAGTTGGCGAGGATCTTCAATGCGGGAGATGGCCACTTATGGGTAAATAGATAGCGCTTTCTTTTTTCAAACGTAAGTGTCAAATCCATGTTTCTGCAAACCTGACTGAACTCTCAGCATGGCTCTTGTCCTGCGGTTTGCGCACCCTAGCCGTTTCATGATTCATTGTCACAGTACGAACCCGAGGTCTGGTACAAGGTGATCAATCCTGACCCTGAGAGCGACAGCCCTATTTCTGAGGCCATTATGGACCGTATTATCCACAATGCCTTTGATGTGACTGTGGGGGGCAGGATCTCCATGCGGGAACGGCATGGGCTAACTGCTGTAGAATAGCGTCGGATATTAACGGAGTCTGAGGTATAACATCGTATCGTGGAGGCATACCTCTTAATATTGGCAAAATTTTCCTATAGATTTTGTATAGTCCAGTGGTAAAAAGTCAATAGGAGAAATAGAAGAAAAGACAAAAGAAAAGCGGTGAAAAGGGAGTGAGATAGCAGTGCAATCAGATTGTTTTTGAGCATGGTCTGGATCTTAGCGCACTGCTGGTACTGCCGGTAACAGGTCTTGAGCAGAGCCCTGGTGTTCTCCTGGGGAGCATAGGGCAAAATTCGGCCCAGTGTTCCAGACCGTACTTGGCGAGTTTTCTGGCATCAGCCTTGTCTGTTTTACCTGGTCTCAGGCTGCTGTTACCATACCCGCGCAGCAGCACAGGATTTACCAAATAGACGAAAATACCAGCATTGTACAACGTGGCGGCAATAGTCAGATAGTAGTTGCCTGTCGCCTCCATAACAACACGGGTTTCACCGTCCAGGCTTTTCAGCAGCTTTGCCAGCTTACTGAATTTACTGACGGTGTGATCCACATCAAAGGGTGAGACTATTTCCTCTCCCATGCAGTTGACAGTTACGGTGCTTTTACCCTTTGAAACATCTTCAATCTATTGGGTGACACGAACTCTGCCTGCAAATCCCATCTCCCGCCCATGGGCGGGAGATGGGACCACTGGACTGGGGATCAATCTGCTTAAACCGAACGCTGCAACAAGAGGATGGCTGACGGTCTTTCACACGGACTTGGAAGCCCTAGGTAACAAACGTCAGCCAGTTGCTCCTCTTATTGTAGCTTAGGCACGAGATGGTGGGTAGCCTTTCTGGCTGAAAGATTATTCCGACCAAATATATTATAATAGGGTAACGAAAGTGAAGACCCTCTCTACCTATGAAATCGCCAACTGCTATACTGTCCAGGTTAAAGGGAAGGAAACCTATCTCTATGAGGACTGCGGGAAATGGTTTGTGGAGATGCGGATATAAAGATTGTCAAAGTGTCATTTTCTCTATTGACATTTTAACGAACATATGTTGTGATACATCTATCGAGAGCAACCGCTCACGATAGGGGAGAATCATGGATGCGCAGCAAGAATCTCAAGCTAATGGAAGAAATCAAACAATATGCAGAAGATTATTACCGTGAACACGGCAAAACACCATCCCATGGAACTGTAGCCAGCGCATTGGGTATGGGGCGGTCAACAGTATACTACTACTTGGTAGAAATGGCCCAGCGTGGTATGATCACCTACGAAAACGGTGTAATCTCCACCGAAAACATCCGCAAGCTGATGCCTGATGTCACCCATGCGGCCCTGGTAGGCTCCATCCCCTGCGGTGAACCGAACGAGCAGGAGGCCATGGTGGAGGAATACATCCCCCTCCCCATTTCCGTGTTCGGCAGCGGTGATTTCTATGTCCTGCGGGCCTCCGGGGATTCTATGATAGATGCACAGATCAACTCGGGGGACCTGGTGGTAATCGAAAGGACAAACACTGCGGATGTGGGAGATATTGTTGTGGCCTTGACAGACGAGCGGCTGAACACGCTGAAACGCTTATATTTTGATAAAGACAGAGATTGCTATTATCTCCATCCCGAGAACCCAAACTATGAAGATATATATGTAAGCACTCTGAGTATCCAGGGCGTGGCCCGAAACATCATCAAGGCTTTGTAATGGAGGCAGTATCATAATAGAAGGAATTTCGCAGAGCATACAAGATAGCTCGTGCGGTTATCATTATATGCGGGAAAGGCTTGTGACTGTGGCAAGAGCCAGCCCCGCAGGAGGTGTGTCCTTTGAATTCGTGTTTTACTGACATTGAGATTGAGGAACTAGCAGAGGGTTTAATACACCAGTTTTTCGGGCAACGGCGATCACTGCCGCTAAGTGTGGACATCGAGAGTTTTCTCGTCGGCTACCTGGGACTTCCTTTGAAGTACCGCAGTTTTGCCGAAGCTGATACCAGCAAAATCGGTTTTATCTCAGACGGGATAACTCCGCTCTGGGTCATGGAGGGTAAGCGTCCGATACGTGAGGTCTTTCCGAAGGGAACCGTCGTATTAGAAAAATACCTGCTGAACCGAGGCGAGAAGGGCCGGAGGAGATTCACTATTGCCCATGAAGTTGGACACTACATCATGGACAGAACCGTAACAATGGCCTCGTTCCATCGAGAGTATGACAGAGAGCGGGCCTATACTCCACAGGAGTTGAAAGAACTGCTCAGTCTCCGTGAGGCGCGGGTAGACAGATTGGCGGCTTCGCTGCTCATGCCAGGATTTATGGTGCGCGCTGTGCTGGAAAGGTTTGGTGTTTCCAACCTTATACCAATCTATGGCAGCAACCTACTCCGCCTGGAGGACAAACTGCTGGTACAAAAGATGGCTGCAACGATGGAAGTTTCCTACACTGCCTTTCTTATCAGGCTGAGGGAACTGCACCTGCTGGCTAGGCATGACATTTCTGAGTACATCGTCAGTGAAATCGGCCTTGGAAGCGAGGCGATGGCACTATGAACGCAGTGCAGACATACTGCCAGACCCCGGTGAGCCAGGACGTTTTATACAAGCTCCGGCTCTCCAGCCAGGAAACAGAGGGGCTTTCCTTGCGGGAGATCAGATGCCCCTACTGCGGTTATCTCGTGGAGCGGGTGTTTTCCGATGTCACCGGCCATAAGATGGTCCATTGCAGGAAATGTAAGGAGGAGTACCCGGTCAATTTAGGATATTTCCGGCGGACTGACTTCCGTAAAAAGTACGATGGCCTTTACAACCATCGTCAACACAGATAAATATAAACCCTACAACTTTTAATCGAGCAAGCGGAGAGAAACCGGCATAGCCGGTGGAGACTGCCAAGCGCCGTACAAGGTTGGAGCGGTTATGGTAATAGTAACGAGTTTACTATGCCATGACTGTTCTGATTTGTACGGCGCTTTTTGCTTGCCTTTTTTTGCCTTGTACGGTGTTAAAAGTCCCTTCCCGCTGTGTTCGGGAAAGGACAAATTATGAATTACAGTGCTATTGAAACAGGAAAGAGGATCAAAAAACTACGCAAGGAACATGGAGTGACACAGGAACAACTAGCGTGTCTGCTCGATGTAACGGACCGGCATATTAGAAATATCGAACACGGAGAAAAAAATGCCTCCATAGATTTGTTGGTAGAGCTATCGGATCTGTTCGGTACTTCGCTGGATTATATCATTTTAGGGAAACTTACCGGTAATTAATTCAAAATGGAGCCTCAAGCTATGCTCAAAAGCATCCTCAAAGATGGAAAAAACTGTAAGCGGAACTAGGAGTTCCGGAAATAATATGCGGAAAAGCGGAACTGCTGGAGCCTAAAAAAAACCGGAGTTTCATGCTAAACTTATGTTGTCCTACGGACCTTGAAAACAAAACACCCATTCATCAGGTACATTCCTGTGTGTACGCAAATTGCAAAGCTAAACAGGCTGGAGCGCCATAACCCCGTATGGGTGAGCGATACATCCTCCTGCGAAAGGCGGGCTGCTCCCACCTAGGCGATGACAACGCACAGGGATAATGATACTTCCGTAACTCGCGGCCCGGCCATAAAGAAGGCGGGGAGGTTAAACCCCTATGGAGCGGTTTCGCAAACCGCCGCCTGATGAATTTCTAAGACGTAGAGATATTGACATAGAGGAGCAAGATATTATGAATCAGAAATACCACGAGTTCTATCGCGGCGAAATTTGCTACGCCGACATGAGCAATATTTTCACAGGTACTATGGAGGGTATGCAGCCCGTCCTCGTCCTGCTAACCGACCAGGGCGTTTACGATACACCCTCGGTGATAGTCGCGGATGCGCGGCGCACCGTTAAGGCATCTTCCCTGCCCACCCATGTGGCCATAGATGATAATGGAGGACTGTCCGGAATGTCGGTATTCCAACTGGAAACACCCCATCCCATTGACAAGCGCCGGTTGCGGAAAAAGGCCGGTAGGCTTACCCCCAGGCAGATGGAGGAAGTCGATGCCGCTCTGCGGTCCGTTTTTTACCTGGACGATGGCGATTATCTTCCCCTGGAGGTGGGCGCGCCGTGACGATCATGGAACTGCGGGTAGACCCGGAGTATGAAAGCAAAATACCTCCATTAACAGAAGATGAGTTCCGGCAGTTAAAAGGGAATATTCTCTCTGAGGGATCTGTCCTCATGCCTATCATTGTCTGGAACGGCACCATCGTGGACGGCCATAACCGTTACAAAATCCTACGGGAGAATCCAAATATTCCTTTCACTGTCCATGAGAAAGACTTTGATAACCGTTATGAAGCCATTTCCTGGATCTGCAAAAATCAGCTTGGGCGGCGAAATCTTACACCGATCCAGAAAAAAGTTCTGATTGGAGAACAATATCAGGCCGAGAAGATGGCGCATGGCGGGGACAGAAAGAGCGGTGAAGCAAAATCAAGGGGCAAAACTGCCCCTTGATTCCGGATCACAAATCCAGAAAGAAAGTAGCGAAAGACGCTGGAGTAACAGAATCATATGTGAAGTGTGCCAGCCAGTATTCCAAAGGCATAACCGCCGCCGAGGAAGTGGCTCCGGGTTTTCGTCAGGAGGTCCTCTCGGGGAAGATAAAGCCCACCCAACAGGAAATGCGAACCATAGCCCAGGCTTCGCCCGGGGAGCGCCGGTCCATTATGGATAAGATTTTCTGCCCTGGGTCTGTAAAGCCGGACAGAAAATCAGCGGCTCTTGTAAGAAAGATATCACAGGACATGGTGAAGGAGAAGCCCGGCATGACCCCGCAAAAGGCGGTCAAGCAGTTTGAGTGGATGGTCACAAAAGTATTGCAGGACTTTGACGATACCTTTGACCAGTGGCCGCAGCTTGTTTCCAATGAGGACTTTCGGAAACAGGTGACAGCTACATTGCAGGATTTGAAGAATTATATTTCACAGATTGAAGGAGGGAAACGATATGAATGGGATTATGAAGCCAGAAAAATTGTATAAGGAGATGTACATCGACAGTTCGGAGCTGCTGATTCCCCGTGAACTGTACCAGCGGACCTTGAACCATGCCCGTGTCCGGGAGATTGCCGAAAACTTTGACGAGCGGGTTGCCAACGAGCCGAAGGTCAGCGCCCGGGACGGAGGATTCTATGTTTTCGACGGGCAGCATACCGCAGCAGCCCGGATATTACAGAACGACGGTGAGGACCTGCCCATCCTCTGCAAGGTCTACACGGGCCTGACCGCGCAGGATGAGGCCCTACTGTTCGCCCAGCAGACTGGGTTTGCGGCCAAGGTCTACCCCGGAGCAAAGATTCGCGCGCTGGTGTTTGCCGGTGAAAAGACCGCCACCGCCTTTGTGAAATCTACCTCCAGCGCCGGCCTGCGGCTCTCCTACGACCAGGCTAGGGGGAAGAATCGTATCGGCTGTGTATCCGCCGCTTACCGGCTGTTCCAGAGCGTAGGCGATGAAATCTATACGGAAGCCCTCTGCCTGATCACCGCCGCCTGGAAGGGACATAAGGATTCCATGAGGACCGAAACCATCCAAGGGGTGATAGGGTTTGTGGATATGTACCACGATGAGTACGAGCCCAAACGCCTTGTCAGCCGCTGCCAGCGGTTCGACCCTATGTACATTTACCGCAGCGCCAAAGCCGCCGGGGACGCACTCCCCGCGCCGCAGAGGTATATCTTTGAGGTGTGGAAGATGTATAACGGCAGCAGCAGGAACCATGCCCTGCCGCTAAAATTCTGAGGGAGGTGTTTCCGTTGATTCAAAATTTACAAGCCACCGAGCCTTTGGTGGATATTCGTGACGTTCACGTTGACCCCAGCCTGCCAAAGGACGAACGAATCAAAGAATACCTGCGCCAAATTAGAAACCCATACTGTTTCAAATGCGGCGCTTTCACCGTCCACGCCCGGTTCGCCAAAGACGGGCCGACCCTTGAGGACTGCCTGAAACAAATATTACTATAAAAAGCTGTTGACTTTCCCAAAAGTTGTGTGCTATACTGATGTCGGAAAAAAGAATTAAAAAGACAAATCCGAATCACCCTTTGATTTTGCCGGGAAAGTCCGCAAAGCAAAAGGAGTGATTTTTTTGTCTGTTTATAAGGCCGACGCATATCTGCGGCTGTCCTACACGGCTGACCGCACAGAGGAAAGCGACAGCATACAGAACCAGAAAAAACTTATCCAAGACTACGTTGCCACCCACACAGATATTGAGATTGTTTCTGAGCGGGTGGACGATGGGTACAGCGGTGTTCTGTTCAACCGGCCCGCATTTCTCGAAATGATGGAGGACATCAAGGCGGGAAAAGTCAACTGTGTAATTGTAAAAGACTTATCCCGCCTGGGCCGGGAATACATTGACACCGGTCGGTATCTGCAACAAATCTTCCCGGCCTATGGGGTGCGTTTTATCTCCATAAATGACAACATCGACACCACAAACCAGCAAGCCGGGGATGACCTCACCATCGGGCTGAAGAACATGATTAACGATGCCTACTGCCACGATATTTCCGTCAAGACCCGGAGCGCTCTCCAGGCCAAACGGGAAAAGGGCGACTATGTGGGAGCCTGCCCCATTTTCGGTTACCAGAAAAACCTGGAGAACCGTAACCAGCTTGTAATCGATGAGGACGCTGCCCGTGTGGTGCGGGACATCTACCGTCGCAAAATCGACGGAGCCAGCGCAAAGCGCATTGCCACGGAGTTGAACCGGCTAGGGATCCTCTCCCCCTCTCAGTACAAGGTCAGCCGGGGCCTGCCCCACCCTACCGGCGGCTTCGCGGACGTGCCTGGGGCCAAGTGGTCGGCAAAAACGGTCCTGCGTATTTTGCAGGACGAAACCTACACCGGCGTTCTCTTGCAGGGCAAGCAGGAAACCTACAATCATAAGCTAAAAAATATTATCAGTAAGCCAGCAGAGGAATGGGTGCGCACAGAGGATGCCCATGATCCCATCATTCCCCGCCGGAACTTCGACCTGGTGCAAAAAATCCTCTCTCTGGACACCCGCACAGCCCCGGACGGCAGCGAGGTATACCTGTTTTCCGGCTTGCTGATCTGCGGCTGCTGCGGCGGTCCCATGACCCGCAAGATTGCCAAGTCCGGCAGGAATCAGTACATCTATTATTACTGCCCCACCGGGCGCAAGAGAGGATGTGAGAATCCTGTCATGGTACGGGAGGACGCGCTGACCGCCTGCGTTTTGGAGAGCCTGCAAGGTCATATTCAGAGTGTGATTGCCCTGGACAAGTTGCTGGACAGCATGGGCGAGGAGCAAATCAACCGGGAGCTTGTGGCCGGTTACACAGCGCAAATACTCAAGAACGAGGTACAGCTAGATAAGGCGAAAGAGTTCAAGCGGTCGCTATACGAAAAATTCATCAACGGACTGGTGACTAAGCA
>NZ_JAWXXL010000038.1:0-33030 GCF_034334985.1 Acutalibacter intestini | reverse complement strand
CAGGATATCTCTCATAACATTCATTCATTTATGCGTCGGCTCCAGCATAATCCCTCTCGGGTTATTCGTTTTTTCCTCCATCCGCTTCTTTCCTATCTTTCGGCGGAGGAGTAATATTTCAACCAGCTTGCCGCAGGGGAGGAAAACGACCAGCGCCAACGCATCAGCCGCAAGGTGATGATATGTCCAGAAGAACATCTGCCGGTCATTGAGGGAGCATTAGATGGGGCTATTGAAAACGAATAGAGGTCGCTTTGCGAGAACGCAGAGCGGCTTCTATTTTTTGCGCTTTTGGGGAAATTTCCTATCGTTACGCCGTTCCAGGTTTGGGACGGCGTAATGATTTATGATATAATGTCAGAGATAAGCTGTGCTGTCCAGTTACGCTATTAAACCGTCCAGTCACGTCAACCGGGCTTACCCTGACAGCCATTTGAACGAATAAACAGGTAGAGGAATATCGCCATGATAAGAATAGCAATTTGTGATGATGAAGCCCCCACCCGCGCCTACCTCGCGTCCCTGATCCGGGTGCAGGACTGCCCCTGTGAGGTCGTGGAGTACGCTTCTGCCGGTGACTGTCTCGCAGACCACCGGGGAGTTGACCTGCTCTTTCTGGACATTGAGCTGAACGCTGCCGGATTGGACGGCATGGCGCTGGCCCGTCAGATCAGGGAGAGCAATTCTGCCGCACAACCGGTCATTATCTTTGTGACCGGCTATGAGCGGTATGTGTTCGACGCCTTTGACGTGGGGGCGTTCCAATATCTGCTGAAGCCGGTGGACGAGGAAAAGTTTGCCCAGGTCTTTGCCCGTGCTGTGAAACAGATCGAGGCGGGCCGTGTTCAGCCGCAGCTTTCCCACGCGCTCACGCTTCAATCTGCTGGCACAAGCCGAACCGTACCGCTGGACAGCATTTACTACATCGAAAGCAGTAATCACAAGGTTATGCTGCGTCTGAAAGATGGGGAATTTTCCTGCTACGCGAAAATCCGGGACTTGGAAGCGGAGCTGGGCGATCAGTTCTTCCGTGTCCACAAGGGGTATCTTGTCAATCTCGCCTATGTGGAGGGGTACAGCAAGACGGAGCTGACGCTGACCAACGGAGAAAAGCTGTTGATCTCCAAATACAAGTACCAGGACTTCGTGAAAGCCTACCTCCGCTTTGTGAAAAGGGGGGCTGGCCTATGAGCGAGACAGGGTTTCGGATATTCAACCAGGTGTTTTCCGCTGGGGTGGGATTAACATACGCTGCCCTGCTCACCGCCTTCTTCCGGCCTTTCGTTCCCCAGGACAAACGGCGGTGCGGGCTATTCCTTGTTTTTTTCGTCTACATTCTGTTTGAGATCGTCTGCAATCGGGCGGCGTTGCCCCAAGGCTCTTTTGGGCTGATCCTGATGGCAATTCTGCTGGTGGTATCCAAGTGGATCGGCCTGGGAAAGCCGTCCGTGTTCCTTCTGACACTGCTCTATTTCAACGCCAGAATTTCCAGCGGCCTGATGGTGCAAAGTCTGTATTTCATCGTGGAGCGGTCAGTCCCCTACCGCCTGGAACCGCCAGAGGCGGTCTTTCTCCGCGCCGCCCTGCTGGTTGTGCTGTTCCTGCTGTCCCATGCCTCCATGCTGGCCGTCATGCTCTATGCCCTCCAGCGTCAAATGCGAAAGCAGAAAATGACGCTCCATTGGCGGGAGCTGTGCTATCTCTCCCTGGTGCCAACAGCGGGGATTCTGTTCGGACAGGTAATCTCCCGGCTGCTGATTGAGTTCAAGGACGGCGTTCTGCTCCAGCTCTACGAGCGCCACCCGGCGTTTTTGGCGGTAGTGCCGGTACTGGCCCTGCTGTTCTACACCGGGGCCTATCTGACCATCGCTTTTCAGCAAAGTATGGCCGCGCTCCGGGAGGAACAGGCCGCACACTATATGGAGTACCAGCAGACACAGGCGATCCGGGCGCGTATCCATGAGGCGGAACAGTTCTACGCCCGCATCCGTGGGCTGAAACACGAGATGCGGGGCCATCTGACCAACATCAAGGGTCTGGCGCAGAGCGGCGAATATGCCAGCCTGGAGGACTATATCGCCAAAATGAACGAGAGCATGAGCGGCTTTGAGCTGACGCTCCAAACGGGCAACCCGGTCACGGATGTGATCGTCAACGAAATTCGGCGGCGGAGTCTTGACCTGGGCATCCGTTTCCAGGTGGAGTTCCATTACCCCGATCCGGGAGCCTATGATGCCTTTGATGTGGGTATCATCCTTCAAAATCTGCTGCAAAACGCGGTGGAGGCTTGTGAGAAGGTGGGCGAGGATGAACGGTTTATTGTACTGACTGGAACAAGAAAAGGACGTTTCTTTCTGATAGAGGTCAAAAACTCTTTCGCGGATGAGGTGGTATTCGGACAGGACGGCTTGCCTGTCACAACGAAACAGGAGGACGCCTCCATGCACGGGATCGGCCTTGCCAACGTGCGCCGGGAGGCGGAGAAGTATATGGGAGAATTGGAGCTGAAAGCAGTTCAGCAGGAATTTTTCGCAACGGTTCTATTGCAGGAAAGGAGCAGTTTATGAGCGGCATGATTGATTGTAGATATTTAAACAGGATGTATAGCCCTCTGCCCGAAAACCGCACCGTTCGGAGTGCGGCGGCGCGGACTTCCAGTTTTCTGGATATGGCTTCGAGGGTTGGCAGAGGCACGGCTGATGTACTGGAAATCAGTGGTAAGCCGGAAGTTTCCGAAACGGATGAAGCGTCGAATGTTGACGCCTATCTGGAGCATTTGAAAAAGAAATATGGGCGGGTGACAATCGAGAGCATTGGGAAGGATCAGGCAAGTCTCGAAAAAGCGGGCAAGCGCATGAGCGGCAACGATGTTGTAATCGCCCCCAATATTTTGGAGGAAATGGCGGGTGACGTGAAAAAAGCACTTTATTATGAGCAAAAAATCGACTATTTTTTCAACACTGTTATTCCCCAAGGAAATGCGATTTGTGCCGCACAGGGCTTGGTTTTTGAGCCTTGCGGAGTGGTAGTCCATGAGGACGGAACCGTGACTTATATTTGTGGGTGCAGCGATTCCCCGGAGCGCGTGGCCGAGGTAAACAGGATCAACGCAGAAAAGGCAAAGAAAAAAGCGGAACAGCAGCGGCAGTATCAGGAACAGGCGGCAGCAGCCGCGGCACAGCGCAGGGCCATGTGGGAGCGTACCGCAGCGGCGGAGGCATTGGAAAAATCTTTTTCCAATATCGGTGATCTGCTGAAAACGCGGATGGTATCTGCACCTACCGTCACGCCGGAGATTTCTTTACCGGCAGGAGCAAATATGTTTTTCCTCAATATGTAATGAAACAGGAAGGGTGATACAATGAGCAATACGATTCAACCGAGTTATGGGACACAGACATACAGCGCCCCCACAAAGGCCCGTGAAACAAAGCAGACCGGGACGCAGGGCAGCAGCTTCATGGATATGGCGGCACAGGCCAGCAGAAGCAGGGCCGACACATTCACCACCGGCCTGGGCGGTCTGGCAGGCATGGCGGCGATGCCCACCAGCCTGATGATGGATTTGGCGGTTCGCTCCGGCGGACAGATGCAGGCCGCAGGAACGGAGGCGATAGAGGCCCCTTCCCTGGAAACCATGCTGAAAGCCAAGTATCCCAACATCCACTACCACGTTTTTGACGCCAGCAGCGGCTATTGGCGCACCAGGAACGACTACCCTCATTACCTGTTGTACCAGGACGGGGACAAAGCAAAAGAAACGCTGGAAAATTGGCAACCCACCGGGGCTAATCCTTTCTACGGCTCCATTGACGGCAGGTTTACCGCTCCCAAGGAGATTCACGCCCTGGGCAACGTCCCACCTGGGAGCAAAGCCGTGGTCATTCATCCCAAGGTGCAGGAGCGCATGGAGCAAGACCCGGCCTACGCCCAGGAGATTTTTGCGAAGATCGACACATGGTTTGCCTTTGACGTTGCGCGGAACGAGGCCATTATGCCCGGTAGTACCTGGGATATGTCCCAGGCCGTTGCCATCGGGGAGGACGGGAATATCTGCAACGCCTGCTCCTCCAGCGCGGGCGGCGAGATCACCTACTCCAAAAGCGGCTCTGATGATGAGGAAAGCTGGTGGGATTTGCGTATGGCCCGCCACGCCGAGTTTATGAAGTTGGCGGTGGAAAAACAGATTGAGCGCCACATACAAGCATCTCAACTGGCCGCTTCCGCTGCGGCAAAATCCCAGCTTGCCTCCATGCTGACGGGCGGGAACCTGCGGGAGATTTTCGGCAGCGAGATTGCTGGTATTCCCACCGAAACTGTTCTGGCGATCACACAGCCCCAAGTTTGGGGTGGCGGAGCGATGTTGTAATTATCCCGCTCAAAAAAGTAAGCGGACAAGGCTCGGTTGGGCCTTGTCCGTTCACTCTATTTATAGAACATTCTGCGGTAGTCTCTCTTAGTAATACCATCCTAATCTGCTTGATAATCTCCGGTGAACCCCACAGGATCGGCACAGGAAATTCGATAACGCCAAGATGCTCGTTGCCGCTCTGGTCGGTAACATCGGCCCCTACCACCTCTGTCCGGCTTGTGTTTCGTTTTTGATTTGTTCCATTTCCGTCGCTACATGTTCAGCGGTTATCTTTTGATATTCCCCATTAGCTTTTGGGAAAGATACTGACTTGAGCAACTTGGCAGAGTAAGTCTGTGCAGGTTCATTTTCAAGGTCATTTGTGTATATTTCAACAACAGCATATCCAACAATGTTATCTCCCTCGTAAATTACGATATTGATATATGCCGTAGTTCCCATATACCGTTCAAAATCGCTCTCGCCTGTTCGCGATAGGTTAGTCCAATATACAGTAGTATCATTTCCAGTGTTGAACGACGAGCCTAAATATGTTATTTTGTTACTCTCCCAAAAAAGCAATGTCCCGCCATCAACTGATACTTCAAAACTTAAATCGTCGTATTCCGTAGCGGATAGTTTCAATGGAAGTCCCGGTCGGCTGCTCATAGCAAGGCTCCACTTATAATCTGTTGGCAACTCTATACCTTCCTGCATGGTTATTTCTTCATCTGATGAAGCGGCATACGCTGTGACTACCAAAAAGCCCGGCGCAATGGTAACGTCTGAACCAGGAATTTTGAAAAGCACTCCGGCTAACAAAGCTACGCATAAACAAGCTGCGATGGCCCCCCGTTTCAACCAACTGGGCCTTTTCGCCTGTTGAGTGGCTGAGGCTTCTTCGATGTAATCCGCATCCACTTGGCCCAGGGCTTTTAACAAACGCTTTTCTTTCATAGATCAAAACCTTCTTTCTCCAATAATTGTTTCAGTTCGTTCCGGGAGCGGAGCAAAGACATCTTTACTTTGCTCTCACTCATTGAATAGCCTTTCGCAATTTCTTTGACTGTGTTCATATACCAATATCTACGCATGAAGATTTTTCGACTGTCCGTTGAAAGAGTACCCAGGAACCGATTGAGCAGTTCTGTCAAAGCAAGATCATCGACAACCTGTTCCACATTTTCGGAAGCTGGGATACAATCGTTCAGTTCTTCCAGCACAAGCGGCACCTGTCCGCAACCGCGTTTTTCTGCGCTGTATTGCTCCCACCTGTTTAGCGATAGATGCCGGGTGATCGTTCCAAGAAAAGCCGCAAATTTACTCGGACGCTGGGGCGGTATTGCCCTCCAAGCGTTGAAAAACGTATCATTCACACATTCCTCGCTATCCTCATGGCTGTGCAGGATATTAAATGCGATAGAATGGCAGTACCTCCCGTACTTCTTCGCAGTTTCGGATATAGCAGTTTCGGCGCGCGCCCAATACAAATCTATAATTTGCTTATCCTCCACACGAACCTCCTTTCCCTTGCGATAAGGCCCTTCACCCATATAGACAGGAAACCTCTACGGCACGTCACATTTTTTCAAAAAATAAAGTGCAGGGGACAAAACTCATTTACGTTTTGTCCCCGCACCTTTCATTCAGATAATCATATCCGAAAATGTATCGGCCATCCGCCCAACATAGAATTTAGCTATTGGCTTGGCTCTTATCATAACTTGAAACAAATCGTGTTCTGTCAAATAAAACCTCGTTGCTACAATAGTCTAAATATTCTTGAAACAAATCCTCACTGTACTGGCGATTATCAAAAAACTCCGACAGTGTTAAACTGCCATCTGGTTGAGCATATGCCAGAAAAATGTATTTATTCCCGCTTTCTGGAAGCCCTGTGTCCTTGCTCCGATCTGAAAAAATCAGCATCATTGTTCCGTCTTTTTTGAAGCCTCCATGCTTAGAACATTCAATGTTTTCAGTAAGCTCTCCTTTGAGGTTTTCATCTACTCTAATCTTATATACACTGAGATCTGCGTCAGAACTGTCTGGCTCATCAGGTACTATGTTTTTGACGATCTCCTCTACCGTTCCCACAAATACATAATCTACTGCGCCAACATACTCATATAGATTTGTTTCATCGACCACCATGTTAACATGGGCATAATATTCTGTATCTCCATTCCATGTCACAGTTTTTGCACCGCAACTTGCCAATGAAAAAAGGATGCAGAATAAGGCTAAAAGTATGAGCAGATTAAAGCGGAACTTCTTCATTGTCATACCTCCAAACAGATATATTGAATTCCCTCACAAATATAGACGCAAAAAGGCATTAAGATGTTGCAGAAGAATATTCGATTTATGTAATCATTTCTGAAAATGTAACGGCCATTCGCCCAACAAAATTCCATTGGCACCCCATGTAAGACTTTAGCTGCTGGGTGTCCCGTTGGTAATCTGCATAAATCATATCCAAAGCGTCAAAGTGATTTGCTATGGCCTGGGCCACGCAGTAGCCGCTCTCCATCCCCGCCGAAATCCCCTCGCCCATCGGATTGAGGAAACCGGCGATCTCACCGGCGAACAGCACCCGGCCCTGTCCATAGGTGACGGAGCAACCGGGCCGGATATGGGGCATCAGCCATTTTTCCGCCTTGACCTGCTGCCCGATTTGCAAGCCGTGGTGGGTTTCCATGTAGGAGATGAACCGCTGATAGAACTGCTTGATCCTGCTGGTGTTCTTGACTGAAACACCCAGCACCAGCATTTCATCTTTCACATTGAACCATGCGTCATACTCGGACAACTCCGGCTGTAAGTAGGCGTAGAAGTAGTGCGGGTCTAACTGAATCGTTCCCCGGTTGAAGGTCTGAAAAGTTGTGATGAAATCCCGGCTGTTTCCGAGTATCTGCCGCTTTAGTACGCCAGTGGCGCCTTCGCAGTCAATGACGTATCTGGCCTGCTCTGTGCAGGATGATTCTCCCCGCAGCGTGACGGAGATTGAAGCGGGCTGTTCCTCACAGGAGATGGCGCTGGTGTCGTCCCGGACTTCCGCGCCGGATGCTGCCGCCTGTTCCGTTAGCCAGTTATCAAAGGAACTGCGCCACACGTTCAACCCGCCCTGTTCAAAACGAAGCTCCCGGCCCTTGTCATCCGTGAAGATCATGCCCCGATTTTCCACCGGAGTACACGTTGCGGACAGCGGCACATCCTGTCCATAGTAGCGCCGCACCAAGTCCATTGACTTCTGGATCAGGACGCCAGAGCATGATTTATAGCGGGGGAGTTTGTGCCGTTCTACCAGCAGGACGTGAAGCCCTCTTTCAGCCAGTATCTTTGCGGCGGTACTTCCGGCAGGGCCAGCACCGATAACAATTACATCGTACATTTGTAAACCTCATTTCGCCAATACTTAACGATAGTATAGCGCCACAATCTGCACAATGCAAGTATGTACCAGCCGTCAATCCTGACGGCTGGCCGTTTCAGTAGGCTGGTGTTCCGTACCCGTAAATCTCATAATGGTCTATGGCGTAGCGGTTTTCCCGGCAGCTATCGCCGGAGTTGCCCTCCACGGTGTAGACCATTCCGTTTTCTACTTTCTCCACGATGCCCACATGGTCGGCAAGGCCGTCCTGGGGGCCGGAGTTGCCCTTGTTGTCCCAATCAAAGTAGATGATGTTGCCGGGGCGTGGCTCATAGCTGTTGTCCTGCCATAGTCCCCGGTCTTTGAACCAATTAGAGCCGGAGATACAGCCCGCCGTCCTGGGGATCACGCCAGCGTCCAGATACCCGCACTCGTTGGCGCACCAACTGACAAAGCAGGCACACCACTCCACGCGGGCGTTGAAGCCGTACCATGACCAATAGGGCTGGCCCCCCACGTTGCCGAGCTGGGAGAGGGCCACCACCACGATCTCCCCGTCGCCCACGCCGATACCGTATAGGGCGCTACTCCACATACTGCGGTTTTCTTCAGCCAGTAATTCCGCAAGCTGCGCCCGCTGGTCAGCAGTGAAGTTGTAGGCGTCCGCCATTTCATCAGCGGTCTTGTGGGTCACAGTGATATAGAGGGTCGTTGTCGTTACCTCAACTTCTTCCTCAATGATATTGCCCGCTCCATCGTCGGTTTCCACGGTTTGGGTTGTGGTGGCGGTTTCCGAACGGTGGCTTATCTCGTTCATAGCCCAAAATATCTCTTTCAACAGCTCTTTTTTGCTGTCGTCTATCGTGGCGACTTCCTGGGGGTTGTCCGGGTCGGTGGTGGTCTTAACGGCGTATATTGCCAGCACCTCCGGCCAGACGGCGCGGGAGCCGGACATTTCAAGCGTGTCATGGGCGGTGCCGTTCTTGATCTCGTCCAGCTTGCCCTCATACTCCTGATTGATCTCCCGGACAACGGCGGGCATGGTCTGTCCCGTGCCGCTATCCTTCCCGGAGAAGAAGATACCGAAGCAGGAGCCGACGATCAGGCCAATCAAGCAGATAATCACAACGGCAAGGATGGCAACCCAGCCCCCAGCGGCAATAGCGGCCACCAACGCCTTAACGGACGCAATCATGGCCTTTACCGTGGCGGAAACGCCCTTTGCGGCGGCTTTCGCGGTGGTGGCGGCGGTCTTGGCCGTGGCACGGGCGGCATGGGCGGTCATTTTCGCCGCCTTTGCGGTAGCCTGGGCCGTTCTCTGTGCCGCCTTTGCCGTATGGTCTGCGGTCTTAATGGCGGTTTTAGACGTATGCTGGGCGGTTTTCACGGTGCCCTTTGCGGTACGCTGTGCCGTCTTGACCGTCCGCTGGGCGCTCTTGATGGTGCCCTTTGCGCCCCTGCCGGTGGCCTTTGCGGTCTGCCCCATAGCCTGGGCGGGTCGCTTCACCGTTTTTACGGGTGTTTCCAGGTTATTGACCGCCGTTTCCACCTGCCGGGGCGCTTTGGCGGCGTCCTGGGGCTTTACCTGGGGTGGCCGGTCAGACTGGACAGCCCGGTTTTTTGCCTGCCGTTTTCGCTCGGCCCACTTTGCGGCCTGCTTCCTGGCAAAAGTCCGCCCACGCTCCACAATGGAGTTTGCGGTATCAATGGGGCGCTTAATGTCAGCAGGGGCCGGGGGCCGCTCCGCTGTACGCTCATACCGTGGGAGGGGCTGACGCTCTGGGGCTGCGTGTGTCCGCTGGCGTGGGAGCCGTCTGTCCTGGGTGGGGCCGGTGCCCTGCCGGGGGCGCTGCCCATTCCTGGGCGGGTCGGTTCGCTGACGGGGTAATCGCCCCTCCGGGACTGTCCCGCTGTGCCGTTGCGGGGTCTGGCCCTCCGGGGCCGTACCCTGGGACGGTTCGGGGGCGGGGGCCTGTTCCGTGGTGGCGGTGTTCTCCCGGCGCTTCTCCGCCGCCCGCTTCTCCCGCTGGCGCTGAAACAGCTTTCGCCCCTGGCGTACCACCGTTTTTGTCCCGGATACGGCCACATTTGCCGTATCATGGGCCAGATCGTCGGCGGCAAACTCCACCTTGTCCTCGGCGTACTCGCTGGGGGTGGCCTGCCGGTCGTCCATCAAGGCCGCCGCGTTCCGCTTGGAGCGGATAAAGGCGCTTTTCATGCGCTGGCCCACAACAGCGGACTTGTCCAGCACTTTAATGTCCTTGCCCGTTTCACGGGTCTTGATCTTGCTCATGGCCGCTCACCTGCCCGTCTTTTCATCCAGTGGTGTTTCAGTTCGGCGGGGGCTACATAGTAGCCCCTGCGCCGCTGGCCTGTCCACTCCCGGCCCCCGGCCTCACCGTCAAAGGCAAAGCCAGCGGCCCGCAAAGATGCTCCGTTCTCGGATGCCAGCGTATAGGTGACGATGCGCTCATAGCCCATATCAAACCCAATGCGGCAGCAGGCCCCATAGAGCTTGGAACAGGCGTTGTCCGTCCCGTCCGTACAGCAGCGCAGGATTTCCAGGGTCAGCCCATCGTCCAGATACCGGGCGACGGGACGGCCACAAATGGCGACGCCGCACAGATTGTCCCCGTCATAACAGGCCACGGCGAACTTGCCGCCTACGGGCGGGATGCTGTGCCGGTGATACCGGCCCACATACTCCCTCGCGGCCCGCAGGTGGCAGGGCTTGATTTTCAATGGCATTTTCATCCCTCCACTCAAAGAGGGGGACAGGCATTAAGCCCGTCCCCCGGAAAAGCGGCCCTCACCGGGCCGGGTGGTCATCAAGCGGTACAGTTCGGTGTTGGAAGGGAAGCGGTTGACGAAGGGCACCAGGGCCGAGCCATACTTGATAAGCCCGCACCCGGCGGGGGCGTTGGTGATGTGTCCCATCTGTTCCTCAGAGATATTCAGCAGACGGGCCAGCTTCTCCCGGTCGCTTGCCGCCTGGTTCAGCATGACAATGAACTCGGAGTTGGACAGCATGGTGCTGGCCTGAACGGAGTCCAGAAGATACTCCACGTTCTGCGTGATGGCGGTGGGGTAGGCGTTGCGTTTGCGGAACTGCCGCCACGCGGAGTTGAAAAAGGCGGCGGAAAACTCGTTCTCAAACATCACATGGAACTCGTCGATAAAGACATGGGTGCGCTTGCCCTTCTTCCAGTTCAGGGTGACGCGGTTGAGCATGGTGTCGGTGATAACAAGGTGGCCGATGGGCTTCAACTGCTCGCCCAGGCCGTGGATGTCGAACACCACCACCCGCTTGTCCAGGTCAACGGTGCTTTCATGGCCGAAAATATCAAGGGAGCCGGTGGTGAACAGCTCCAGAGCCAGGGCGATCCCCCTTGCCTCGCTCTCCGGCTGTTCCAGCAGCATTTCCCGGAGGGCTGTCAGCGTGGGAGCGGGGCCACCGTGTTTTGCGTTCTCGTACAAATCCCCCGTATTGCGGTTCAGGTCGGTCAAGTCCGCCACGATCTCGTCCTGGATATAGTTGGCGTAGTCCTTCAGGAACAGCACCCGGCAATAGCGGTCGCCCAGCTTCAGGTAGTCGCTGTGCTTCTCAATACCATCCGGGCAGATATAGTCCCGGAAGTCGTGGCCCTTCCGGGCCATATCCGCCATATCGAAGTGAAAACTGCCCTCGTCCCCGGCCCGGTAGAAGTCGTGGAGGATACGCAGCCGGTCAGCGGCGTCCAGTTCCACGCACTTGGAGCCGAGGGCGGCAAAGCGGGCGGTCAGGTCGGCCCCGATCCGGGTGAAGTAGGCGCGGGCGTCCTCAATGTCCCGTTTATAGACGGTCACGGTGACAAGTTTCTCCTGGATGATGCCGTTGGCCCCGGTCGCCTTGTCAATGAGCATTTGGTTGTACTCCTTGCGGTACTTGTCCAGGCCGTCCCCCCGCATAGCCATAAGGACAGACTGCTCAAAGTCCGCTTGGCTCTGGCGGCGGTTGCAAATGGTCAGCTTGGTAGTGGCGGCGCTGTCCAGGCCGTTCAACAGCTCCGAGTAGGCCAGGAACATGGTTTCCTTGTCCTCCCGGCTTGCCACCTTGTAATTGATGTCGGTGAAACGGTAGGTCTTGGAAAACTTGATGCCCACCTTAAAAATGCCGTCCGGCCAGACGCATTGAATGGGGATCACGTCCTGCACCCTGCGGGGAACACGGTACGGCTCCCGATCCTGCCGCATGATGGTCTTGATGCTCTTAATCATGGCGCTTGTATTCCTCCTTTTCCCGCTTTTCCATGCTGGACTTCAAAAGGTCGTAGTACAGCGTGGACGATTCAAAGCGCAGTTCCCTGGGTTCCAGCACCTCCGAGCGCATCCACGCCCAAATGAACTGCTCCGCCGCCATGCCGTGGTAGGTGAAGAAGCCCAGGGCGGCAAAGGGAGCCGCGCCCAGGACGCACATCCAGGACACGGTTTCCGTGCCGACATAGGGTTTCAGCAGAAAGTACAGCCCCACGGCCACGACTACCGCCAGGGCAGAAAAAACGAGCTGCCGCAGGGACAGCCCGAAAAACATACTCTCCGTGTAGTTGCGGATTTCACGGTTGATTTTGACTTCCAATCAAAGCACCTCCTATAAGCCCATCATTTCACGCACAACATGGTCGGACATTTTGACGCTGCCCACCAAAATAAGCATATGAAACACCAATTCCCCGATATAGCTCCACACCATAGAAGCCGCCGCCGCGTCCGGGTCAACAGTGGGCGGGGAGCTGGCGAACACGGAGAAGATGATGCAGGCCAGCACGATGACTGCCCCCTCCAGACAGACGGCGGCGTAGCTTTTCAAAAAGCTCTTGCCCACATTCTGGCTGGGTTCCCCGGCAAAGCTGGACAGGGGGATGGGGGCCAGCGCAGCGTACATAAACATCTTAAAAAAGCGCCCGTAGACGCTCAAAATCATGACAAAGGACAGCACCCAAATGAACAGCCCGCCGATCAGCGTCACCGCCCACAGGGGTATGCTCTCAAAAAAGCCGCAGTCCTCAATGGCCGTCACGATCTCGGCGGGCAGGACGGTGGATTGCGGCGCTCCGAAGCCCGCCGCGTTCATAATGGACGACACCACGCCCTGGATGATACTCAATAGGGCCAGCATCAGCTCCATGCCATAGGTGATAAGGGCCTTTGCCAGCGCAAAGCGGACAAGCGGTGCAATGCTCCATCTCGCCAATCTGGTAGAAATTAAAATCATACTCGTAATAGAGCAGGAAACGCCGCCTTTGTATCTCTGGCAGTCGGGCAACCGCTTTAAGGAACATTTCATTCCGTTCTTTTTCCATCATTCTTTCATCAAGCGATTTAGGAACACGCAACGCCCGTCTGTAAAGGGTTTCATTCCATACCTCGTTAAACTCCCTGTGCCGCTGGTTCCATTGTTCAAGGTTCCTGTTCCTCCTTTCCATCTGCCGAAATTCAAAAAAGAGTTGTTCAGACACTTCCAGTTCGTGGTGTTCCCCCTGCCCGTCCTTAAAGCTGATAAAATACCATTTGCCGCTTTCCGTGGATTCCTCCCGAAGCGTGTATGTCTTTGCCCCGTATGCCATTTCCTTTCCTCCTGCTAAAAAGTAGGAGAGAGTTTTTCCCTCCCCACCAGATAGCCCATAGGAAAGCAGGATATATGAGACGCTTATAAAATTTTCCGCAGCTTCTTCCGCAGATGGTTTAACCTCGCATAGACAGCCCCTGCCGTTAAATGCACAAGTGGGGCAATCTCCTTTGTGGAATAGCCCTGCATTTTCAGCAGGAGAATGAGCAGGGTATGCTTGTCCACCGTAAGAAGTGCCTGATACAGTTTCTCGTCCTCAATCTCGTCCAGCAAGTCCGCAACGGTAGTCGGCTCTGCCTGCTGTTCAGCGTCCGCCACTCCCTCAAGGTATTCGCCGAAGTCGCCCGTCCATCGGTAAAGCCGCCTGTTGGAATTAAAATCTGCCCTGTCGTCTGTGCGGATTTGCTCAATAACCGCTTCATCAACGCCGCATTCACGCAAAACCTTTTCCTCGGCTTCTTTCCAGATACGCCATTTCCTGTCCTCACGTCCGTGGTTGTATGCCATTCCTTTTTTCCTCCAATCCGAATTTTTGAAAATGTAAAAATCCAGATTGGAAAGGCGGCGAACGGCAGCCAACAGCAGAAACAGCACTGCGGCACATTCCGATAAAAAACGACAAAAGAAAAACCGCAAAGGCTCTGTGACCTCTACGGTTATAGGAGATATATATTCTGTTAAGTGGAGATTCTACTTCTGGTTTCATGGTGAGAAGTAGCGTTGCATAAACAGGAATTTTTTTAACTGGCTTCCTGCCATTCCCCGATATGCTATGTATAGATTAACTCTGCGTTGCATGAGCAGATGGATAACCGCCCGAAAAAAGGACATAAAAAATCCCTCCAAACTTTAAAACAGGTCTGGAGAGTGTCTGTTAAGTCTTTTCGGGCATAGCAATACCGCCCACCGAACCTCGTTTTTTTTATTTGGTGGGCGTTTGCCTTAAAACCTTATGAAATAAAATAGAGCCAACGAACTGTGATTTTATTGCACAAGTTCATCGGCTCTGCGTCTATGCGTCTGGCTCTGTGATAACTGTTACTTTTAACTGCTGAACATTAATAATCTGCTCCCGCTTACATTTTGGACAAAAAAGCGGAAATTCATATAATTCTGTATCTTCTCTTATTTTTATTCGGGTTTTACCTTTACAAAAAGGACACATAATCCATCTATTTTTCATCTTTTCAAACTCCTTTATAAAAAACTGTATTTTTTCAACAGGGTTTTCTATCATTAACAATTCCCACATATTGTTTACTTATGGTATACACCACAAAAAAATAGCAAACATAAAAAAGCAGGAAACATATTGCAAAACAGAAAACAGCCCTCAAAAGAATATTGTGCATGACAATAGGCAATAGCAAATTTAATTTCAGATTTACCAATGGAATACTGAAAAGCAAAACCAAAAGTGTCATAAACATCGGCATAAGCAATTTGCTTGCAATCTGTTTTTTTACTAATTCCTTTATTTGTTTATTGCTTTTCCCGATATAAAACAATACCTTAATGCCTATTGATTCCCGTTTTAATTCTACAATCTGCTGCAAAGACAAAACTGAAAAATATATAACAATAAAAATAAGACAAAGGCTTATTTGCAAAACTCCCATCCATTGTTGACTATCCGTATCAAATAAATGAATACTCGGTTGAAGCATAATTACCCCGCAAGAGAAAGACATCGCTGAAAACAATAAGCATATGCACAAAATAATATTAATAATAGCACTTGTTTTTAAACTCGATGTTATTTGCCCAATCATATAAAGTCGATTTTTATGATATAGAGAATTGGGCTGTTCCTGCCTTATTGCATATAAATACCCAAATAACCATTTGTAAAAAATAAAAATAGAACTCAATAAAGGAATTGCAATAATAGATAAAATTGGGAAAGCAATATATTTGGGCAAAAAAACTATCGCACATAAAAGTCCTATTAAGCATACTAAATCAATAATAAAGACGATTCCCCATCTCTTATAGGTATTACTGTTACTGACTTTTTGATTACGGTCTTTTTCGCAAATCAATTCCCTTATTTGCAATTTATCAATAATATTCTTTTTACGAAATGCGCCAAGACATTCAACCAAACAAAAATAGAAAAATGTCTGTAATATACTCCATCCAAAAAGTGATATATTCATTTCATTTTCTTTATGCAACACTGCAATACAAAGTGCGGCATATATACCAAATCCAATCAACACCCCTGCTATAAAGCAAGCAATCCCTATTATTAGAAATTCACACAGAAACATAAAAGACAATTTTCTTTTTTCCATTCCCAACAGTAAGTAGTTGGCAAACTCTTTTGCTCGTTGTTTCAACATGAAGGAATCAATGTATCCGACCAATATTACCAAAAGTAAAGTTATTAAAATCGGTAAAGAAATTGTTTGGAAACCAACTTGTTTCCCTACAATGGCAATACAGTTGGATACTTCCATAATTGATAATAAAATTGTCATTGTCGTAATATATAAAAGATAATTTACGATAGAACGCTTTGCATTACGAATTGATAGTTTAAAGTACATTATTTTCATCCCCCGCAATCCATGCCATTTTTTCTAAAATACTTGTGAAAAAAGCTTGCTTGCTTTCTTGCTTCCGATTCAGCACTGTTTTTATCTTTCCATCTTTCATAAACAATATTTGGTCGCAGTAACTGGCTGACAGGACATCATGTGTAACCATTAAAATTGTTGCCCCATAATCATTACGGAGCATAGTAAAAGTATCCAGGAGTTGTTTGGCAGCATTGGAATCTAAAGCTCCTGTTGGCTCATCTGCAAGTATTATGTCTGGATTTACTGAAACTGCCCTTGCACAGGCACATCGTTGTCTTTGACCACCCGATACCTCATAAGGAAATTTATTCAATATAGCGGATATATCAAGTCTTTCCGATAAATTAAGGACAATTTGTTTAATCTTATTCTTTGGGATTTCCTTTACTGTCAAAGCTAAAGCGATATTTTCATAAATTGTCAATGTTTCAAGTAAATTATATTCTTGAAAAACAAACCCCAAATGTTCCCTCCGAAACTTTGCTTTACCTATTTCAGATAAATCTACAATATCCTGTCCATTAATTTCTATCGTTCCATTTGTCGGAGTATCTATCGTTGCAATTAGATTTAGCAGAGTTGTTTTTCCAGAACCAGATGCTCCCATAATACCTACAAAACTCCCATACGGAATTTGAAAGCTGACACTATCTACGGCTAAAGTCGATGCATTTTCTGTGTTATAAATTTTTGAAACATCCCGCACTTCTAATGCATTCTTAGCTTCAATGCCGTCCTCTCTTAATTCCCATTTGTCATTCCCTAGCCAATTTGTGATGACTTCCAAAAGTATCTCCTCTGTTTTTTCTTTCAGATTTTCTTCTGAAATATGTTCTCCTGCTAATAATTCATTTAATGTAATCTCCAAAAGATTGCATAAAGGCATAAACAAAGATAAGTCTGGCATAGACCTACCTGTTTCCCATTTTGATACGGCTTTATCTGTAATTCCCAATTTTTCCCCCAGTTGATTTTGTGTCCATCCTTTTGCCTTACGGCAATCAGAAATGAATGCACCTATCTTTATTTGATTCATTACAAATCCTCCTTCCAACAATTTATTATACAAATTCAGCATAAAATGAACACCTACCAACGGTAGAGAAGTATAAAAAATGCTTTTTATAGGATTCTACCAAAAGTATAGCCTGTTGTAATCTGATAATTTCAAGCATATGTCCAGAACTTGCCCTTCCCCCCCAAAGTTACAAGCTACCTATGTATTAATTATAAATCTTCAAACAAACTCTATCAACTAAGCAAATTTAATAATAGTCTCCCGACAAGAAAAGCGACAGGGCTTTTACACCCTGCCACCAGTTTACTATACATTTACAATTTCCTCGTTCACAATCTCCCTCGCACACGCCCTTATGTTGTTGAGCCGCCCTGTCCATTCTAAGGCATTTTCTTCCTTTAGCTGTTCCGTTATGCCCTGTGACTGTTTCATGCCCTCTATGAGCCTTTCAAAGCGTTCCTGCGCCTGCCTGTCAATATCGGCAAGGTAGGTGATGAGCCTGCCGCTTGTGAGAAGATTGATGTATGTAACCTTACGGTACTGCTTCAGATAATCCAAATGCCGCTGCCCCCAAGTGCCTATCGGCTGTTCTTCTTCGGTGGGTACAGTCAAACACGGGATTAAGTAATCTCCTTGCCGCGCGCATTTGCCACCCAATTCCTCAAAAATCGTCTTTGCCATTGTCTGCTACCTCACATTCTTTTTCATTTTGAATGTCCGCAAAATCCGTCCTACATCAGAGGGTCGCCACGGACAATCCAAATGGTGAAGCGAAATCAATTTGTGCTGTACGTTGGTGCCCGCCCCCATCTTCTGCGTAGAGCCGATCAACACCCGCACCTGCCCGGAGCGCACCTTGCCGAACAACTCTTTCTTCTGCACCTCCGTATTAGCGGAGTGGACATAAGCTATTTGTTCAGGAGGAATGCCCTTGGCGATCAGTTTATCCCGGAGGTCGTCATAGACGTTAAACTCGCCGTTCCCCTTGGGGGTAGACAGGTCGCAAAACACCATTTGAGTGGAACGCTTGTCAGCCGTATAGAACCACTTTTCAAAGACGTTCTCAGCGCAGGCGCTCACTTTGCCGGTGTCGCTGTCCGGGAGCATGGAGTTAAGCAGCCGCTGGTCAAGGGCCAGTTTGCGCCCATCGTTGGTAATGAGCAGCATATTGTCCACGGTGCTGTCTACCATCTTATTGCGGACACGCTCGGCCCGTTTCCCCAGCGCCGCCACCATCTGCTTCTGCTGTTCCGAGGGTTTCAGTACGATGTTGTGGTAGTTGGCCTTGGGTACGGGGAGGTTGAGCATATCCGCCGTCTGGATGTCCGCCACTTCTTTGAACATGGACATGAGTTCCGGGAGGTTGTAGAACCGGGAGAACCGGGTTTTGGCCCGGTAGCCGGTGCCCTCCGGGGCCGGTTTGTCAAGAGGATTTTTTGATTTCCTCTAAATTGAACCTGTCAGAAGCAAAACAGTCGCCTAAAACCTCGTGGACACAAAGGCCGCGAAACGCTGTATCCATGGGCTTTTTCGCCGTTTCCGATGGCTTCACGCTGACAATAAAATTGGTGTTTCCTATGCGAATAGAATATTGATTTTCCATAGTGCTCCTTTCAAAAAATCGTGGGCTTCCGACAGCGAAAGCCCGGTTTCGACGCCTGGGCGTTCAGTTTAGAACAGGTGAAGAAGTCAAAAAGTCGGGAGTGTAGTCAAAGCGGCTACCTCTCCCAACCCTTGCTCCTGTTCTTCTGTTTTCTCGCTTCACGCTCGGCCTGCCGCCTGCGCTCCGCTTCCTCCTTTTCTCTCCGCTCCTGCGCTTCCTTGACGCTGAACAACTCCCTGACCTTGCTGACAAACGCCCGCACAAGGTCGGGGAAGTGCTCCATAGCGTCCAGAAACGGCTGGCACTTCTCTTTCAGAGCGTCATACCGTTCCTGCGCCTTCTCCAGCGCCGATGAAGCCCTGGAATACTGCTGGCGGTAATAGCGGGCGTTTTCTCTCAAATTGTGAATCTCGTTTCGGCTGGTAATGCCCTCCTTCGCCAGCGAGGTAAGCTGGGAGTAGTCCTCTTTGGTGATAGCGACCTTTCCCGTGATGGTCTTTTGGCCCATGCTGTCAATGTCGCTGAGGGTCATGCTGACCTCGTGGGCCGCCTGGTACTTGGTCTGCTCCCTTGCAATCTTCTCTTGAAGATTGGAGAGCCGTTTGGTATCTTTTTTAATCTGATATTGGAGCGAACTCAGATTTTCGGAAGTGCTGCCACGCTCGCCACGCTGGAAGTCGGTAAAGCCATGCTCCCGCATATGCTCGAACAATTCATCTTGCAGGACGCTGTATGACGCCCGGTACTTCGGCTTGCCGTTCTTCCGCAGGATTGCCCTACCGTATTCATCGGTGAGGGGAATATCTGAAGCCCATTTCTTGGAGTGGCTGATCTGATGGATAACCTCTTTCACCGTTCCTCGGAGGGCGGGGTCTTTACACCGCTTGCTCCACAGGATTTCTTTCTCGACCACAGGCAGGACAACGGCATGGAGGTGATAGTGGTACACATCTTTTCCCAGCTCGTCACTTGCCGCCCTGTTGATTTCATCGGCGTGCATGACAGCGGAGATGACATTCTCAGCACCGAACTTATCTTCCAGAAAGCGCACCGCTTCGGCGTAGGACTCCTTGGCGTAGTCATAGCCGCCTTTCCGCTCAAAGTACATCGTGTTCACATCAATGATAATCTCGTCAAAAAGGGTAGCGTCCTGCCGCAGCCCCCGCAGGCTGATTGCACCGTCCCCTTCCATCTCCCGCAGGATTTCCATATAGGACTTCCCGCCGGGGTCACGAAAATGAACATTGAGGGGTATCCGCTCCGTTACGACATTGATGTTGTCGTAGCTTTCGTTCTTCCTCTCATTGTGCCGTTCTGCCGCCCCAATGTCTGAGGACTTGTGCTGCTTCACACGGGCACAACTCATATCGGGCCTTTGTTCTTTTGCCATCGTTTCCTCCTTCCTGAGAGGTGGCGGGGGAGCGCCGTTACACAACATTCTGCGAATGTGTGTAACCCACTATGACACTTTCGGCTTCGCCGCAAAGATGTCGTGGGCAAGGGCTTTCCCCCCTTGACCTCCCTTAAAACCTCAATCAAAAAGGCAGGCCGTCATCTGCCATGACTGCCTGCCGTTCCTCTTTCGGTTTTTCGCCCACCGTCAAAGCCCAGTACCACAGAAAGCCCTCCTTCACCGAGTGAACGCCGGCTTTCTTCTTGGCCTTTTTGATGGTCGATTTCTTGAAGCCTGCGGCTTCAAGTTTTGTTTCGCACTCGGTAGCAAGCTGCGGCCTGCCGTCTGAAAGAAGCTCTTTCAGAAACGCAACCGCACCATCTACCTTTTCGCTCGGCCTGCCCAGCTTCGGGGCAAAAAGGGAAAATGCTTCGTCCGCTGTCAGTTCTATTTCATCGTGGAAGTTCACGCCCTTGTCAGTCACTTCAAAGACAATGGCGTTGCCAGTCGGGGCAAGATTGGACTTTACCTGTACCATATACCGCTCCGAAAGGTTCTCCTTGTTCTGCGTCCTTGCCACCGCCAGAATACTTCTTGCGGCGGCGGCAATGTCGATTGAGCCGTTGGTTCGGTACAGCGGGGAGGTATCCCTGTTCTTGTTCATGTGCGCCACAACAACGATTGCACAGCCCGTTTCCTGTCCGATTTTGATAAGGTGGTTTAGTTCCGTTCTCGTTTTGTTGGCGTCGTTCATGGAACAATCTTCCCCGATATACGAACTCAACGGGTCAAGAATGAGCAGCTTGACATTGTACCTTTCGATTGCCTGTTGCAGTCGGTCATCTCCAAAGGTCAGGTGCTTTTCATTCTCCTTGATGAAGATAAGGTTGTCCCTATTGCCGCCGGAAGCGATAAACCTCGGTACAACCGTATCGTCTGCGTCATCCTCCGTGGTCTGGTAAATCACCGTCATTGGCCCGCTTGCTTCCTCTGCCTCTTGGAAAGGCAGGGGCTTCCCATCAGTCAGCAGGGCGGACAGCGCAAGCATGAATTTGCTCTTGCCATCGCCCGGATCGCCTTGGAGCAGGGTTATCTTCCCGAATGGGATATAGGGATACCACAGCCATTTCACCTCCCTGGGCGTGACCTCGCTCGCCCTGATAATCTCCAAAGTAACCGTGTTGTTGCTTCCGTTTGCGGTCATTGTGTGACCTCCTTTCGATTGATTTTGCTGCCCTGGGCAACAGAAAAGCACCCTATCCCTACGGTGCTTTTCTCTGGCTCAGATGAATGCTTTAATGGGGGTTGAATTCCGCTTGGGTTGGTGGTATACTATATTCGTAGTAATTCGACAAATCGGAATTTGAGGGGAGACAATAAAAATGATAGAGCTTAGGAGATTATCAGTAGATGATGGAATGGATGTATATGTAATGTTACAAGAAATTCCCAAAGAAGAGAACGGGTTAATGAACAATGCTAACGGGTTATCATTTGAGGAATATAAAGACTGGTTGAAGAGAAAATATGCAGATTCCGAGCAGATTGGACTTAAAGACGGTTGGAAAGTGCCGTCTACTACATATTGGCTTTATGCAGATGAGAGGCCAGTTGGTTTTGGCTCTATCAGGCATTTTCTCACAGATGCGCTTCGTGAAGCGGGGGGGCATATAGGGTATGGAATAGCTCCTAAGTACCGTGGGAAAGGATATGGAAAGAAAATTCTTGAGCTTTTACTTGAGGAAGCCAGCTGTCTTGGAATTGATAGAGTACTTGTTACAATTCAGTTGGACAATGCTGCATCAAAGGCAGTAGCATTTGCAAATGGTGGTGTGATTGGGAAACAAACAGATGAACGTATATTTGTTTGGATAGATACTGTGCGGAAATGCTGAAAATTTATTTTTGATAATGATTCTGTCAAATTCCAGTTTATCGGGCCGCTCTTGATTTTGATTTCTTCCATTACACAGGGAACTTAATGACTTCTTGATTACTTCCTGAAAAAGGAAGCTGCCACCTCCCGATGACAGCTTCCTTTTTGCCTTATGCGTAAATCAAATTATTCAAGACCACTTCCTCGGCGGCAGAGCGGATATTGTTCATCATTCCCACCCAGCGCAGTTGATTTTCGGCTTTCAGCCGTTCCGTCACGCCCTGTCGCTCCGCCATGTCCTTTATAAGCCGTTCCATCATCTCGCTTGCGGACTGGTCGATTTCCTCAAGGTAGCTTGCCAGCTTATCAGACAGTACAAGCTGAGAATAAAACACCTGCCTGTGCTCTTTCAGATACCTCCATCTCATTCTGCCATACCTGCCGATGTTCGGGCTGGCCGGGGAGGTAAGGCAGGGGTAATAATAGTCCCCGATAAGCTCGTAGCTGATACCTGTTCTTTCGTCTTTGATGAAGCGTTCCATTGTGCGTTCTCCTTTGCTTTTTTATCGTGATAGGCTTTCAAGGTAACTTGATTGTGCTTCTCTTTGCGGCATTTATCGGAGCAAAGCGTCTGCTGGCTATGCGTAGGCCAGAACAGCTTGCCGCACACAGCGCATTTGCGCTGGCGGTAATAATGCTCTCCACGCTCCGCTTCCCGTTCAGCCTTTTTCTTATCCTGCCTTGCCTGATAACAGCACTCGTCGGAGCAGAATATCTGCCTGTTGCTTGCCGGGGTAAACTCCTTGCCGCAATGGGGGCAAACCTTCGGGGGGACAGACACGCCGCCGTTTGCCGCAATCTTCGCCGCCTTGCGCTTCTCCCGATACGCCTTTTCTCTGGCCCGCTGACGGGCTAACCTCTCTTTTTCAGCCTGTTCCTCCTGTGCCCTGGCTTCCTCTAATTCCTGTTCGGTGTAGGCAATATCGACTTTCCCGACATAGTTGAAGTATATATCAACCTTTTGTGTCCGGGCTTTTCCCGTCCCCACCGCTTCATAGACAACAATCTTGTCAACGAGTTCGGAGAACATCATATCGGTCACTTCAACGGGGTCTTTGTACTTCCGTATCAGGGAAATGAAATGCTCAATATCAAGGGGCTTTGCCCTTTCCTCCGCAACGGCGGCTTTCAGCTTGTCCATTTTGGCTTCAAGGTCTGCCTGTTCTCTGTCATACTGCACCGAAAGCTGCTTGTACTGCCTTTCAGGGAGCAGACCGGACATGAGGTTTTCATACAGCCCCCGCACAAGTCTGGAAAGCTCGTCATATCGGGTCTGCAACCGCTTCAATTCCTGCTTGCTCTGCTGGGGCTTCGCTTCCTGCTTGTCGGCCCACAGGGATTGAAGTTCCGCCGCAAACGCTTCCTCGTCTTGCAGGACAAACCTGGAAAGCCGTTTGACCGCAGACAGGAGCAGGGCTTCCACATTGTTGGCGCTGATGGAGTGGGCCGTACAGGTGTTGATCTGGCTGGCGTACCCGCCGCAGCGGAAAGAGTGCCGGATGGAGCCGTCTTTCTTACTGTGATGGGTCTGCAAGGTCATACGCCTGCCGCAGTCGGCGCAATAGAGGTAGCCGCTCAGACGGTTATATTGACTGCCCCAGGGGGAGGCCCGCTCTACCCGCTTTATTCTGCGGTGAACGCTGTCCCACAGTTCTTGCGAAATGATGGCTTCATGCGTATTGGGAAACACATATTGTTCCGCTTCCTCGGTTTCCCTGCGCTTGTGCAGCTTGAAGCTCGTGACAACAGACCTGTGCAGGACGGTGTGTCCAAGATATTCCTGCCTGTTCAATATCTTCTGAACCGCCGAGAGCGACCAAAGGTATTTATCCGAAAATTTCTGCCCATGGTACTGCTCTGGATGTTTTTCCTTTGCGTGTGCGGCAGGGATTAAGACCTGCTCCTCGGTCAGTATGGCGGCGATTGCCCGTGAGCTTTTGCCCTCGTTGGCAAGCTGGAAGATATGCCGCACCACCTCGGCGGCTTCGGGGTCAACAACAAGCGTCTGCTTATCTCCCTCCACCCGGTTATAGCCATAGGGGATACTGCCCGAACAACGCTTCCCGTCTTTCATGCGTGAATCGAATACCGCCCGAATCTTATTGCTCGTGTCTTTGGCATAATATTCGTTCATTATATTCAAAAACGGGGCAAAATCGTTCTCAGAGGTGCTATTACTGTCAATACCGTTGTTTATGGCAATGAAGCGTACATCTTTCTGAGGAAGCAGGATTTCCGTATAAAATCCCACTTGCAAGTAATTTCTCCCAAATCTGCTCATGTCCTTTACGATAATTGTGCCGATGTTCCCGGCTTCCGCTTCGGCTATCATTTCCATGAAGCCAGGACGGTTGAAATTAACTCCAGAATAACCGTCATCCGTAAAATGGCGAATGGCTGTGAAGCCATTTTTGCGGGCGTAATCCTCCAGATATTTCTTTTGATTGGTGATTGAATTTGACTCCCCAACAAGGTCATCATCTCTTGAAAGACGCTCGTAAAGGGCCGTAATTCTTGCTTTTCCTGCCTTTTTTGACATTTTTTACACCTCCGTTTCGATATGTAGTTATAAATTTAGAGGGATATACTTTTTCCATCTGAAAAAAGTATATCCCTCCGGGGCCAACTCGATGGCGGTGACGGTTTCTCCAAAGGTAGATGCCCATGCGTCAAAATTGAGCAGACCGTTCCGTTCCAGCGTATGGTACTGCAAATACTTCTGCATGGTATACATCTCCACCATCGTGTTGGAGATGGGAGTGCCTGTGGCAAAAATAACGCCCCGGCCCCCGGTCAGCTCGTCCAGATAGCGGCACTTCATATACAGGTCGCTGGACTTCTGCGCCTCCGTCTGGCTGATGCCGCCCACATTCCGCATTTTAGAAAATGCGGCGAATAGCGATAGGTAAGGTCTTGAAGTTATCTCCGCCTTTTCCCCCGCTCCACACCGGGCATGCAACTTTCATCGCACCCGGCGTTCCATCAAACCAACTTACTAGCCTCCATCGGGGTTCAACACTCTATGCCCTCACGGTACATATCGTGCTTACAAATTTCACATATTTTTGTACTTCTGAATCTTCTTTAATACCTTTTCGTCTATATTCGGCGGTATTGGGCCGTTATTGACCATTCGGTAACAGTCATTACATACTGCCTTTGTTCGACTTAATGTTATGGATTGCGGTTACTATGGTCACTTCATTTATCATAGCTTCTACAAGACCTGTAAAAGCGATTCCCTCTTTCGATTTCGCATAGAGAAAATCTAAGGTCTGCTTCATCTCCGCTTCTGTTGAAAATCTGACGTTCAAATGCACAAGGCTATCACCTCGCAGTTCGCCACCCATATTTCAGGGGGTTGATATTTTCTTTTGTTTTGTGAAATTTGTAAATTGGTCTGACTAGTCCCCTTCGCCGTGGGCATTTCAGCCCATGTAACTGGCTTATTCCAGTCTCAGACTACTATGGGACTGCTGACCTCCTGTGCTTTCACCGCCCTGTATGGCTCCAACACAGGCTCTCAAACGTTCCTAAATCTCTATCCTTGTGCAGATTTAACTGCTTGAAGACCTTAGGCCGCTACCTTACACCGTAGGGACAAATACACTTTGAATCACAGTTGCTGTGTATTCTGCATGGCATTTCATCCATACAGGAACGCATTGAAAAACCAGCAATACATTCTTCCCCAATCTTTCGCCCTTTCGGACGCCCGTCAACTCTTACGATGCTGCATAGCATGTTCTGCGTGTAGCCATAGTCTTCGGAAGACCGCACTATATATTCCATATCCGTAAGGACTTAGGACAGTCAAGTTACGACTTCATCACGCTTTATACGTGGGCGGATACAGCCGCCTCGCATAGTGAAGGATTATCTCGCACACCGCCTACAGTTTTGATATTCTGTCATCAGCGTTGATTTGGTGATCTTGATTTCCCCCTGTGCGTCGGTGGTAAAAATGCCGTTCTGCGTCAGCGTGGATGTGCCGATCACGCCGTCCAGCCCTACCTCACAGCCTGCGGCGGTGGTCACGCGGAACTCCGCGCCGGGGAGGGGCTGGCCGGTGGCGCTGTCCCGCTTCTGGATAATGATGGCCCCGCGAGGCTGGTTCTTAAAGGTCAGGCTGACGGTGCGGCCCTCTTTGATCTGGACGGTCTGGCTCTGCGTGTCCAGAATAAAGCCAGCGGGGGCGCGGGTTTCCGTCACTACCACACTCTTGCCGGGGGTCAGGCCGGTGATGCGGATTTTTTGCGATAGGTAATCCTTTGAAGTAATCTCCAGATTTTCCCCCGCTTAGCACCGTGCGCGACAGTTTCCCGTCACACGGCGCCCCATCAAACATTACCTATATTCGATTTTACAGTTGCCAACCAATGAGCGAAATTTGTTCAGCTTGGCAAAGTTCAGTTTCACGTCTTTCAGCTTGTCCAGGTATTTCTGTATGGTGTTGGATTCAGTAGCGTGGATGAGCTTATGTATCCTAATTTAACAGTACCCTTAGGTCTTCTCTATAAGCCTGTCTGCTTGCCACCGCCTGTAACGGTGCAGGGGCTTTCATAACGGGCGAGTTTTACTCATCCCCACAGACCTCACTCTCAGGTGAGATTGGCCTTTCGACCAATTCCGGATTTAGACCCGTACAATCGAGAATACGCCTCCACCATGCTGTAACATAATGGATTCTAACCATAGATACTGAGAGTTGGCCTCCGGTCAACTCTTGGACTCCCGGCCTATCACGCACTCGACCACCTCTGGTTCGCTGTTCCTGTACCGCGTTGCCGCGGCCTTAGGGCGCGCTCTCAGCCGACTTCACCGAGCTCATAACACTTCTGCCCCTGAAAGCATCCATGCCATTCGGAGTATCAGAGCAGGCATTTGGGGGCGTTACCCCTTCATTCCACCTGTCGGACGATTAGTTCTATGAAACCATCTTATGAAGCTCCTTTCAATCTTCTCTTTCTTGGCTCCACGCCTAACCTTTTCAGTTAGGAACGTGTCGCACCGCCGTTGTCATCGGTGATACGGTCAAGATAGTGGGTGCCGTCCTCAATCCGGGCGATACGGAAATGGACGCCGCCCAGCCGGGTGCCGTCCGAACTGGTCTTGATAAGCCGCAGGGAGGGCTTGGGCGTGTTGGTAAACACAAAGTTGGCGTTCTCGTCCGGGTTGACTTGAACGACACGAACAGCATCATCAATCAGGTAGCCGTCCGGGGCCTCCAGCTCCCGCACTTCGTATGCGCCGGGGGTCAGCTTGGAGAGGTCGATCTCGCCGTTAATGTCGGTGGTGAACTCCTGACGGTAGGAGCCGCCCACCAGCTTGAACTCAAAACGGACATTGGGCAGGGATTTCATGGTTACGCTGTCCACCTTCACCAGATGGATGCCCGGTTTCAGGGAATTGAAAAAGACCAGCTCCCGCGTCTGCGTTTCACCGGCCTTCAATTCGATCTGCTGGGGGGTGCTGTTCACCACATGGGCATCATCGGTGGCTACCTCTTTCACAAGGTAGGTGCCGGGGTCGAGGTCATAGAGGAAAATCTCGCCGCTGGCGTTGGTGGTGTACTCCCCGAACAGGTCGCCGTCATGCCAGACCTCAAAGGTCACGTCAGGCATGGGGGAATTGCTTTTCAGGTCGTACTTCAAAATACGCAGAGGAGGCCGCGCCCAGTTGGTGACGGTCAGCACGGGGTCGTCCTCGGTGGCGGGGTCATACGGGTCAATGTGGATGCCGTGAGGGGTCTTATCCAGCACATACCCAGCGGGGGCGGCGGTTTCCGTCAGGGTGAATTTTTCGTCGGCGGGCAGGTCACGCCACACGATCTGGCCGCTGCGGTCGGTGGTGCCGGTGACGGTGGTGCCGCCGCTGCCGGTCAGGGTAAACTCGGCCCCCTCCAGGGGAGCGCCGCCCGCCCCGGCCTTGATAACTTGCAGGCTGGCAGTGTCGGTTTCCTCCGTACCGCTCCACTTAAAGGGGATTTGAGCTTCCAGTGTGGTATAGCCGGGGTCGGAGATGATATAGGACTGTTCCGACGCGGCGGGGTTATAGGCCAGGAACAAGTTGTACTGCGCCACGCCGCCCGTGGCCTTGATGGTGAAGCTGCCCTCGGTGGGCACATTGTCCACGGGGAGACAGACCTTGAATGTGCCGTAGTATTCCGATCCGTTAGAGTTGAGATTGGTGTTGTGCTGTCTGCTGGTGTACTTCCAGTAGCCGCCGCCGATGGTGCCGCCGTTCTTCTTGGACAGATAGTTGCCGTATCCGGCCTGTTGGATGGTAACGGTGCCGCTGTCGCCCAGCGAGGCGGCGCTGGCGGGGACGGCCATCAGGCCAAACAGCGTAGCCACCACCAGCAGCATGGACAGCAGGCGGTTGAAATGCTTGTGTTTCATGGTTTCTCCTTTCTTTCCGGGCATAAGAAAAGGCAGGCTGCTCTCACAGTCTGCCTATCCGATGCGGTGTTCGGTTGTCTTACTTGGTGCTTCCGGGGACGAACAGCTCTTTCAGGAAAGCCGTCTGTTCCGGCGCTCGGTCTGGATGGTTGGGGTAGGTTTCCCGAAGCAGCATGGAATGGCTGCTCGTCAGGTCGTTCAGGGACACGTCCACATGGAGCCACTGGCCGTCCACATAGACCATGTTCCAGGTGTGATTGCTGGTGCTGATGGTGAAGCAGGAGATGCCAGCCGCCCCGCACAGGAACTTGAACGCTCTAGCGTAAGAGCCGCAGGCCGCTTGCAGTTCCCCGCTGTGCTGGGCAAAGGTGCGGGTCACGCCCGCCGTCTTGCCCTTTTTGTAGGCCAGCAGGGTACACAGGTAGTCGTTCAGGTACTCCACCTTCTCCCGGTCGGTCATCCCGTCTGCGGCCTGGATGGTGGGCTGGACGAAGTCAAAAGGCGCTTGGTAGTTCTCCGGCATGGCGGCGGACACGGCGAAGTAGTCCAGGTGCTGCCAGTAGTTGGTGAAATTCTCCGGGACGTGATGCTCGTACCGCACAACGCCCTCCATCCGGGCCAGCAGGTTCTTCACGGCGCTGTACTCGCTGTCGCCCACCATCGTGTAGGCGGGGGCGGTATCGCTGGTGCCATCCACCATCGTCTGCCGGATGGTGTTGTAGAGCGCCCGGTCATAGACGGCGGTGAACACGTCCGGGTTGGCGTCCTGGGAGAAGTCCTCCCGGCTCCATTGGGCGGCGCTGATGGTGTAGGCTTCCGGCTGGGCTTCTGCGGCGTGGGCCGGGACGCTCAGACCGGTAACAAGGACTGTGCAGGCGATCCCGGCAAGCAAGCGGTTCAGACTGTTTTTCATTATGAATGACCTCCTGTTGTGTATGTTTGGGTTTTGCTGTCCCAACAGTACCACAAAGGGGTCAAACAGTCCAACGTGCGAATACCTTTTCAGCAGGTACGGGTCAGACCTCCACGGCCCGGACAGCCCAGCGGTAGGCGCTCTGATTGCGGACGCAGGTAAACAGGGTCACACAGTTTTCAGCGGTGGGGGCCAGCAGGGAGTTGTCCGTTTCGCTGATCTTGTTCACGCTGGTGACGGAGTAGGTGCGGGTGCCCAGCCGGGTGGTCAGGGTGATGGTGTCGCCCACGTTCAGGTTGTGGATGTCGCCAAAGTAGCAGTTGGTTCCCCGGTTGTGACCGGCGATGGCGCAGTTGCCGTCCCAAATGCTGGTGTCCTCAAAGTGGCCCGCCCCTTTCGCCAGGACGGAGCTGCCCGTACCCTCGTAGACCTTGACGTTCACATTCAGGCTGGGGATTTTCAGGGTCGCCAGATAGCCGCCCTGGTAGTAGAGGTCGGATGTGACCGACCTGATGCCGGTGGAGGGGGTGGGGGTAGCCGTGCCCCCGGTGTTGGTGCCGCTGCCGGACACGATGCCGCTGGGGATGGTGTTGAAGTCGGGCGGGGCTACGGTGACGCCGGTATTGCCGTTGATAACGGCCCCCTCGCCCAACATATAGCCGGGGGCCAGATTAGGGGTCAGGGGGTTGCCGGTGTTCAGGGTGTAGGCTGTGGGGCTTCCGAACGTGGGCGGGATCAGGGCCGCGTTCTTGCTCACGTCCACGTTGGGCAGTTCGCCCCGGTCAGCCGTGACCACCGGCTCGATGGAAGTGGACTTGCCGTACTCCGGGTCGCCGGGGCCGTCGATGTTGTACTCAAGGGCGCTGACGGGGACAGTCAGGGCCAGCATCAGGCACAGAACGGAAAAAAGCATGGTCAGTTTCTTCATGGTAGTTTACCTCCTGCGTTTGATGAAGTAGAACACGCCGCCGCCCAGCAGCACCCAACGGCCACCACGGGCAGGACGCTGTTCTTCTCGCCGGTGGGAGCGTCCTGGCCGGCGGGGTCGGCGGGGTCAACGGGAGCGGTGGGGTCGGTCAGGCCGGGGTCGGAAGTGTCGCCGGGTTCCTCGGTAGGGGCGGGTTCCAGGGCCGTGCCCTCGAAAATCGCCACATAGCGGATTTAATTCAGGTTGATACGGCTGACGGTGCCCGCATAGTCGGCGGTGACGGTGTAGCCCTTCACATAGGAGCTGGTGGCGGAGCCGGAGTAGGAGGCCACGGCGGTGAAGTGGCCGTCCCCCTCGGTCTGCCAGTTGACGGTCTGGAGTGTCAGGGAGTGGCCGTTGTCGGTGATGGACTTGGGGATATACTGCGTGTCCTGGTCGGCAAGGCCGGGGTAGGTGCGGGTGGCGGTGACGCTCTTGGTGGAGCTGCCATACCCGGCCACCTCCACCTTTACTGTATCCAGCTTCAGGGCCAGCGTCCCGGCAAGGCCGTCCTCGGTGATGAACTCCTTTGTCTGCGGGAGAAGGGCCAGCACCGCGCCCATGTCCTTGCTCTGGCTGGGAACGGACACCGTTTCCGTGTGCTGGCGGCTCTCTTTGGCGGGGAGTTCCTGTTTCAGCAGGTCGGTGAGGGTGTAGTGGTAGCCCTCCTGCTCGAAGTCGGAACGGGGGATGCCAGCGGGGTCGTCCTCCGGCCCCAGGTCGTACATCTTCCTGATCTCGCCGCCGTCCTCGCTCCGGGTGACGGCGGTGGGGTAGCAGGGGGACGGCTGGGCGGGTTCAGGCGGGTCGGCGGCAAAGGCGGCGGTGGTCATGCTCAAGGCCAGGGCCAGGACGCACAGCAGCCGAGCCGCGTGGGTCAGGGATTTCCGCTTCATAGATAAATTACCTCCATATTGTTGATTTTGGGCGCAAAAAAAGCCCGTGGCGCTCCACGGGTTCAAAGGTTTTTACCGGCTGAAAAAGGATGGGCAGGGTCTTTCTTTTCAGCAGGTACAGCAGGTTTTGAGGGGGAGAGTGTGAGAGGGGGAGGGCGTGGGAGGCGCCAGGGCCGCAAAAGGGTAGACTGTCCCCTTGGTGTGGCGTTTTACGCCTGTGGCCAGACACCATCTGATAGCTACCATCCGGCATGGGCCGCACCAGCACTGGGGAAAGAACACCGCGCTCCTTCACGCTTTCCACCATCTCCGTCATGCTCTCGTCCATCCGCACCTTGAACGGGTGGTTGGGGAAGTCGTTGATTTCAGCGGTGGGGAGGTCGGTCACATAGCTGCGCTGGGCGTTGTCCCGTTCCTCCTGGGTGGTGAACATACTATCGACTGAGGTCAGAAGTCCGGCTGCGCTGCTTTTCGCCAATCTTCAACACCTCCTTTGTCAGACTGCGGTAGGCTTCCGCCGCCCGCCCCCTGGGTTCATGCTGGAAAATGCTCTTGTCTGCCGTGCTGACCTCCGCCAGCCGCACCGTTGCCGGGATCACCGCGTCCATCACGGGCAGGTGTTTCCCAAAGTTCGATTTGACGGTGGCGACAATATCCTTGCGGAAGTTGGTTTCATTCGCCATTGTCAGGAACACGCCGCCGATCTTCAGCTTGGGGTTGATCTGCCGCTGGATGCTCCGCACCGTGCCCACCAGCTCCGTCATGTCCTCCGCCGCCAGATAGTCCGCCTGGACAGGGATAAGAACATAGTCCGACGCGGACAGGGCGTTGATGACCAGCATACCCAGCGAGGGACGGCAATCCAGCAGCACATAATCATAGTCCCGCTTTACGCTGTCCACATACTGCCGGAGTACCGTTTCCCGGCTCATCACGTTCACCAGGCTGACTTCTACGGCGGACAGGCTGCGGTTCCCCGGCACGAAGTCAAAGCCCTCACGGTGGTGCATGATCTCCGGGTGGCCGGTCGGCTCTTTCCCGGACACCACATCGCTCATGACATTGGCAAGGGTCAGGGGCAGGTCATGGGGTTTGCGCTGGCCCAGCATCTTGGTCAAATCCCCCTGGGGGTCAGTATCCAGCATGAGGACTTTCTTTCCGTCCAGCGCAAGACCGGCCCCCAGGTTGTAGACAGTGGTGCTTTTGCCAACTCCGCCCTTTTGATTTGCTACGCTTATCACTTTCGGTTTCGCCATTTTGGGGGTTCCTCCTTTCATGAATTTAGCCGCCTGCGGCGAAACAGGCGGCTATGTATGGGCATGGAAAAATCCGTCTTTCCCATGCAGAAAAGACGGCTTATCCAGTCGGGCGATATGTGATTTTAGGGGGCTGTTCAAAGGGCGGCGCTGTACCGTATGTCCGCATTTCCCGGTGTTTCGTCGTATCAAAGCTCATCCCTTGGTAGTAAATTCGTAGTAATTGGGGTGGTCTGTTGTCAGGAAATGCGGCGTAATGCGCTGTTCCACAAGGTTTTGCCGGTTCTCACAAAATATTTCATATAAAATTTTTCAAACAAGCCCTAAGATGTCCTAATTTTATCGCATTTTCCGTCCTTTTGACTCAAAAAAACACGGATATCCCCAAAAAAACGCTCCGATAAAACCAGAAAATTTTATATTTGAACAAAATTATATAAAAGAGTTTATCTCCACAATATGGAAATTTTCATAACACTGGAAAATGACCGCTATCTTTGCGGTGTACTTCCAGCTTTTGGCTACCTCCATTGGGTTTTTCCTTGACTATTATACGTAAATCTGGTATTATTTCCATCGGAGATGAATTTCCGTTTGAGGAGGTATGATAGCTGAGAATCTGTTTAGCATCTATTTAAGAGCAGACGAATAAAGGCAAGAGAAAACATTTGAAAAGAGTTCTGTAATTTACGTTCGCAGTTTTTCCAGAGTCTCCGACATTTGTCGAGCCAGG
>NZ_JAWXXL010000037.1:0-33868 GCF_034334985.1 Acutalibacter intestini | reverse complement strand
TTGCGGTCAACATCATTGTCATAGGTGCCGTTGGCAGACTGGGTGGCCAGGTAGTCCATGCGGTTGAGCATGTCCTGGATCTCCTGCATGGCGCCCTCGGCGGTCTTTACCAGAGAAACACCGTCCTTTACGTTCTTCTGGGCAGCGCTTAGGCCGGTGATCTGGGCACGCATCTTCTCAGAAATAGCCAGACCGGCCGCGTCGTCACCAGCTCGGTTGATCTTGTAGCCAGAGGACAGCTTCTCCAGGTTCTTTGCCAGAGCGGACGTGTTGGTGTTGTAGTTGCGATAAGCGTTCATCGCCAGGATGTTGTGTTGAATACGCATAATTTTTTCTCCTTAAAATTATTTTTTGCGTTTCGGGCAACCCACGTTCATCGTGGGGTTCGTGCTGGTTCGTCAAACTGGCCAAGCCTAACTATCCAACACTATTTATTTCAACTGGCCTAGGACCAGCAGAAATCTAAATCAAAAGTGTTTTTCATTGCGCCGCAATTCGGACGCACGCTTGTAATCCTCATTGTGAAGCATCTCCGGGCGCTTTTCCGTCTGCTCGAAAAGTTTACCCCGCAGTACAGGCAGTTCCCTCGGAGCGTCAATGGCAACTTCAATAGAGTTGCCCCGATCTTGAAAAACCTGCACGGTAATATCCTTGCCGATGGTGAAATACTCACCGGGCTTCAATCGTAATGACAACATGTTGGGCTCCTTCCCAGTTTTTCTAATCGCGGGCTTCTGCGCTTTCTACCCGCCGCACCGCATCATAGAAGGTAGTCGCGGCCATACCGCAACGTTCCGCAGCCTCCTTCATCTTCAGCTTGTGGCTGCGCCATAACAGACGGGATTCCTCAAAATTCTCCGGCAATGGTTTCCGAGGGTTCACACTGACCGGTTCCCCCAGCCGCCGCACGGCGTCATAAAAGGTGCTTTCCGGCAAACCACAATACTTAGCCGCGTCCTTCAAATTCAACTCCCGCTTAAGCCACAACTGCCGGGCCTCCTCGAAATTGTCGGGCAGCGGCTTCGTTTTCCTCCCGAAGCTCACGCCCTTGGCTTTTGCTTTGGCGATGCCTTCGGCCTGCTTTTTCCGGCGCTCCTCCCGGATAGCCTGTTTCGTAGCGGCGAGGAACAGTTCGGAAACAAAGGCACTCAGCAGTTCCTGGCTGCCAGCTGGGGTGTACTCATTCAAATCGCACACGATTTCCTCTGCTAAATCATGGAGGTGCCGCCGCAGCTTTTCTTCTGTTATCCCTTGCCCCGGAGCAGGGCTATTCCCTGCTCCGCTAATCAAGTCTAAATCCAGAACAGACACAGGCCGCCACCCCCTTAAAAACCGTGAATCTACAGGTTTACGAAGTGAAGTTTTTTCGGGTTTGGGCTTATCTTTTTTGCAAATATGCCGATACTCATGGTGTAAGACACAAAATAAGGCACAGAAAAAGCGCATCGGTTATTTGTACATTTCCGATGTGCTTTTTTGTTTATTTATTCTATATTGTCTCCGGGCTTGGCTTAGCGCCTCGCTATGCCCTGCCCCGCATCGGTATCTTGCCACGCCCATCCGCTCCCTCTCCCGCACAATCAGCGTCTCCGGGATGGCAGGCAGCCACTTCTTGCTGAACATCGTACTGCCAAAGTAAGCGTCAGAATTCGTGACGGGCAGCACGACTCAATCCGAATCATCAGGCTTGTTGTCAAGATAGTAGGCAATCAACGTGCAGACGGCCTTCCTTGGCACTTTGTCAGGCTTAAGGCAATACCGCAGAATTCTAAGTACCGTATTGGGCAGTCAGATTTTTCTTCAGAGGGTACAGATTGAGCGCCGTCCATCTCACCATTGACCAGCGAAAGCTGTGCTCTATCACGGAAAATCTGCAAGCAAGACGGTGCTTAGAATTGTGCGGGGTTGCCTTAAGCCAAATTCAGACATCACATATTTAAGGGAGACCGCAACCGCAATCCTGGATGGAAGAGAAATCACCTTTATGAATTCTCTTCCACAATACGATGAGCGAGAGGGAAAGAAAGCTCATACAGAAATCGAACGAGGATTATATCAGGTGTTCACGAAATATGTGAGTTGAAAGAAAAGCTCCGCTTCTCGGTTTTTGTGTGATTTTGCATGGCTAACTGTAATGATATTTGCAACCTTGTCCAGCTCATTTATGCGGTCAATGAGGCAAGAACGAAGGAACTTCGTCGAAAGATTCTGTAGGTTTTCCGGCAAAGACAACACATGGCGGCATTGCTCCCGGGTGCCATGCAGGGTGGCGTGGATTTGTACATCCGTATCGGGGTGGCTCATGAGTTTTTCTATGCTGCTGGCGGGCAGATATGAAACGCATTTTATCAATAAATCCGTTTTGTCCCAGACTACATCCATCAGCTGGTGACGAACGGCGGTGTTACCAAACTTTGCAAAGCTCTGTATCACATCTTTGTCCTGTTCACCACGTTCTACAAGGGCAAGGGGTACCCTGTCCGCGCCGTAAATAGCCAACAGTTTTCGGATAGGGGCAATGGGGTCTCCCACAAGTTTTAGCTGATATTCCTCGCTGACGCGGCAGGTTATAGCACCACGGACTTTGCAGCTCTCATCATTCCAGAGGATTTCCCATTCCCGCTCCCCGCCCCGAAAGGCAGCGGAAACCCTGGAATCCCCATCGCTATAAGTCCATGCTTCCAAGGTGCGGTCCACAAATTCCTCCTGGGTCATAGGAGGAATTATGGCTTTTGGGGGATCATTTTCACAAGGAACCATGCAGGCGTTCTGTTTCTTGCATGGGGTTTACCTCCCCCACAAAAGTTTCATCATAGGCAAGTCTCCTCCGGCTCTTTTCGAGGGGACTGTGCCTTTTCGTCATACCTCATGCAGAAATCCAGTTCCTGTGCGGCCCTGTCAAGCAAATCTTTTGTGGCTGACAGCAGATCGGAGTGATAATCACCCCAAAAGCAATCATTTCCACCCTTGCAGGCCCAAGTCACAAACTGCTTTTGTGCTGTGCTATGTACTCCCAGCACAAATTCCATCCCCCCAAAATGAATGGAGTCAGTAATGATGTAGCCCGCATTCATCCAAAATTCATTTCCGTGTACCTCCATATTCTCATGCTTCCTGGGTTCCCCCCGGTACAGCAAATGCAGCGCCGTGTTCCGGTGGTCGCGTTGCATTTTCTTCAAATCCCTGTATACTATAAAGAAACTTCATGTCCCCAGTGGCCTTGTATCTGGCCTTTAACTTGGCTATCCGACTGTCTAAATCAGCCGCCAGCCGCAGATACATCTCGCCGTCGGCGAGACTTCGTTCATAGTCGGTTCCTCCTAAAAATTCGCATAAAAATAGCCCCAATCACAAATGTAATTGGGGCCGGTAACTGTATTCTATTGTAGCTTACTGATGTACTCGCAAAGATGCTTAACGTGCGTTCTCCACCGCTCCCGGTCAGGCAGGATTCTTCCACTTGGCTATCAACAGAGATCGTTTTTTCTACGAGAATGGGATATACAAAACACAAAAAAGGCACGGCAGTATTTTCTTAAAGAAAACAGCTGCCATGCTTTTATGCGATCTAGGTGAAGGGCCCCCCTTGCTTCCTTCGCGCTAATAGGTTCCGGCTCCTTCTTACCACAAGCTGCGCTGCCAGCCCGGTACAGGCCCCGGCGCAAATACCTGATACCATCAATACCGGCAAGTGAGAAACCACAGCCCAGGTACCTGTCACAAAAATTGCCGCTACAATCTGCCCGGTGTTGTGGGCAATTGCGCCAATTACACTGCACACCCATATCTGCTTTTCTGTTACTATCCTGTGCAAAATTCGCATTACAGCATAACATAGCAACCCACCCGATAAGCTGTAGATCAACGCGGCTGCTCTGCCGGAGAAGATGCCGCCCAGAAAAATACGGGCCAGCAGGATATATGCCGCATCTCCCGGCCCCAACAGAAAAATTGCAAAAATCGTTATGATATTTGCCAGCCCCAGTTTGACACCGGGGATAGGAACAATAGACGGTATTTGCAGCTCAACAGTAAAAATTGTCAGGGCGATGGCAGTGAGCAGGGCATCTAAAGAAATACGCTTTGCATTCATGCCAGTCTCCTAACCAGCCAGAGCGTCTGTGCCGGTGTCAGTAAATTCAATCACCAATTTGTGCGGCAGGCAGATAATGGGCTGCCCGGTACTCCACCCCATGTGTACACAGGTCTGGTCCGGGCAATCGGCAGAAATCATACAGACGCGTCCTGCTTCCACACGAATGGTGTTGTTTTTATCTCCGCTTTTTACTGGTAGATCATACGGTTCCGTCACCTGGGACAAATCCACCGAGTGAATGCAGGAGCCGTCCTGATACACTTTCGCCATCGTTCCCTGAGACTTTGGAGCCAGCAGCCATCCGATAGACAGCACCAGTGCCGTTCCCAAAGCTGCGACCCATGTTTTAGTCTTTATCACGATCCCGCACCTCCACCTTCATATCCACATACTTTCCCAGTGGCTCAAAGGAATCCTCTAGGCCGTCAGTAATAACAATTTTGTCCTCCATGATGAAAACCGCCTCGAAATCCCCCTGCGTTTCCCAAAACGTCAAGGCACGTTCCAGTCCCATGACAAACAGCGCTGTGGACAGTCCGTCGCAGGCCATACCGCTGTCTCCAATCACTGTTACTGAGAGCAGCCCGTTTGAGGCTGGCCAGCCTGTTTTTGGGTCAATAATGTGGTGGTAGCGGTTGCCATTTTCTTCAAAGAAACGCTGATATCCTCCGGAGGTGATAACCGCTTTATCGGATATCTCCACTGCCCCGGCATAGCCATCTTCTGAGGGGCTGCGAATTCCCACCCGCCAGGAGGAGCCATCTGGCTTGGAGCCCAAAGCCTGCACGTTTCCGCCCAGATTTAACAGCGCACTTTCTACTCCCCTTTTCCGGAACATCTCCAGAACTTTGTCCCCAGTCCATCCTTTTGCCACACTGCCCAGGTCGATTTGCATTCCGGGTGACAGTGACGCTGTTCCACGGTCCAGCTTGACCTTGTGGTAATCGACTAACGCAAGCGCATCTACCAAATCAATTTCATCCGGTACCTGATACTCCCCTGTAGTAAAGCCCCAGGCCCGCACTACTGGATAAACGGTAATATCCAATGCGCCATCTGTCCGTTCGCACAGAACAAGCGCATTCTCAAGCAGCGATTCTGTTTCTGAGCTGACGGCGGCTTTACCGTCACGGTTTAGCCCGGCAATCTCACTGCTGCTGTCGGTTACTGACAGGCGCTGCTCTATGTCCAGTATCAGTTCTTCTCCCTCGGCCAGTAGACTTTCGCTACCGTATACTGCCAGTTCCATCACCGTATCCATTGCAAAGAAAGTGGCAGAATGCGGCTCCCTTTGCTGCCTGCAACCAGACAATACAGCCATCAAAACACACGCAAGTAACATCCGTTTCACTTCATCCACCTGCACTTTCCAGCGCAGCCTCCACCGCGTCGAGAATGCCGCCGGAGGAGTAAGTCGCCCCGGTTACGGTATCTACCTGGGTGTGGTTCGCTGCCAGGATATCGTCTATCACATACAGGGCGTCGCTGAAATACGGCTCGTCATCCCGGCTGGAAACAATCGAAATATCTGTGATATGCCCTCCCTCCACGGTCACACTCACCTCGATGGGAGCGTTCATTCCCATGGCACTGCCGGTATATGTGCCATCCCGATAGCCGCTTTGGCTTTCCGTGAAAGATTCAACTGGAGGAGCAGATTCTACAGAATTCGAGTTGCTCATCCCCAGAAAAAGCGTCGCGCACGCACTCAGAGCCGTACAGCATATCACTGCCCCTACCTGCCGCTTTGCCAGAAAACAAGAGGTGTTTTTCTTTTTCGCCCACACTTTGCTTATCCGGCAGAACAGATAACTTAAAAACACGGTGCCGTAGACAAAGACAGTCAGCTGGTAGGCGCGCTCTCCATGTACCGCTTCAGGTACTGTCAACAGCAGGATATGGCAGCAGAGCAGCCCGTAAAAGCCATAGGCCAAGCGCTGGAGGGCTTTCCACCTTTTGGGCTGCATTTTCCGGCGCACTGCCATAAACGATGTGATAAACAGCGGCAGCATGATAAGCATCATCAGCACAGAGCAGACTGCCGCCAGCAGCTGGCCCGTGGGCAGGCTGGCCGGGTGGGTGAACAGCCGGACAAAATACAGCCGGCCATATGCGGCGTTATGCCCAAGGGTCAGTATGGAGGCCAGGATAGACAGCGGCCCCCGGATGGGCATAAGCTTTTTGATGGGTGCGGAGCCATTGGGAAACGCCCCGGTAAACATGACAATAACAAACATCGCTCCCGCTAATCCGCCCCGGGCAAACATAGGCCAAATATATGCCTTAAATCCGGAAGGCAAAGCCACGCCATGCCATGTTACTGTGACCACCGCCAAGGCGATAGCTGCCGCCCCCACATAAAATGGTATTGGGTGTGCCCGAAGGACTTTGCTGAACCAGATTACAAATAATATTGAAACCCCCAACGAAAATAAAAATACCATTGTGTTCTCCTAAAACAACTGCCGCAAAACCGCCAGGGCGGCTCTGCGGCAGAGAATGATGGATGGTTATACTTAGTGTCCGCCGTGTCCGCCTTTTTCGCCGCTGCCTGCTTCATTGCTGGTAAGCTGGGTGAGTTCGCTAATCAGCGAACCCGCCTCGGCGGAAGCAGCAGACGTATTTGCCAGCAGTTCCTCGGCTTCCCGAATATGCTCCTGGAGCGTGGCGTTGTCCGGTTCAACAGCCAGCTTTTCATTGGCTGCGGCAATCAATGTTTCCAGGGCTGCTTTTTGACCGGAAGATACGGGAAGCGCGACCGGGATATCCGCATAGGTGTCGGAGGAAATTACCGCGCCATATGCGCCGCCTGCATCCAGTCCGTCAATAGCGGAGACATCCAAAACATAATCAGCCGCGCCGCCGGCCAGCCAGGTTTCCAGCAGCGTTTTGACCTCCCGGCTGCGCCCGCTGCCCAGGGTGTAGGTAACCGTCAGCTTGCCATTTTCAAACGCGGAGAAATCACTGGTAGAGAGAGTTACGCTATCATAGGAATCTGAAACGGCAGCGGTTATTGTCCCTTCATAGAGTGGCTTGATATATATTCCATCAAATTCATAAACATAAGCGCTGTCTGGCATAATGTAGGTGATCTTCGTCACTGTTTCACCCACCAGCTTGGAAAGCTCCGGAAGATTGTCAAAGCCACTGATATGTGTGTTATGGGTGTTGTCGGCCAGTACATTAAATGACACCTCATAGGGCTGCACCCAAATACTTTGCAGGTGCTCCATTCCCACCTGCAAACCACTGCCGGTTTCCAGAATGATCCCCTGGATCTCGCCGCCAATATCAAAGCCCTCGTCCTCTCTGGTGTTTCGCAGGTGGACCTTGGCGCCATCAGTTACATTGATCTGATAATCCCCCCAGTTAGTGCCGGTTTGCAGCTCGGCGGTGGCATCGGTAACGGTGTCGGCAATATTGAACTGGGTAGCCGAGTAGACTGCCTTGTTACCTTCCATTTTGACAGTTTTGTACTGGGCCGGGGCTTCACCCTGAATGGGTGCGAAACTGTCGTTAACAGCCTGATAGGCTTCCAGTTCACTTGCCGGAACAGCGACATTCACATTTTTAACGCCGGTAATATGGTAACCATCTGCGTTAGCAGATTCATCAACAAAATCTGTGGCCATATTTGCCATGATTTCATATTTGGATGTGGTGGCAGAGGTGACTGCATCGAAGTTCTCAGTGCTGGACACATCGCCTGAGTAAAATTCAGCATAGGTCAGGGTGGCTGTTCCAAAGACCATTGCGTTTCCTGCCAATTCCTGGCCTGCCGTTTCCTGTTCAGATGGGAGAGCACTGCTGGACTCCACCGGACTGGAACCCGCATCGGAGTTGGGTTCTGAGCTGTTTTGGCTGGGTGTGCCGCAGGCGGTGAGGAATACCGCCAAGGCCAGCGCGACTGCGGACATAGATAGCTTTCTTATACTCATATCTGTACCTCTTTCATGAATTTTGGGCGCGGAGCTGCCAGGGATTACCGCGGGTGCCTGGAACTCGCAATGTGTTAGTTTAAGCTAACACATCCGGAAAGCAAACGGTTAGTATCAACTAACCTTCGCCAGTATACATCATCGGGAAAGAAAAGTCAAGCACTTTTTCCAGCTTTTCTCTTTGCGGTGAATGGCACGTCAAAGTGCAGCAAATCCAGCACCGCGTCCCCGCCAAAGATCGTGATGAACGCCGCCGCACAGGTGCCCGGCCAGCCCCATCAGGATGGCCAGCGCCATGAACCTGGGCCAAGGGCCGCACCAGCCCCACCAGTTTCAGCATGACCTTGAATCCGCTCCGTTTCATTTAGACGGCCTCCTTGAAGAATTGGGGTAGGTACGCGCCGAAATAGGTCTCCAGCTGGTCAACGCCCTCCACGGCTCCCTGGACCACCTCGGCGGTGCTGGCGCTCTGGCAGTAGCCAGCCCCCAGCCGGAAGAGCTTGCGGCAGATAAGCTCCCGCAAGGTGCGCTTGGCAGCCTTGGAGGACAGGTACCCCATGCGGGAAGCCCCCACCGTGCAGGCAAAGCGGACAGCAACAGCTCCTGCCGCCACCGCTGCCGTCAGGCCGATCTGCCCAGTCTTGCCCAGAGCCAAACACGCCAAAAGGGCGGTTATGGCGGTCATCATGGCCATGTTTACCAGCAGGGAGAGCTATTGCAATACTACGTTCCCGGCCACGTACTTTTTGCTTTCACGGACTGTACCGATCAGCCGCTTGTTGATCCTCATAAATCAGATTCACCTCTTAGTTAATTCACGCTAACTGCGCAGGGATATAACAGCACTCTAATGAGCCAACACAAACCATATCTGGTTTACTATCGCTTTTTGTCAATCAAATTTTTTCAGCAAATGCAAGGAGGAGGCGCGATAAACGCGTCCCCTCCCCTTCGCCCGAATATACGAAAGTACACTTACCCAAGATATTTGTAAATAACTTCTGCGGCCCTCTCCGCCCCTATCGAACTGTCTACGCTCAATTCATAATGGTGAGGGTCGCCCCAGTCCTGCCCAGAGATACTTTTATAGTACGCGCTCCGCGCAGCGTCCGACCGTGCAATGCTCTTTTCCCCCTCTTGAACGGTGTCGCCGTACATTTCCATAACCTTTTTTATCCGGTAATCCTTTGGCGCGTGAATGAACACCCGCACCAGATTTTCACGCTCACGCAGCACATAATCCGCCGCCCGGCCCACAATAACGCAGGAACCTTGGTCCGCAATCATTCGGATGGCTTTTTCCTGCGCCGTAATGGCTTGCTGCACGGCGCTGGTACTCAGGTACAAATCCCGCATGATGGCGTTTTCGTCTGCGTTCAAGCCGGAAATAAACTCTTTCGCAAGGCCGCTTTCCTGGGCCGCCAGAGCGGTCAGTTCTTTATAGTAGCAGGAAACGCCCAGCCTTTCCGCTACCAGCTGGCCTGCCCGCTTACCTGCGGAGCCATGCTCCCGCGCAATAGTGATAATGGGGCCGGGACGGCTTGCTTTTAGGGCAGTCCGGCTCTCCTGCACGTTTTCATCCGGGACATTCAGCTCTTTCCACAACTTTCCCATAACGGCAGCCGTGATAAGGATCGCAAGGACGTCCGCTGTCGGCGCGGCCCAGAAAATGCCAGTTACACCAGTAAAGATTGGGATAACAAGAGAGAAGGCGATGAGCAGCAAATCACGCAGGATGGAAAGAGGCGCGGCGGCTTTCGCATGGCCAATGGACTGCAAAAAGATAGCGCAGACCTTCTGCACACAGGTAAACAGTATAAGCGAGAGATAAATCCGCAGGCACAGCACTGCAAACTGGGTGTACAGTTCCCCATCTGCGCCGAACATCTGGATGAACACCAGCGGGAAAGTCTCAAACAGCACCGTACAAATCAGGCAGACAATGACGGTACACTTTATCATCAGTTTCAGCAGTTCCCGCACCCGGGCGTATTTTTTTGCTCCGTAATTGTAGCCCACAATGGGCTGTGCGCCTGCCGCAATGCCGATGGCAATATTCAGCACAATTTGGAACAGTTTCATAATGACCACGAACGCCGCCAAAGGAATGTCCGCCCCATACTCTGACCGGGCGCCATACTGCACCAACAGGATATTATTGATGACTGTAATCACCACAATGGATAGCTGTGTCAGGAAGCTAGACGTGCCCAGAGCCATCACCTGCCGGAGAATCTTAGCCCTGAGCTTGAAGCTGCCGCCGCATATGCGGAAGGTCTTACTTCTAGCAAGATAGGCCGCGCAGATTAAGAAGCTGACAAACTGCCCTAAAATTGTGGCCCAGGCCGCACCTTTTATCCCCATGCCCAGTACAAAAATCGCCACCGGGTCTCCAATGATATTCAGTACCGCGCCCACCAGCATGGCTCCCATAGCGTACTGGGGGCTGCCATCCGCGCGGATAATAGAGGCCAGGGTGTTTTGCACCAGGGCCAGGGGCATCATGGCGTAGATGATAAAGCCGTAGTCATGGGCCAGGGAGAGGTTTTGCCCAGTGGCCCCAATTAGCTGGAGCAGACCGTCGCCCCAGGTATAGCCTATGGCAATAATTGCCACCCCGCCAAGAAAAGAGCCAAGAATGGCGTTGGCCACGATTTTGTGGATATCCTCTGTTTCACCCCGGCCCAAAGACACGCTGAGAGCCGCTGCCGCTCCGTCGCCAAAGAACAGCGACACGCCCCAGCCCACTACCGTGACAGGAAACACAACCCCGGTGGCTGCGTTGCCCAGGTAGCCCACGCCGTTGCCCACAAAAATCTGGTCCACAATGTTGTACAGGCAGGAAATAATCAGTGAAAAGATACAGGGGATGGCAAATTCCCCCAGCAGCCTGCCAACCTTTTCCGTGCCAAGATAGACGCTGTCTTGCATAAAAAACCTCCTGAAAATGCCAAGGGCAGCACACGCTGGATGTGTGCCGCCCTATATTTGGCATCCCCAAAAGAACAGACACACGCCGTTTTTCCGTACCGTAATCAGGCTTACGCGCGGGAGCCGCGCTGCGTGTGTCGTTGAATGGCTGTATTTTGTTTGTCTTTAGATTGTAGCAGATTTGTGCTTGGAAAGTCAAATAGGCATTTTGCACAAAGGTTTTCCTGCCTCAAAGCTGCGGGACATCAGCCACACCATGCGGGATTTATCCGAGGGGCGGGGCAGCCAGAAACGCATTTTGATTTTGCTTTTAGAGACTGGCCCCATTACCCAGCGAGAGCTGACAGAGCGCCTGGGCATCCAGCCCGGGTCCGCCAGCAAGGTGGTCGCCAAGCTGGAAAACGCGGGACTGCTTACCCGCACGGAGAGCAAAGCCGACCGCCGCACGGTGGACGTTACCCTGACCGGGGAGGGCGAGAACCAGGCGAAAGAGGCAAAAAGTCAGCGGGATGGACGGCATGGGGAGATGTTCGCGGCTCTGTCCGAGGATGAGAAATCCCAGCTGTTGGGGCTTTTGGAAAAGGTCAACAGGGATTGGGAGTCCCGCCACAAAGAACGGCGGTGTCATCACCATGGCCGCCATGGGAAACACAGCCCCCACAGTGAACAGGAAGGCAGTGAGCGACACCACGAGGACAGAGCTGAGGAGCGGCCCCACTGCAACCACGACTGCCCAAACTGCCCAAACCCCTGCGGCAAAGGCAGGGCCCTTCGGGAAAGCGGCAGGTAGGCTCTATGTGGAAATATGTCAAAAGATACCTGCTGGCGGTCATTACCGGAGTATTCATGATGGGAGAAGTGCTGATGGATTGGGTGCAGCCCGGCATTATGAGCCGTATCGTGGACGATGGCGTGCTGGGGATAAACAAGGATGGCATAGGAGATTTATCCTTGATCTGGACCCTGGGATTGCAAATGATTGGGCAGGTATTGTTCGGCGGCCTGTGCGGCTCCATGAACAATGTGTTTGTCCATCTGTCCGGACAAAACATCGGAAATGAAATGCACAAGGACGTTTCCGGCGCATTACGAATTTCTCCTTTTCCCAGATGGACCAGTTCGGCGCGGGGACGCTGGTCACGCGGGTGGCAAACGACATTACCCAGGTGCAGAACTTTGTCTCCCAGTTTGTCCGGGGCATGGTCCGCTGCGTGTTTTTGACACTGGGCAGCATCACGTTTATGTTCATGCTCAACCGCGCGTTTGGGTTTATTATGCTGTGCGCGTTCCCATTTATTGTGGGCGTTTTAGCGTTCTGCCTATGGAACGCGAACCCGCTTTTCCTACGCCTTCAGGTCCAGCTTGATCGGCTCAACTCCATTATGCAGGAGGACGTTCCCGGCCTCCGCATCATCAAGGCCTGCGTGCGGGAATTATACGAAAAGGCCCGTTTCGGCAAGGCCGACGATGAACTGATCAAGACACAACTGGGGGTACTGGTGGTTTTTTCCTTTATGAACCTCGGCTATAAACGCCTTGATGTACCTGACGGTGCCTTATTGTTTACACTTTGGGCGTTGATTTATTCGCCATGTCTCCGTAAGATATGTGTTGGGCGGAGATCCGCTCCACCGCAAATTTATAAGAAGAAAAGCTGTTTTCAAAAAAATTTCAAAAACCTTGTAAGATTTTTTGAAATGTGACGTCTTATAAGGGAGGAGGTGAGAAAGTGGCAGATTCCAAAGAAAAATTTGAGAAAATTTATAGAAAATACTTTAATGATGTATTTCTTTTTCTCAAAAAGCTGTCCAAAGATGAAAGCATTGCGGAGGAAATCACAAGCGAAACATTCTTCAAAGCAATGCGCTCAATAGATGCTTTTCGCGGCGATACAGATATTCGCGTTTGGCTTTGTCAAATCGCAAAAAACTGTTACTTTTCTCACTTGAAAAAGCAGCAGAGACTTGTAGATATTGATGATATTGAATTTACAGATAATATAGACACCATTGAGGAACAGATAATAAACCGCAATGATGCCATGCGAATACATCTGCTGCTGCATAATTTAGCCGAACCATATAAGGAAGTTTTTATGCTACGGGTTTTTGGAGAGTTGAGTTTCAAACAAATCGCAAAAATTTTTCAAAAAACAGATAACTGGGCCTGTGTCACTTATCACCGGGCGAGAAACAAAATACTCGAACAAATGGAGGCCACTAATGATTGATCGATGCAATTTAATCAAAGACATACTTCCGCTTTATGTAGAAGATATGGTAAGTATAGACACAAGAGAATTTGTTAGAGAGCATCTTGAACATTGTGCGGAGTGCCATGCGGAGTTTGAGCGTATGCAGAAAGCTACGAATTTCATCCCTGATGCTGCCCCTGATACTGATATTGTGCCGTTAAAAAGAGTAAAGCGGGACCTATTTATCAAACGTTTGCAGACTATTTGCTTCACAGCGGTCTTGGCCTGTGCCATCGCGACGATTATTTTTGGGATTTTAACATCACCTAAATTTTTCCCCTATTCCGATAACCTGCTCAATGTGATTGATGGGCCTGATGGGGGCGTTATCATCACCTTCGATAGTGAGGTGACTGGTTATCGCTGTAACGAAGTATTTGACAATGAAACAGAAACGGCAATTTATCGTATAAATGCTTGGACTACAACCTGGGACTTATATTCGTCTAATCGAGGAAAACAAAATATGGTGATACCTTTTGACCGTGAAACGGAAATTCAGATTTTCTATGCTCAAAACGATGGCTCCGAGGACGTACTGATCTATGGGGCAAATCAACCCCCCGAAGAAAACGGCGTAACCCTGCCAAGACTGATCCTGATGCCGTATTTTCTATTAGCTTTTCTTGCCCTTGCTGTCCTTGCAATTTTACGATTGCTATTAAGAAATAAGCAAACAATCATTGTGTGGATTGACAGGGCTATCCCGTTCCCAATTTCCTATATAGCAGCGCAGCTTTGCACAAAAGGCTTTAACTTCACGACATATTCATCACAACGAGATTTTTGTATTATCATCCTGGTTGCTATGCTGCTTTATTTCGCAATGCTGACGGGGAAATCACTTTATAAAGCAAGGCTGAACACTTGGAGAGGATAGAGAAAATGGCATGAAAAAATCTCTGTTTAGGCTAACGGATATGTTAGAGCTAAGTATTGCATATATTTCCTGTTTTTCTCTCAATTTGCTTTTGGATTATGCAAAGGCTTTGGACTTGGATGCCTATATTCTAAAGGCTTTTTTGAAAAATTTTATTGATTACCAGCCATTGATTGTTTCGTTGTTTACCTTCATTGTGATCGTGTTCCATTATCAAATACTGGATAGAAAAAAGACAGAAATATTTTGCAGAATACTTGTAGGCGGCACTGTGTTTAGCATCGCCATTCGTTATGTGCTGGACTGTCTCACGGTACTGATTTCTGTTTATCTTTTATCGGCTTTGGCAAATCTCCATCTTGGTTTCAATTTAGCCAACAATTTTTATTTAGTCCTTATTTTTGTCACATACATACTAGTCAGCGCAAGGCGGGTACGGAAATATGAAAACATTTAAGTTCTTTGTTTCAAAAATATTTTTGAGAAAACCGATACTTGGTATCGGTATCATGCTATTGCTCCTCATGGCGAATTACATAACCTTTACGGCTGCTCGTTCCATTTTGTCAACATTTCAGGGGTATCAGGAAACAAAATACGTAAATCAAAAGGGGGTTTATATCGCTAACTTAGACCCGGATAGCCCTATTGATATGGGCATGGTGGACGAGAACAGAACTCAAGCAGTGTATGACTATTTGAATAGCAGCTTTGAGTATGCTTTTTATACAGACGGGTTTATTGTATCTGTTCCAAACGGTGATGATATGAAAATATCATTAGGCTATCTGAACGAGCAATATTACAGATTAAATGAATTTGAGCTTTCACAAGGGACGGATTTGGACTTTGATTACCAATTAGACGGGGAAATTCCTGTTTTAATCGGAAAAGGGCTAGGCAAAACATATCCCGTTGGAGCAACAATAGAACTGGAAGAATCTGTTTTTGGGCGGCCTTTAACGCTAAAGGTTCAGGGGGTATTGACGCAAAACGCCAACCATTCCAATTACTATGCCCTCAATTCCAAGACATACTACAATTTCTCAATCCTCTTTCCAGTGAATGAAGAATTTATCAATCACGCCAACATGGACATCCAATTTAATGGCCTCATGGACATTATCCTTTTGGAAACCTCAAAAGAAAAAATAGCGGATTTGAGTGAGGTTATCAAAGATAATCTGGGTTTAAGTTTCAATTTCTTTAGCCAAAAGGAAAACTACGATTATTTCAACGAATACTATCTTCATTCACTAAAAATCATATCCATAATGACCTTTATCCTGCTGATCGTCATAACTTGCCTTTCTGTTTGGAACGCTTTGGTTAGTGTTCGCTTAATGCTGAAAGATTTTACGATCAATCTGTTGGTTGGATTAAGCGACTCAACGCTGAAAAGAATTTTTTATAGTTACTTTGGGATGCTCTCCTTTGTGAATGTAGCACTGATTTCTATATTCACCGCTTTTAACCGATACGGGTGCTGGTTAAGGAAAGACGCCACCTTTGCTACTTACGGATTGTTTGGTTTGATAGGAATGGACTGGCTGGCCTTATTGGTGGTGGTCGTTTCTGATGTTGTTATCGGAATAATTATTGTCGAAAATATGTTGTGGAAAATCAAAAAGGTTCCCATCTCCTTGGGGGTATTGCAATGACGAAGATTATTGATCTAAGCGTTAAAGAAAAAATCTACAGGAGCAAAAAGGCGCGGATTTCAATACTAAATGATTTCAGGCTTGAAGTCACCGCTGGTGAGAAAATTGCCATTGTCGGCGAATCGGGAGCAGGCAAGAGTTCTTTGCTCAATATCATTGGATTGCTTGATCGAAATTATGCCGGTAAATATACACTTTTTGGTTCGCCGACAAATCAGTTACATACAAGCCAGTTAGCGCAATGGAGAAATCAACGGATTGGTTTTGTTCTTCAAGAGTCGGCGCTCATTAACTCTTTGACGGTTGAAGATAACATCAAACTGCCGTTTCTTTATGCCAGTCCTGACAAAAAGAGTGTTGGGGCGATTGAGGATTTCGATACTGTCGTTAGTGCGATTGAGATTAGGCACATACTAAAAAAGAAACCTCTTGAATGTTCCGGAGGAGAAAAGGCCAGAGCTGTATTTGCCAGAGGAATCATCATGAAACCACAACTTATTTTGGCTGATGAACCTACGGCATCCCTGGATGTGGAGAACAGAGAAAGAATTGTAACCTTGCTTTTTAACATGAACAAAGAGTTTAACACCACCATCATTACGGTAACTCATGATTTGGAAATAGCCAATCGTCATGATAGAGTAATTCATCTTGAAAGGAGTAAATAAAATGGGATTTTTTGCGATGGTTGCGTCATTGCTGCTGGGGATATTGTTTGTTGCAATCGGGATTTCCCGCAGAAAGCAAAAGGGGTTGCCTATCATCCTTATCGCACTCGGAATTGTGTTTGTCCTCATTGCGGTTTATTGGGGATGGCCTAAATAGAAGTCAATAAAAGCCAAGTCTGCCCAGCGGCAGAAAAGAAAAAACAGCTGCTGGGCAGGCCGATTCACCATGCCAACATTTGCCCCATGCGGCGGTTTTAAGGGATTAAAACCGCCGTTCTCTTATCCCCCCAAAAGAATGATGCGGTAACGCTGGAACGCACGGCGGCTGGTATGAGGCAGCCGCCATGAACTACATCCCGTTCGACACAATTTGACAGCATTTGAACCGTCAAAAAATCCAGTTCCCCGTCTGGGAGAACTGCGGACACAAAGTTATACTATAAAATTATACTGAGCAACTCGCCCGGTGGGTTTGTGACCTGCCGGACGGTTTTTATCGTTTCCTGATTGGCCAAAAAAAATTGCAAATCGGGCCATTTACCGCGCAGATCGGCCCAATCACTTCGCTCTGCTAGCGGAAAGGGAGAGAACCACCACCATCCCCCGACAAAAGCGGGTGAGAAGATGGGATCTATTCCCGCAGCTATGACGAGTGCCGGTTTGACGCCTTTTGCAAATCGGTACTGAGGAACGAGACCCATAACTACCGGCGCGGCTTAAAGCGCCGGTGTGACCGGCAGGTGTCGATCCACGCCTTGTCGCAAGAGAACATTTGTCAAGGCGGCTTTCACCCAAAAGATGAACGTCCCCAACAAACTGGAAGCTGTCAACCTAAAACTTCCATCACTTTTATAAATTTATCCTGATAGCATTTTTTGCTTTCAGCAGATAGTTTTTGAAAACTTCTCGTCAACTTGTCTTTTACAAATGTCTTGCCTTCTTCAATTCCCATACCTTTTTGAACGTATGCTAAATATAAAAGACTCGGCACACTGTCAAAGTGTGAGATTGCATCGGCGTCGGCAACACATAATTCTTCAAGGCTGATTTTTTCCGAACTGACACTGCCTCTGTGATTTCTGATACATTTTTGTACCAATGAAATCTTTCTGTCATCATAACCATATTCTTTTAGAATACGATATGCTATTTCTGCCCCGTGGATATGGTGAAGTTCATTGAGACTATAATCTGTAATAGAAGCAATATCATGCAACCAAGCCGCAATCACGACAATTTCCTTATCTGCCCCGTATTTTTCTGCCAGAATTTCTGCATTTTTAACGACTGCAATAATGTGATAATAGCAGCCCAATCCAAACTTATTCGTTGGTTTTTGGCATCTATCATACATTTCATGCTGCAAATTCTCAAAAATATCTTCCCGCATAGTTTCACCTCTGCAAATACAGGTTTGTCGATTTATCACGAGCCAAGATACCTCCAACGGGAATGACATTCAACCCTACCTATAGTCGCTGATAATAGTGGCAAGCAAGGCTTTGGTTCCCACAAATGCTCAAAATGGACTTCCAGCGTTGCCGCCGGAAATCCTTTTTTGCTTGCTGGGACAGCGTCCCAAACCCTTTGAACAGCCCTTTGTCGGGACTGGCTTGCGTTTGATTTCCGAACGCTGTCACTATGTTGAAACAAAAATCATCTTGCATAGATAACTTCATCGTTTATGATACGAAGAGCTTGTTGTTCCAGTCTGTATGCTTCATATCTTTTTGCATTTGCTTCCAGCGCAAGTGCATTGATCCGCTTTTGCATCTCCTGATTTTGCAACAACGGAATAGGGATTTGACGAACATGATTGTCGTCAATTTCATCCACCACAGAGCCGTAGATGTAGCGGGTAATCAAGGGATAGCCATAATCAGATGCCAGAAAAATATAAAGGTATCCGGCAATATCTTTATTAGCAGGAACAACACGGATAATATGGTCGGAAGGAACCCAATGTTCCCAGTGACGCGGAACAAGCATTGTTTTACCTATAGTTCCGCTGCGCGTTATCAGGGTTGTGTTTTCATGCACTTCGAGGCTACTAAAAATTTTATCATGCTTTGTATTGGACAGGTATTTCTTTCCAGATGGGTCAAGTTCACCTAACTGTTTTCCACCAACAAGGACTCTACCATATCCCTCTTCCACATAAACTCGTTTGAATCTGCCTGGTAGAATGACTGCCTTGCTGATTCGGCTGTCACCGACTGTCGTCACTTCAGCAGCGTATTTTTTCAAGTGAGCAACCATCGTGTCTACCACCGGAATATGGTAAGAAGCATCAAGGCGCAAATCCACATTGCTTAGTTTTACATCAAATGTGCTTACAGGTGCGGATATCTTTTGAAAGTCCTGTATCGCAGGCAGATGAAGTTCTGTGACCATCAGCTTTGTGGCTGTATCAATCAGTTTGTTGGATTCATCTCGTAAAGCATAGGAACCTACAATCAAATCATGGATGCGTTGTTTTAACATCATGGGTGCGTCCGGAATTTGGATTTCAGCAATATGCGCCGGTTCTATCTCCGATATAACGGAACCAAAAATATTTGCTTTAATAAGAAGTTGTCCCGTTTTAGATTTCAGGAAAGCATATACATACCCTGGAAAGTCACGGCATTCCAGGCGAATGGCATGTTCGCTGACCAGCAACTTTGATAAAGTTTTATTTACAAATGTCAAGTTTCCTATGGTGCCAGATCGTGACAACAATATCATTCCGTAGGATACCCTCAAATCGTTTATGGCAGGAGAATTCACCATAAACTTAATTGGCTTTGGCATTATGTCGAGCATTTCAGAACTGCCAACGAAACCAACCGAACTCTTGTGTTCCTTACTCACATAGTTTCGTTTTAATCTTCCGCCATAATAGGCACACTTAACTGGGCTGTGTTCGCCTATCAGCGGCAGAGATTTATATCTACCACACTTCACAGTTTCCCAAGCCTGTTTTGCCTCAACATCAAACACACTGGCCTCCAAGCGTTTTTGACGGGAAAGCACATCGGACAAGGAAACCGAACACCACTTAACCGGACTTTCAGTAATATGTACTTCTGTTTCTATAGGGACGGATATTCTCCGGGCGAGATTTCCTGCTACCATGAGATACCCTCCCTTCGTTTCCAGGCCTCGAAGAGTTTCGGCACATCGGCAGTCTGATCATCTAAAACCTTACACTTTCTTTCGTGAGAAACAGTACGGTCACCTTCCCCGGTTTCGCCAAGCACTCTGATGGTGTCTGTATCAGGCATAAGGATTTCGTTGCCCTCCACATCACGCTTGAATAAGGGATTGCCTCTCTTGTCATGTCCAACCCGCTCAACCATCGCCATGAAGATATTATAGTCAGCCATTTGTCCTGTGCGTTCCTCAGTTGCTTTCTGCTCAGCAGTTTTCTTTTGAAGAAACAGAACAGACGTCTGCGTTCCGTTACGCGGCTGGAATGTGTCTACATGAAGGTCAACACTGGCAATAATTTTGTGATTTTTAATCAGCCATTCACGGATATATCCAAGTCCCGGCGAGCCAAGAATGGAATCTGGTAAGACAATTCCCATGCGTCCGCCAGGGACAAGAAACTGAGTGCATCGTTCAATAAATAGAATTTCCGGCGGGACAGATGACTGCAACCGATCTGTCATTTTCCAAGTTCCGGTTTTCTTATCATTTTCCCAGATATGGGCAAGTTCAAACTGCTCAAGGATATTCTTGTCCTTAATGGGAATCTTGCTACCAAACGGGGGGTTGGTTACAATCACATCAAACAGCGCAATGGTCTTGTAGTTGCGGATGCCAACACTATCAATGTGCAGTGCTTCTGCAAGGCGTGTCCTGAACTCATTCGTCCATTCATGTGGGGGAAGAAGTGAATTCGTTTGCAGAATATTTCCGCTCCCATCGTTATTCATGACCATGTTCATCTTGGTCGCTTTGACTAAATCCGGGTTAATGTCAAAGCCAAAGAAACTGGTTGCTGCCATCTCGGAAATTCGGTCTTGAAATACTTTTATCGTATCACTATCCCAATTTTTTCTGGGAATCCCCATACTGCTTGAAAAATCTTTTTCGAGCTGACCTATAACGTGTGTCATGGCCTGAACGAGGAAACCGCCAGTACCACAGGAACTGTCCAACACCTTCTCGTCAATGCGAGGGTTTATCATCTCCACAACCATTTTCATAACATTCCGGGGAGTGAAAAATTCTCCTCTGTCGCCACGGAGATTTGCACCCACGATTTCTTCATAGGCTTTTCCCTTAATATCAATGTTAGTATTAAGTAAACTGTACCGTTGCAATTCACTGACAATATAAGCCAAGCTGCGCGGTGTCAGTTTGATTTCATCATTGGCATCAAAGATTTTTCCATGACGCTTTTTTACACGCTGAAAGATTTGAGAGATGCGTTTTTGCACAGTCAATTGTCCATCAGGATTAGAGCGTTCCTCTGATGTCGTATAAAATTCCAAAGGCTTAGGAATATTGCGCTCGTCCTCAATTTTGCAGAAAATGACTTTCAGCAGTTCAAAAAAAGCCGGCTGTTTTTGCATCCCATCATTCACATAGATGTGATTATGGCAGGTCTTGAACACAAAGAGCAGATTATCATCAGAGGCATTGCGGAGGCTTTTCCGGCTGGGTCTGTTGACATCATCCAAACTGCCATCGGCAGAGGGAATATCGTTGTAGTCCATAAAGGAGATATTCCCCGCATCATCTATGCACTTGCGAAAAACAAACTTCTGAACGCTGTTAGTCCACATTCCCCATTCGCAGTTTGGGCATACTGACATATAGGATTGTAACTGCGCTACCCCATCCTTGGCATTTCGAGCGTCCACAGTTTCTCTCTTGCATTCAATAATGATTTTAATAGTACCTTGCGTTTGCTCAGCAGCATCTTTATCCCAGACTACGATATCTGCCCTTGGCTTCCTTGAGCCAACTTGGAGAGTGTACTCAATCTTAATCTGCGATGTAAGATATTTGTGTTCATTCACAAGACGCTTCTCTATCGTTTGGCGAACGTACTCTTCTGGAGTATCATTTCTAAACTTGCTATCGATATAATCACAGATTTTTCCTTCTGGAATAACAATCACTTTTGTATCAGCCATCGATGTTTCCTCCATTTTCCCTGGAAGGACGGACATAACGAATTATGTCAGACAAGTCACAGTCGAGGGCATAGCAAATACGAGCCAGAACATCAAGGTCTGGGCGCTTGATGTCATTCTTGCAATATGTGTTTAGCTGCGTCCGTTGCAGATTTGCATTTTCAGCCAAAAAGTTCTTACTTATATTCTTTTTCGACAAATACTCAGCTAAAACAATGTCAAAGTGACCATAGTCAAGCAACTCACTCATATCGTTACCCCCTTATCTTTAAGGCAACACCGCACAATTCGCGGCTGGCGCCTTAAGCACCGTCTTGCTTGCAGATTTTCCGTGATAGCGCACAGCTTTCGCTTGCCCATCGTAAGATTGACGGCGCTCAATCTGTACACTCTGAAGAAAAATCTGACTGCGCAATACAGTACTTAGAATTGTGCGGTATTGCCTTAATAATCATATCACGGCGCTTCCAATATGTACAGCTGTAATTATCTGCACAGCTGGAGCTTTTTGACACTTCATATGTAACGTATAAAACACCAGAGTGAGGCTTGCTAGTATAACAAGTCTTCTTCTGGTATCCACCGTCTCCTGCCCCCGCATTTGCAAGAGTTTTGGACCTGTAAAGCGTTGATTATCTCGCTCTTGATGACTTCCTCGTCGCGGTTGGCGATGCTATTCATCGCCTTGCCCCACTCCCACTGCGACCGCCGCTTCAATTCCTCACGCCAGCGGCTTTCATCAACTGCGGCAGGAGCGTGTCCATGCGCTGCTCTGCCATCCACTCGACACCCTTCAGGCGGTCAGCCAGCTTGCCACTGTTCATCAGCACCATCCACAGCTTGGGCTTATGCTCCCGGAGGTAGTCGCGCCGAAGATCGCCGTACTTGCCATAGAATACATCCTGCTTCGGTTCCTCGTCAAGTATCAGATCGGGGATGAAGTAGTCGCCGCTTTACTTTACTTAAAGATAATTCTTCGGGGAACTGCCGCAAATGGCACATTCCCCATAGTTCCTGTATTTAATCAATCTTTCCGACAAAACGGTAGTAAATTTCAATATCCCATACTTTCTTACCATTCTCGTCTTTCCTCCACTGATGGACTGCGATTTTCTCAATCAGCTCATTCAAAAGTGGGGCGGTAAGCTCGTCAATGGCACTGTATTTCTGGATTAGGTCTACCCACCTTTTTGCATCGTCCGTTTCCGCTTTGGTTTCCTCAAGCCTTGCGGATATGGTCTTTATTGTTTCGTCAAGCTGTTGCTGCTCCGTGCGGTATTTGACGGAGAGCATGGAATAGTTTTCTTCGTCAAGAAGCCCTTTTACCCTGTCCTCATACATTTTCGCAAAAAGGTTGTTCAGTTCCTGCCTGCGTTTTTGTGCCTTTTTCAGCTCTTTTTCATCACGGGCATTCTCTGACCGCCGCTGTTTCTCGCTGCTCTGCAGCAGCCGCTCCAAAATGGCATCCTCATTCTCCTTTACCGCCATCAGCCAGTACTGTAACCGTCCGAGGACAAAAGCATAGAGCAGGTTGTAAGAGATGAAATGCAGGGAACACGCTTCTTTCCCATGTGCGGAATACTGCGTGCAGCGGTAATACCTAGACTGGTTCTTGGAGCCTGCCGATGACAGGCTCCAACCGCACTCGCCACATTTGAGCAGCCCTGCAAATATCTGCGGCTCATCGCCCTTTCGGCTGCGTTTGCGGGAGTTGATATGCCCCTGCACTAAATCCCATGTTTCACGGTCAACTAATGGCTCATGGGTGTTTTCAATCCGCATCCAGTCCTCTTTCGGTCGCTTGACGTTCTTCTTTGACTTGTAGGAGAGTTTCTGTATCTGATAATGAACGGTGTTGCCAAGATAGATTTCATTCTGAAGGATTTTGCTTACGGTAACGATGTTCCAGAGGTATTTCTTCCCCTCTGGCTGACCTTCAAAAATGTTCGCCTTGTAACCGTTTTTCTGTGACGCCCACCATGCGGGTATCGGGACTTTCTCGGCGGCAAGGGTGCGGCAGATTTTGTTTGCCCCGTATCCATGCGCCGCAAGCTCAAAAATCCGCTCCACAATCCACTTGGTTTCCTCGTCAACGACAAGCCTGTTCTTCTCGGCAGGGTTGATTTTATAGCCGATTGGCACGACAGGGGCGATGTATTCCCCGTTCTTAAACTTGGCTTTCATCGCATTTTTTACCTTGCGGCTCGTTTCCTTTGCCTGCCATTCGTTGACAATGTTCTTGAATGGGGCGATGTCGTTGTCCTCCCTTATCGTGTCAACGCCGTCATGGATTGCGATGTACCTTACGCCCTTGCTTGGGAAATAAAGCTCCGTGTACTGCCCCGTGAGGATATAGTTCCTGCCAAGCCTTGACAAATCCTTTGTGACAACGCAGTTGATTTTCCCGTCCTCTATGTCCTCAATCATGCGTTTGAAACTCGGTCGCTCGAAATTTGTACCCGAAAATCCGTCGTCCACATACTCGTCTACGACTAAAAATCCCTGCTCATTTGCGTAATCCCTTAGTATCTGTTTCTGCGTGGAAATGCTTGCGCTCTCCCCTTCCAGCTCGTCATCACGGCTTAGACGCATATATAACGCTGTATTGTATTGCTGCTGTTTCACTTGTTTTAACCTCCTGTCCTTTGGAAACAGCCTGCCACAATACATTGCTTGCATGAATCTATTATAGCATGGGGCAGGCTGTTTTTCCATCGCCAGCGGCAATTATTAGGCAGATTTTTTTCTTTCGTACCGCATGACATTCTCCGCAAGCCTTTCCACGGTCTGCTTTTTATCGCTGAAATGCTCGGTAAAACAGATAACGTCTTTGCCGCAAATAAAGAATGACTGACCGTCTTTTTCTATGAAGCAGCCCTGTGGGATGCCTTTTTCCTTTGGCTTTATGCCTGTCTGTATCATCCTGTCGAACAATTTAACCATTCACTTCCTACCTTTCCTTTGACCTGTTTTTACTTGATTTCTGCAATTCCTCTATCACTTCTGGCGGTATCTTTTTCAATAACCTTTCCATCTGCTGATTGGTTTTCTGCAATTCAAATATCCTCTGGTTTGCTTTCTGTACCTTTCGTTCCTGCTCGTACTTCTCATCACGCATACGCCCCGCATAGTCGGCTTCCTGCCCGATTCTCTCTTTCAAGCTGTCGATATACGCCTGCTGTTTGCCGATTTCCTTAGAGAATTTCTCCACGTCTGGAAGCCATGCGGAGAGCAGTTCTAACGCCTTATCTCTTTTTTTGCCTGCGTTAAAGGCGTTGATGTCGGAGAGGGCAGACACGATTTCCGCATACTGTTTATCCAGACTGCCTCCCAGCTTATAGAGCCATGTGGGGATATGCTTGCGCTTCGTTTCCATTGAGGACTGCCCCCGTTCAAGCTGATTCCACCGTGCGGACATCCGCTCATGGTAGGCGGTCTGCCATTCGGATAGGGATTTCTGGTTGCATAAAATAGACTTTGCTGACAGCTTGTTGTCTGGCGTAAGCGGCACAAAGCATAGGTGCATATGGGGCGTCCTCTCGTCCATATGGATGACTGCGGAGAGGATATTCTGCTTTCCCACACGCTCCGAAATAAAGTCAAGAGCCGTCTGGAAATACGCTTTTTGTTCTTCGGGCGGTAAGCTGTTCATAAATTCGGGCGAAGCTGTGATGAGCGTTTCCACCATCATCACGCTGTCTTTTCTTACCTTACAGCCCGCTTCCTTTACCATTTGGTTTATCTCTTTTTTATAGGTGTACTTTGGCGGTGCTATGAGATGGTAATTGTTTTTAGAACGTTCCGTATCAATATCTGGATTGCTTTTATAGGCTTCTTTCTTCCGCTCGTTGTGGCGTTCACAAGCCGCAACGCCGCCTGCCTTGCGTTTCTGGAAACGCAGGATTGCATAGGGCATAGTCAATCTTCCTTTCTTCGGCGGGTAATCTTCCAAAGGGTGACGGTTGGTGACGGTGGTGACGGTGTTTTTGGGATACCCCCACGGAAGCCGCTAACTGTCACCGCACATTCTTCCATCCGAAGCCGCAAGGCAGAGGATGGGCAGGGCGTAAGCCCTGCTTTAAGGGAGTCCAGAGGGAACGTCTGGCACACGACTTTGCAGGGCAAAGTGTAGTGTGTTACACCCTGTAAACGCAGTCGGAAAAATCGGGGGATTTTTCTGACCGCAGGGGTGGCTTTACGAGCCGAAAAGGGCGAGTAATGCCCACGCCTGCATTTTGCGTTTATGGGGTGTTCTCCCGCAGGGATGACAGCGACGGGGGTATCCCAATATTGCCGTCATCACCGTCACCGCTGTCACCCGCAGGGCAGAACCGCCGATTTTACATACATCCGCTATGACGGTGACAGTGGCAGGGGGTATCCCAATCTAACCGTCATCACCGTCACCACCGTCACCCGACTGCCTTGTGAGGGAAATCTCCCTGCCCCCTTTCTTCCTGTGGTAGCTGTAACAGATATTGTTTTCACTGAGGAAACCGGCACGGTATTCGTTGAGCCGTTTCGTCATGATGTTGGGCGGCGTTCCCGTTTCCCCCATCGCTTCCAGAAGTTCTGTTGCCGTGCCAGTCCATTCCCCCTTGTCTTGCATGAAATACACCAACCGAAAAAGAACGTCTGGTATCGCTTCTTTGGCAAGCTGTTCCTGCTCTTTCCGCTCCACCAACTCCCAACTGCAATCACGGAAACGGAGCGTAAACTCCTGATAGGGCGTATCCCTGCCCGTCACATATAACTTTGCGGCATTGGACGCACGGCTTTCCTGTTCCAGAACAAAGGTTGCGTCTGCACTCCCCGTCAATCCCGTCGTGCCAGACACTTTGTTGAACACGTCGCTGTCATTCTGCTTTCGGATATGGTGTACGACAATGACCGCTATAGCGTGCCTGTCGGCAAAGTCTTTGATAAGGGAGATGTCCCCGTAGTCGCTTGCATAGGCGTTGTCTTTGGATGCGGTACGGACTTTCTGTAAGGTGTCAATGACAATGAGCCTGCTGTCGGGGTATTCTTTCAAATAGTCCTCCAACTGCACGATAAGACCGTCTGAGAGCTTATCGCTTGCCACCGCAAAGTGAAGCCGCCCGCTCGCTTCGTCCGTCAAATGGAACAGCCTGTCCTGTATGCGGCAGAACGTGTCCTCCAAACAGAGGTAAAGCACGTCGCCCTCCTGTGTGTGCATATCCCATAAGGGGATTCCCTGCGACACGCATAGGCAGAGCTTTAACATGAGCCAACTCTTGCCGATTTTCTGTGAGCCGCAGAACAGGATTAAGCCCGTGGGGATCAGACCGTCCACCACAAAGGACGGCTTCTCAAGCGGCTCATAAAGAAGCGTGTCGGCGTTGACTGTCTGAAGCTTCTGCATAGAATTCCTCCTTTCGGGTGGTGTCTTTGGTTTTGTTGCGCATAGGTGTGACCTCCTTAAATTAGATTTACTCCCACGAAAAAGAGTGAGAGTATGTAATGCCGCCATCCCCACGCCGATAATAAGCGGATTCCTTTTTCGGGCGGTAACAGTCAAGGTTGAAGATACTTCCTCATTTCTGCCTTGACTTTCTCCTTTGCAACCGAAACAGACTTCTGGACAGCGGAAGCGGTGCAATGCTCCATCTCGCCAATCTGGTAAAAATTAAAATCATACTCGTAATAGAGCAGGAAACGCCGCCTTTGTATCTCTGGCAGTCGGGCAACCGATTTGTAAAACAGTTCATTCCGTTCTTTCTCAATCATGCTTTCATCAAGCGTCTTAGGCACTCGCAACGCCCGTCTGTAAAGCGTTTCATCCCATACCTCGTTAAACTCCCTGTGCCGCTGGTTCCATTGCTGAAGGTTCCTGTTCCTGCGTTCCATCTGCCGAAATTTAAAGAATAGCTGTTCTGACACTTCCAGTTCGTGGTGTTCCCCCTGCCCGTCCTTAAAGCTGATAAAATACCTTTTGCCGCTTTCCGTGGATTCCTCCCGAAGCGTGTATGTCTTTGCCCCGTATGCCATTTCCTTTCCTCCCGAAAAAAATTGAGCGGGAGGATTGCCCTCCCACCCAATAGCCCGTGGAAATGGTTAAATTTCCCCGAAAGGATAAAAAATAGGTTTTAATTTTTTGCGGAGCCGTTCAAGGCGTTTGTAGAGCGCCCTTTCGGTAAGCCCTGCCATTGTCGCAATCTCCCTTGTGGAATACCCCTGCATTTTCAGCAGGAGAATGAGCAGGGTATGCTTGTCCACCGTAAGAAGTGCCTGATACAGTTTCTCGTCCTCAATCTCGTCCAGCAAGTCCGCAACGGTAGTCGGCTCTGCCTGCTGTTCAGCGTCCGCCACTCCCTCAAGGTATTCGCCGAAGTCGCTCGTCCATCGGTAAAACCGCCTGTTGGAATTAAAGTCCGCCCTGTCATCCATGCGGATTTGCTCAATGACCGCTTCATCAACGCCATGCTCACGCAGCACTTTTTCCTCGGCTTCTTTCCAGATACGCCATTTCCTGTCCTCACGTCCGTGGTTATATGCCATTCCTTATTTCCTCCAATCCGAATTTTTGAAAAATGTAAAAAATCCAGATTGGATAGGCGGCGAACGACAGTCAACAGCGGAAACACCCCTGCGGCACATTCTGATAAAAAACGACAAAAGAAAAACCGCAAAGGCTCTGCGACCTCTACGGTTATAAGAGATACATATTCTGTTAAGTGGAGATTCTACTTCTGGTTTCATGGTGAGAAGTAGCGTTGCATAAGCAGGGATTTTTTTAACTGGCTTCCTGCCATTCCCCGATATGCTATGTATAAGTCAATTCTGCGTTGCATGAGCAGATGGATAACTGCCCGAAAAAAGGACATAAAAAATCCCTCCAAACTTAAAACAGGTCTGGAGGGTAACGTCTATTTATTTAGGCATGGTAAAGCCGCCCACCGAACCTCGTTTTTTTTATTCGGTGGGCAAGTATCACAATGATTTTTTATCAATATCTCTTTCTTCTTTCGTAAATAAAAACTACTGCAATTACCAGCAAACTTAAACCGAAAAGCCATATCTTTGTGGAATAATTGCCTTTTCCCATTGAGAACAAATAGAAAATACTATCCTCTGATACATTCCCCAAAGAATTTAAAAGAAAATATCCGATTGACGCCAAGTAACCTACAATAACAGAATTGCTGAATATGGCTGCTGCAAATCCAAAGCTCCCCAATGCCATTGCGCTTATCACTGTTCCCGCCACATAAGGCACAAAGGGAAATATACAGTTTTCCCATACCATAATTCCAGAGAACAGGCATACCATCATAATTAGCAACAGCATTGACATGATGAACCGCAGCAATAAGATTTTCCAATGTGGAAATTTCTTTGTGCAAACTACGTCCTGTATTGCCTTAGACTGTTCTGGGGCAGGCAACGGAGCTATGAGAAATACTCCTGTTAGTATTACAGCCTGTTCCAAACATTCCGCAGAACGAACCATATCTAAATTTGCAATCCCCCTTAGTAAAGGAATTATCAGCAAATAAACCGCCGCCAAAAATAAGTTATTTTTTACTACCAAAAGAAAGTTTGTCCTGCATATGCCCAAAACACTTGTGATAGATATTCGCCGCATTTATTTTTCCTTTCCGCTTAAACTTAAGAACCCATATGGACAGAACGACAAATAGAATACTGATTCCCGCCATAAGCAGCCTGTTCCTGCAAATCATTTGAAATTCATCTTGTATCACTTCATAGCCACGCAATGTATTGTGCCTTATCATTAAAGTCGCTGCTTTCGTGTCCCCTGACAGTCCTGTTACTCCCTTATCAACCATCCACCAAAGGAATTGAATGGCAATCGCAATCGGAGAGTCTGTGAGCAAAGTGAAAAATATTCCGATTGCGGATACCGCCATGACCTCTGGCAGAAGCCACCATAAAATGTATTTGATATACGCAAAATAGTCTACTGAAATACCTTTCTCTACGCCAAACGAAATAAGCGGCACAAGGGATTCAAAACTTAACAGCAAAACAGGCAGGAGAACCATAGTGATACTTGCCAAATATCTTGAAACCACCAGTCTTGCCGAAGATATTTTTTTGCTGTAAATCAATTCTGACGCATTGCCCATACGGTCTTTCATCCATATAAGCACTACCAAAAATATAGGATACAAGCCTAGTTCCAATCCTATATAATCACAAAATAACCGTGCAAAACCGCCTGTCACTTTATCATTGCTGATTGTCTGGTTATATTCCTCACATGCTTCCTCATAAGTCATTTCCGACATGCCAAAATAGGTAATCATCATTTCGGGGGAGTACTGTGAACCGTTTTCCCCGATAATGCTTTCCATTTCCCGCATTAGCTCTTTGAAATGTCCATAAGTGACCTGTGGTATAAAATGCTTATATTTATCTTCTCCGCTTCCTGTGTCTGCCCTATTTCCCATCACCGTATTCAAATTTCCATTTTCATCAACACTCATTGCGTCAAAGGAAATAATTGTGCCTGTGACTGCTGGAAAATAATCTTCTGGCAAATCTTTTAATTGTTCTTCCGTCAATCCCGTTATTTCACAAAGTATTTCAAGTACACGTTTTTGCTCATCATCGCTAAGCGTAATCGCTTTATAGTATCCAATGGGATATGTGGCGTAGCGGTTGCTTTCATATTCTGACAGTAACGCCCTTGTAACGCCCATCATGATTGCCGCCGGGTCATCCTCTGAAACTTTACTGCCAAAGTAATCGTCCTCCTCGGATGGTTTGGACAGTAATGGGCGTTCAAAACCTATATCTGCCGGGGGAATACCTTTTTCCCAATTGATTTCTGTTTTTGCCACTCCCCGAAAATTCTGGAACCAGCTAAAAACCAAAATAGCGAGAAAGAAATAATAAATCACACTTGCTGCAATCTTTTTACACTCTTTAAAATATAACTTCATCGTTCTATCCCTCCCTCTGTCTGGCTTAACAGATACATATACCCATCTTCCAACGTAGGGGGTTGAAGCATATATTTTTCTTCTGGCTCCACGTCTGACAATACCCTGTACTGTATGTCTGACTGTGAAGAAATGATATTTAAGACAGCATACTTTTCCTTGATATGTTTATCCTGCTTTTTTGCCGCTGAAATAAGGTAAACTTTTCCCTCTGCCTGTCCCACCAGTTCTTCCGTACTGCCATTCCATATCATTTTCCCATTGTTCAATACTCCTATATTTTCACAGCACGATTCAACATCCGAAGAAATATGGGTAGAAAGAATCACTATCCTGTCTTCTGCAAATTCACTTAGCAGATTACGGAAACGAATACGTTCCTCTGGGTCAAGCCCTGCTGTCGGTTCGTCAACAATAAGGATTTGCGGGTTATGTAACAGTGCCTGTGCAATCCCCAGCCGTCTTTTCATCCCTCCCGATAAAGCCTTTACTTTCGTCCGCATATCTTCTTTTAGATTTACCTGTTCAAGTAATGCGGGTATTCTTTCTCTTCGGATTTTATCTGGAATTTCCGACAGCAGCCCAAGGTAATCCATTGCGCCATAAACGCTCATACCTCTGTAAAAAGAAAAATCCTGCGGGAGATAACCTACGATTTCCCGTATTTTACCTGTTTCTTTGATTGGGATACCATTCATACTGATTTCCCCGCCTGACGCTTCTGATAGCGTCGCCAAAATTTTCATAAGGCTTGTTTTCCCTGCGCCATTCCGCCCAAGAAGCCCGTACATTCCAGAATGGATCGTAACGGATACATTTTCAAGGGCTGTCTTTTTTCCATAGTTTTTGGAAAGATTTCTTATTACAATTTCATTGTTTTTGCCGTATGGCATAAAGGTATCCTTTAGGATTTCCATAAATACAAAAACCTCCTTACTTGTGTTGTAAGGAGATTTTATAATAGAAAAGCCAATTTTCCGAAAAGGATATTAAAAACTTTTTAATTTGGCGGTTACACATGCCCCCTTTTCTTTCTGATTTCCGACATACAATAAACCGCCATGTTTTTCACAAAGTATTTTACATACGCTTAAGCCTATACCAAAATGCTGTTTTTCCTTATCATTACTGTAAAATGCAGTGGTTGCTTTTTCCAAATCTGCCGCTGAAAAACCTTTCCCATCATCCTTTACCGTAAGAATGAGAAAATCTTTTTTGTGTGAAAGGTTTATGCTTACTTGTTTTTCTGCATATCTTAATGCGTTCTGCAGGAGATTTTCTAAAATCCGAAAAAACACGCCCTTATCTATTTGAATTTTGTCCACCGTAATATCGTTTGAAATAATGATTTCTTTATTTCCCGCAAGCTGCCGCACATTACTTCTTAATTCATTCAATAATAGCTTCACATTTTCAGACCGTTTTTCAATTTCAATAATTTCAATCTTCTCAATATCCCGAACGCTCTCCACATATAGCTCCAAACGGTTTACCGCCCCCTGCATAGATGATACCGTATCTAAAAGCATATCTTCCGTAAGCTTATCCTGTGGGATATTTTTCTCTAAATAGTCTAAATATCCTTTGAGGACGGTAATCGGCGTCCTTAAATCATGAGATACCGAAGCATTCAATAATTTCCTTTGTTCTAAGGATTCCCACAACGCTTTGTGTTTTTGCCGAAGCTCCCCGCGCATTTTTTCCATAGAACAGCATAACCGCCCTAACTCATCATCACCGTCATATTCAATGTGAAAGTCAAGATTATCCTCCTGTATTCTTTCCACGCCATTCTGTAACTGTGTGATAGGCTCCCGAAGCTTTTTTCGGTAATATACCGCCGCAGCCGCCCCAATCCCGACAGCAATATAAAAAACAGGCAGACCAACCATAGCAGCATAAGAGCCATAATAGATGACAGTATCCCATCTGCTTAAAGGCTGCCATGTGATATTGTTGTTATCAATATCCAAAATATAATTGCCTGTGTTCTCATCCATCTGAAAATCAGGGGAATTTATCGTCATATACCGTTTCTTTAATATTTCATGCTGCACTTGGTTTGCCGTAAAGATAGTGATAGACGATAACAGGGCAGTCACACATATCGTAATGAAAAAAGTAACTGCCATAGATGTCTTAAGCGACTTTGTTTTTATTTTGCCCATTTATAACCGACTCCCCATACTGTTTCAATATAGTTTTTATCCGTATAAACTGACAGCTTATTCCGTATCTTTCGGATATGTTCTTTTACTACAATGCTATCGCCCTCGCCATTATATCCCCAAAGTTTTTCATAGATGGTTTCCCTGTCAAAAACCATGCCTGCATTTTGGGAAAGAAAACGGATAATCTCAAATTCTTTATTTGAGAAGTCTAACTGTTCCTTACCATAAAATACAGTTCGGCTATTGTAATCAATAATCAATTCTTCATCAAACCTTAGATTTTCTGCTGTGCCATTTCTTTCTTCACGCCGAAGGTGCGCCGAAATTCTTGCCAATAATTCATCCATGCTAAAAGGTTTTGTAATATAATCATCCCCGCCGACAGACAGCCCCTTTATCACATCCCGTTCCGTTACCCGTGCTGTCAAAAAAATAATTGGGCAGGATATATGCCCTCGGATAAGCTGGCACAATTCCAATCCGTCCATTTCTGGCATATTGATATCCAACAATATAATATCTGGTATTACGTTTAATAGTTCTAACGCTTTTTTTGCATTTTCCGCTGTATATACGGAAAATTCTTCTCCTAAACATTTTTCCATCATGGATAATATCATTTCTTCATCATCAATAATCAGTATCTTGTATTTCATAGGCAATGCTCCTTATCAGTTAATCCCTTTATCGTAGCCGATAAAAGACAAATTTTCGACAATTTCACGCCAAGTGATTATAATTATACCCGTTATTTCCATTGCTATCAACAGCATTGCATACGGGCGGCAGAAATCACTTTCTACCGCCCGTGTATAGCTATGCAAAAATAATTTCCTCGTTCACAATTTCCCTCGCACACGCCCTTATGTTATTTAGGCATTGCACCCATTCTAAGGCATTTTCTTCCTTTAGGCGTTCTGTTATTCCCTGTGCCTGTTTCATGCCCTCTATGAGCCTGTGGGAGCGTTCCTGTGCCTGCCTGTCTACATCTACAAGATAGGCGTTGAGCCTGCCGCTTGTAAGAAGATTGGTGTATGTAACCTTATGGTACTGTTTCAGATAGTCCAAGTGCCGCTGTCCCCATGTGCCTATCGGCTGTTCTTCTTCGGCGGGTAATCTTAAATCTGGAATAAGATACCCATTTTCTTCGTGGTATGTGCCGCCTAACTGTTCAAATAGTGATTTCATCTGCAAAAACTCCTTTTCT
>NZ_JAWXXL010000036.1:0-34629 GCF_034334985.1 Acutalibacter intestini | reverse complement strand
CGCAGGATATCTCTCATAACATTCATTCATTTATGCGTCGGCTCCAGCATAATCCCTCTCGGGTTATTCGTTTTTTCCTCCATCCGCTTCTTTCCTATCTTTCGGCGGAGGAGTAATAAATAATCGATCTCCCTGCCCGAGCCCAGGGGGCGGGCGAAAGCTGCGCAATGGAGCTTTTTGTATAGAAGCAAAAGAACCCCCTAAGCGAACCCTCCGGCGCTGCTTCATCCACAGCGCCGTCCAATACCTCCGTGTTGAGCCTCAAGACATTCTTATCTCCGGAGAAGCACTCCCACGTTTGAACCATGTTAACGATACTTCAAAATTTGCGCTCTTTTCAATCGCTCCAACTTGGAACATATTTCCTGTGTCGTGATGCTGATTACAATAACATCATCTTCCATTACTTAAACCGCACCCCATTCCGTCCCGAATATTTCAGCAATATCACTGCGATCACCAATACCACTGCTTCATAAGTAAACATCGAAAGCCAAATTGCCCCATTGCCAAACAGTTTGGGCAGAAATACAATAATTGCCGAATTCAGGATCACGCTCCGCAAAAGGCTGATGCCTGTGGACAAAGCCGACCGTTCCGTGGAATACAGGTAGGCCGTTATCATTACATTTATTGCCATAATTATGAAGCCAATGGAGAATATTGGATAGATTTGTAAAACGTATTCTGCTGTTTCCCCGTTAGATCCAAACAATAAACAAATATTCTCTCTGAGCAGAACCGTCAATATTGTTATCATAGAACTGCCCGCAAAACTGAGTACAGCAGCGGTGCAGAGCAGCAGAAGCATCCCATGGCGGAATACTGTATTGGCCCCCTCATAATCCCCTTTCCCCATATGGACGGCGCAAATTGCCACGCCGCCCACACTGATAAACAGATTCATCGCATTGACTATTAAAACGAAGGGATTGACCAGATTGATTGCACCAAGAGCGTTCGTCCCCACGCCCCGGCCCACAAAAATGGCGTCGATAATCGTAAACAGAACAAAGCAAAAGTTGCTTAGGGCTTGTTTGAAAATAGAGGAAATGACGAATTTTTACCCAGAAGGGGTTCATTTCAAGGAAAAAACCGCAAAGCAATCTTCCGGATTGGCGAGGATTTTTGACGCAGAAAGGGGCCCCTTCTGGGTAAAAAGACGGCGTTTCCGATTTTTCAAACAAGCCCTAACATGGTGGGAACAACATACCGGGCCACAGTCCGAATTTTTGTGTTGTGCATTTTAATGACCTCCTTCCGTGTTATTCCACGGAGATTTTTTATTTGACAAGTTTTTCGCGGGATGCTAAAATGGAGCATCCTATATTAGGAGAGTTTTGCCATGAAAAAAGAGAACCTGCTATCCATCGGCGCCCTGTCACAGCAGACCGGCGTTCACATCAAATCCCTCCGTTACTATGATTCTTTGGGAATCCTCCGTCCCGCCTATGTTGACCCCGGCAGCGGCTACCGCTACTACAGCTTGCAGCAAGTCCCTGTGGTGGACGCCATTCGGCTGTGTGTTGATTTGGGCATCCCTCTCAAGGATTTTACGGATCATTACATCGAGAGCAACCGCCAGATCCACTACGCAAAGCTGGTGGAACATGGCACAGCGCTGGCCCGGGAGAAAATTCAAACCATACAAGGGCGGCTGGCCATGCTGGAAAGGATACAGGCTGAAATTGAACACGGCGAACAAATTCTAAAAAGCGATGGAATGGTGCAATGTAATCTTCCCGCAATGGACGTACTACTCGCCCCATATCCACAGAATGCTTCAGCCGCCCAGGCGGCCGCTCTATTCCGCAGTTTGGTGCGGACCGCCGAGGATAGCGGTTTGACCATCAACGATTTTGTTGGGCGGCTGCTTCACTGTCAAGGAACCCGAAAGGAGCTGTTTTTTGGTATTGGGGTGGATATCCCCCAGGGAGCGCGGGACCTTTCCGAACACATTCTGCATCTTCCGGCAGGCGAGTATCTCTGCTGTAAACAGGCAGTGCCCGCGATTGAAAATGCCGCGAACCTATTTGCGGAACAATTTGCGCTGGATTACGAAAAGTATGTGGTAGAGTCTGAACTGCCTCTTGGGAATTATGAATGTGCCGCACCTCCTTTTGAGCTTTGCTGTTTACTTCCGGGAATCCAGCCGAATTGAGACTTTAATCGCCAATCCGCAATGATAAGGCTTTCATAATATGTGACCAGAGTTTTGAAAGCGTTATCTGATAGGGTAGGAACAAGTGGGCGTCATCTTTCACCCTCCGGGCATATTTTGTCCCGGCATTGCCCAGCACGATAACATAGGGAGACCGCCTGAATCCATAAGGAAATTCTGGAGCAGCCTGCGCAAACAACTCTAAATCAACAAGAATCACCGCAAATCTGTGCTGTGCAAGCAGCTGCTCCGCTGTTTCTATGCTGGGAGAGTCAAGAGGCTTTCTTTTTTCCTGACGATGCACCTGGGGAGAGCGGATCATAAAGATGTTGTTTACAGAAAATTCACCATCTTAAGATTTGTTAAGAACCAAAGGTGTAATTATTTAAGAACTTCCTGGTAGAATCATGATTGCCGGGGGAGAAGCCCCCAAAGGCCAAATATTTGAAAGGAAGTGCTTTAATTATGACAGGCAGAAACAAAAAGACAAGATGGCAGAAGGTTGGCGCTTTGGTTCTGGCGTCACTTATGACGCTGACCATGCTGACCGGCTGTGGCGGCGAGAACACCAGCAGTACCAAGAAAAGCAGCTCCAGTTCTTCACAGTCATCCAGCCGTAAAGCAAAGCAGACTTCTTCCTCTTCTTCCAGCCAGGCCGGCAAAGATGACAAGGATGATTCCTCTGCCAGTAAAGAGAGCAGCAGTTCCAGCACGGCAAGCCGGAGTGACGATAAAAAAGACGACAGCAGTTCCACAGACCGTAAATCGGACAAGGGTGACAGTTCGAAGTCCGAAAAAAAGGATAGCAAAGACAAATCATCCGGCAAGGATGATAAGGAAAGCTCTTCGGCCGATCCGGACAATCCCTCCACAAGCAAGGAGGACAGCAGTACCAGCAGCGAGGAGAGCGGTTCCAAATCTGATAAAAAAGACAGCTCGTCCAGTAACGCAGACACAAACAAAAAGGGCGGCTCTGGAAAAGGCTGACGATGCAAATTGGCGGCTACAGGGTTTCGCCAAAGGTAAAATTTGCGTGTAAGGTTACGTCCTTTTCATAAATACATACAAAAAGCCCTCTGGAAATCTCCGAGGGCTTTTTGTGTGCGCTCCATGGATAGAGAGAGGAAAAAAGAATGGAAGCACAGAAAGTTTTGGTAGTTGAGGACGAGGCGGATATCCGGGAAGGGATTCGCATTTTATTGGCTGGCGAAAACTACATAATTCTTGAGGCCGAAAACGGGGAACAGGCACTAAAGAAAATGAACGATGAAATTGACCTGGTCATTTTGGATGTGATGATGCCGGGGATGTCTGGACTGCGTGTTTGTGAAGAGCTGCGGAAAACCTATACCGTGCCGGTGCTGTTCCTTACGGCAAAAGCACAGGAGTCTGATAAACTCATTGGGCTGACCGCTGGGGGTGACGATTACCTTACCAAGACATTCTCTTATGCTGAGCTTATTGCCAGGATAAAAGCACTGCTGCGCCGGTACTGCGTTTATCAGGGCAAAAATCAACCAGGGACTACCTACGAGGGAAACACCCTCTCTTGCGGAGGGGTGGAGATTGCATTGGATCATAACCAAGCCTGGGTAGACGAGGAAGAGGTGGAATTGACTACAATCGAGTACAATATCCTGCGAACCTTGATGCAGCACCCACAGCAAACCTTTTCTGCACAGATGATTTATGAAACCGTCTGGAATGAGCCATATTTTCATATTTCCCATGGCACAGTGATGGTCCATATTCGCAAACTGCGGCTAAAAATAGAGGACGATCCCCAAAACCCCACGCGTATCAAAACAGTTTGGGGAAAAGACTATCGGTTCGGATGGGAGAGCGGTAATGAAATGGTTAAATAAGCGCCGAGGGCTGGCCTGGCAATTTGCAGCGTTGCTGATTACGGCAGGGATTCTTTGCGGGGGGTTGTTTGCGGTAATGCACATGAGTATAGATGAGATTTTGTTTCAGCACGTCAACAGCCCGGAATTTCAAGAGCAGGCAACAGAGGAACGTATCGCGGAATTTCAGCGATATGTAACCACTCATCAGCTTTCCACCACGGATAGGACGGAGCTGGCCCAATGGGTAAGAAAAAAGCCCTTGCTGCTGATGGAAATATATCGTTCCAATATACTGATTTTCACTTCCTCCGCGCCGGAAAATGAAGAGGTACTTGCCAACAATGCCGAAGTGCCCTATTACAACTGGATGTCTTACTATGTGGTAGACTTTGCCGACGGGAGCGCCGATGTTCTTCTATATAGCGGCGATGGGTACCGCTATTCCGCGCTTGCTGCTATTTTTGAAATAGTACTATGCACGCTGCTGTTTTTTGGGATTTTTTTGCATGGTTGTCAAAAAATTGTGCGATATATCCGGCTTATCAACAAAGAAATTTTGGCTATGGAAAGTGGAGATTTGGACAGCGCCATTACTGTTAAAGGCAATAATGAGCTGACCACTCTGGCCCAAGGGCTGGATTCCATGCGCAAGGCGTTTCGAGCCCAGCAGGAACGAGAAACCCAGTTCTTTGCGGCGAACCAGGCTTTGATTTCGGAGATGTCCCATGATTTGCGCACGCCGTTGACCTCTCTGCTGATTTATTCGGAAGTTTTGCGGTATGGCAAGTACCAAGACCAGAAACAGCATGGAATATCCTGCTAACATCCTCGTAAACATAAAACACCCTTTGCCTCTCTTCCGCCGAACCTGCCCGAACCAGCTCGACCCCCTCATCTCTTCCCAGGTTCCGGCCATACTTTTTCTCGGTGCTGTTGTTCCAGTGCTCATGCACGCCAAGATTTGTGACAGTATTCCCCCGGCTGTCCGTATAGGTCGTGCCGGAGGGCGCGCTGTTTACCAATCCAGCCTCGTGCAGGTAATTTTCGTTATTCACACTGGCGGCGGCCCGGTTATAGTCTGTGACCGTAGCTTCATTGCTGAGAAAATCCGCGCCCACGCTGTCAATCGCCACCGCGTCCTGGCTGGCAAACACGCTGGCGGTAAAGCCGCCATTAAAGGGAGCCTGCTGCCAGGTGGCGTTCTCCTTTGTGATGGAGGCCCCCTCGCTGGGAGCGCAGATCAGCGCGTCCAGCATATAGAGCACGGTCTTGCCGCCCAAATCGGCGTTTGCCATCAGGTCAACAAGCGGGCTGTAAAGGCCCATCTCGTCCCGGGTCAGCCACTGGTGGAGGTTTGCCCCCTCCGGCGGCCGCAGGGCGTTGCCATTGATGAAACTGCCGAAATGGTTCTTGCCGCACAGGGTAATGCCATAGCTGTGGCCTTTTAGGTTTGCAAGATTTATCACATACTTAGCCTCAGTCACACAGGTGGGCAGGTAGTTCACCCGTCTGCTGAACTCGTGCGACCAGACGATAGGCGCGCTCTCATCTGCCACACCATGGTTCCGTCCCACAAAGTTCACTCCTGCCAACTCCCCCTGGGTGCAGAGTTCCACCATATAGTCCGGGAAGAGCCTGGATACGTCATATACAGTGATGTCGCCGGGGGCCGCGCCCGCATCCCGCACCAGGGAGGTGAGCAGGGCCTTGAGCAATACCGGGTTTGTATAGCTCATGGCGGTCTCGCCGGAGGTATCGTCGTCCATTACTGCCGAACCGTTGATGTTGGCCTTGATTGCAATCTTCTCCCCGGGTTTATAGCCGCCCTCGCTCTTATAGGCAAACAGAGCCTGCCAGCCCTCCTTTGCCGTAGGCTTGCCGCCAAGCTGGGCGATGCTCTCGTCCACCATCTTCTGTATGGCGGGCTCGTCAAAGTGGGAGGGCTCCCACCAGTAGCCGCTGCCGTCCCAGCTTACTGAATCAGGGTCATGGGCCCAGACCACCCGGCCCGGCATGACCCCGATCCCCGCGCCCATAGGCTGGTGCTGGGGGAAGGCGCCGTCGTAGGGGAGAGACGGTGTGAGCAGGGCCAGCAGGCCGGCCAAAATTAGCTCCAGGCAGTTCTTTATGGAGTTAACCATTCAGCTTTGCCGTAAAGTCCGCCATAGCCTCGCTGATCTTAATCTGCTGGGGGCAGACCTTCTCACAGCTCCGGCAGCCGATACAGGCGGCAGGCTTCTTGTCCTCTGGCAGAGCGGACAGGGCCATAGGCGCGATGAACCCGCCGCCGGTGAAACTGTGCTCGTTTTAGAGCTCTAACAGGACGGGAATGTCCAGCCCCTTGGGGCAGTGGCTGGTGCAGTAGCGGCAGGCGGTGCAGGGCAGCTTGCCGGAGAGCATACCGTCCGCGATGCCCAGCAGGGCTTTCATCTCGTTTTCATTAAGGGGCTTATCCTCGCTGTAGGTAGCGATATTCTCCTTCATCTGCTCAAAATTGCTCATGCCAGAGAGGGTCACCACCACCTGGGGCAGGCTCTGTAAGAACCGGAACGCCCAGGCCACGGTTTTCTCGTCCGGACGAAGGGCGCGAAGCTTCTGCTCGTCCGCTTCGGGCAGACTAGCTAATTTGCCGCCCCGCACCGGCTCCATGACCCAGATGGGGATATTGTAGGAGCTCACAAGCTCCACCTTTTCCTTGCACTTTTGCAGCTCCCAGTCCACATAGTTTAATTGCAGCTGGCAGAACTCCATATGCTCACCGTAAGCCTCTAAAAAGCGCTTGATCACATCGTATCCGCCGTGGGCCGAGAAGCCCAGGTGCCGGATTCTGCCGTTCTTTTTCTGCTCCATGAGATAGGAGAAAATCCCATACTTCTCATCGTCCAGATAAGCGTCGATGTTCATCTCGCACACGTTGTGGAACAGATAGAAGTCAAAGTATTTAACCTGGCATTTTTCCAGCTGCTGTTCGAAGATCTCCTTGACCTTGGGCATATTATTGAGGTCATAGCCAGGGAATTTCGTGGCAAGATAGAACTTCGCCCGGGGGTGCTTTTTCAGCGCTTCGCCCATCACCAGCTCGGAGTTGCCATCGTGGTAGCCCCAAGCCGTGTCATAGTAGTTGACGCCCTGCTCCATGGCGTAGTCCACCATTTTTTGGGTGGCGGCTTTGTCAATCTGCCCGTCGTTACCGTCGATGGTGGGCAGGCGCATGGCACCCATGCCAAGGGCGGAAAGCTCTAAATCTTGGAATTTTTTGTAAATCATATTAAGTGCTCCTTTCAGATAATAAAGTTTATAGTTTTCTGTAGCTCAAAAGTTTTGCCATATAGTGCCTCAAGCAGGCAATCATAGCCATGATAGCGGCGTGATCCAGCAGGAACAGCGCCAGTGGTTCCGAAAAATCGAAGAATACAAAGGTGGATTTCAGCAGCATATAGGTGCCCAGCTGCCGCTTTATAAAGGCGTATATTCCATACCCGCACAAAAGCACCGAGACAGCATATCCAATCAGGCGGCTCTTTGAGGAAGGATACCCCTTTTTGACAGCCCGCTTCACCAGCGCCAATACCATGCCTCCATGCAGCCCAAGCCCGGGAAAAGTATGCGATCAGGGTGGAACTGCCCTCTTGAGAGGAAGGGCTTTCCGGGCTGGCGGCAGCAGAGCTTTCAGGTTCTTCGCTGGACGGTGGGGGTGATATTGCAGTCTCCTGTTTCTCTGCTGGGGAAATAGAGACGGCGGATGATTCCGGCGGTGCACTCTGCCCGCAGGCGGAAAAGCTTAGCACAAGGGCCGCCAGCAGGCAAATACCGATTCGTCTCATTTTTGGGCCTCCTTATGCTTTTCATTTCTTTCGATGGTGTACACCAGATAGTCCAGGCAGTCAATGCGTTTCTGCTCCCGGTGCAGGGCGTCCAGCAGTGCCCGCCGGTGCTTTGCCAGTTGGGGAAGCATTTTCGCCGGGGCCCCTGCCGTGAAGCAGGCCATGCAGGACTCGGTGGTTTTACGGTCGCAGCCCGCGTCCAGCAGGTTTTGGCGGATAAGGCTGCGGTCATCGTTCATTTCCGGCATTTTGTACCACGCTCCTTACACCCAATATTATAGGCCCACCGTCCTGAAATAGCAAATACCTAGTTCCTATATCATGTTATTCTTGAACAGAATAACATCCCGTGATATACTATGAGGAGGGGGGATTCAAAATGGAGATACGAGTCTTGCGCTATTTTTTGGAGGTGGCCCGGGAGGGCAGCATTACCCATGCGGCAAAGCGGCTGCACATCTCCCAGCCCACTCTTTCCAAACAGCTGAAAGACCTGGAGGGGGAGTTGGGCAAAAAACTGTTTACCCGCAGCAGCTTCAGCGTACATTTGACGGACGAGGGGATGCTCCTTAGAAAGCGGGCCGAGGACATTTTGGATATGGTGGATAAGACAGAGGAGGAGTTCAAAGCTCTGGGAGCCATCACCGGCGGGGACATCCATATAGGCTGTGCGGAATCCGAAGGTATTCGGCACTTGGCCCAGTGCATTAAAGCCTTGCAGGAGAAGCACCCAGGGATTCGTGCCCACCTTTACAGCGGCGACACCAATGACCTGGCGGAGCGGCTGGAGCAGGGGCTTTTGGACTTCGCCGTGACGGCCCAGGCGGTGGATCTGTCCAAGTACAATTACCTGGAGCTGCCCTGGGTGGACACCTGGGGCGTGGCGCTGCGGAAAGACGACCCGCTGGCAAAAAAGGAGGCTTTGGGCGTGGAGGACTTGCTGGGCAAGCCCTTGATCGTGTCCAGGCAGGGATTGCGGGAGGATATGCCACGGCTGTTCGGGGAGAAGGTCGACCAGCTGAATGTGACCGCCACCATCAACCTGACCTATAACGGCACCATCCTTGCGCGGGAGGGCATCGGCTATGTGCTCACCTTTGACAAGCTGGTGAACACCAGCCGGGAGAGCGAGCTTTGCTTCCGTCCGCTAATTCCAAGGCTGGAGACGAAGCTGTACGTTATTTACCTGAAATACCAGGTCTTTTCCCCGGCGGCGGAACTGCTGCTGCGGGAGATGAAGGGCTGTTATGGAGTTTCTGCGTGAGATAGTAATGCGTGGAATATGTTTTTGACTCAGTTTAAGGAGTGAACCAAATGAAACCAGATCCCGCGTTCTCGACCCTGGCACTCCAAAATGGCGTAGATATCAAGACAGTTTCCGGAATGCGTGGTCACTACTCGGCAGGGTTCACCCTGGACACCTATGCCCACGTCACCACCGCCGCGCAAAAAGAAGCAGCCAAGACGATGGGCAACCTCCTGGGGAGTAGTATCCGGTCGTTTCCCCGTGATGGGTAGGAGAAACCGCAAGCGGTTTCTCCCGGAGTTTTGTGATTCTGCTGTCGCAGACCCCCGAAACGTCCGAGCGGGTTCTGGTATGGGTCAGTGGGTCAACGAAGGGGAAACGAAAAAAGAAATCCCCGAAAAACTTATAGTTTCCGGGGATTTTTGGTTGCGGGGGCAGGATTCGAACCTGCGGCCTTCGGGTTATGAGGGTGATAATGCCCCAAATAGGCTCCTAACATACTGTATATAGGAGAGGCTAGGGTTATTAAATACAATTTGTGGGGTGATAAAACAAATCACTCTTAATTTGACCTGCCGCAACTGGCTTAGGAATGGGCATTCGTTAGAAAAGTGTTAGAAGGATGTTAGAAAACGGAGAGGGCCTACTCCACCCAATTTTCCACTTTAAGGCCGGGCACTCGATTAAATTCCTTAACATTGTTCGTAACTAAAATCAAGTCCTCTGCTCTTGCGTGTCCAGCTATCAGCATATCCAAAGGCCCTATTGGGGTTCCTTGCCGCTCCAAGTGCGCTCGAATCTTTCCGTACTCCATTGCCGCACGATCATCAAATGGAATCACATCAAGGACAAAAAGGAGCTGCATGATGGCAGCTTTGTTCCTATCCGGGCTGGCGCTCTTAGACGCTCCATATTCCAACTCAGATAAGGTAATAGCAGATATACATAAACCATCATGCTGGTATGCCTTTAGTTTTACTAGGACACTTTCCGGCTTATTCTTGATAGCGTAGATACATATATTGGTGTCCAGCATATACTTCATAGAGATTCCCTTTCCTGCTGAACATCTTGTTTCCTGCCTTCCGCAAAGAAATCATCCGAAAAACTGTCTAGTCCTTCGAGAAACGTCTTCCAAGCCGCATCCTTAGGCACCAGCATAACAGCATCTCCCAGACGCTGAATCAGAACCTCGCTATCAGAAAAGCGGAATTGCTTGGGCAGCCGCACTGCCTGGCTCCTCCCGGTTTCAAATATTTTTGCAACTTCCATGGCGGTCACCTCCTACTATATGAGTATATACCATGATATATATTCTTGTCAATGCTTTTTATGCTATTCGAAGAATCTGAAACACTCTGCTAGCTATCCTACTACTTTATGAGGTAGATGTGGTTTCCTCCGAAAAAGCCTTGAAACTTCGCTATACTTGTGGTAAAATTATGAAAAGAGTGTGAACATAAGATGCTCGCACTTGACAAAGATGTCAAAGAAATGGATCCAGGAGGGTTTCGTTATGAAAAAACAGTTCTTGGCCATTTTGCTAGTGATGTGTCTGGTGATAGGTTCATGCCCTGTATGGGCGGTAGCCTCAAATGATGATTTTGTGATAGAAAACGGTGTGTTGCTAACGTATACTGGCACTAGCAAGAACGTAACCATTCCTAGCGGGATAACCAGCATAGGGGACCGGGCGTTTAGAGAATGCCATTTTCTTTTCAGAATCGTGTTTCCAGATACGCTAAAAAGAATTGGAAATAGAGCCTTTGAAAAATGCGACTCTTTAGTTAGTGTATCGATTCCTAACACTGTTATTAGCATTGGTGATGATGCTTTTTCTGACTGTGATTCGCTTAGGGCTTGTTTGAAAATAGAGGAAATGACGAATTTTTACCCAGAAGGGGTTCATTTCAAGGAAAAAACCGCAAAGCAATCTTCCGATTGGCGAGGATTTTTGACGCAGAAAGGGGCCCCTTCTGGGTAAAAAGACGGCGTTTCCGATTTTTCAAACAAGCCCTGATGAAGTTACCATTCCCAGTAATGTAACAAGTATTGGGAATAACCCGTTTGGACATTGTGGAAACTTAGAAAGAATCGAAGTAAATGATGGAAATTCCTTTTTTTCTTCATATAACGGTGTCCTATTTGATGCGAGAGCAAATAGACTGCTCGCTTATCCAAAAGGAAAATCGGCTACTAGCTATAAAATTCCATCTAGCGTGACTACAATAGCAAATAGTGCATTTGGCGGGTGTAATCTTAAAAATATAATTATACCCAATAGCGTAATTCATATAGATAAATATGCTTTTTGGGACTGTGAATTATTAGAAGATCTGATGTTGCCAAGCAGAATAAATCAAATTGGAGAAGGTGCGTTCGGTTCCTGTAACAATCTGAAAAGAATTGAAATTAACAAATTGAATTCTGACTTTTTTTCTGTAGACGGGGTGCTATTTAATGACAGTAAGGACGAATTAGTGTGTTATCCAGCAGGAAAAATTGATTCCTCGTTTACCATCCCACGTGGAGTGAAGAAAATATGGCCAGAAGCTTTCTCATATTGTGCTAAACTTACCAGCGTTGTTATTCCAACTGGGGTAACAACGATTGATGGAAGTTTTAATGGATGTCAAAGTCTTGGCAGTATTCATATTCCGCGTACAGTCACATCTATTCGAGCAGCCTCTTTTGCAAAATGCAATTCGCTAAGTGAAATCTTTTATGATGGGTCAGAAAGGCAGTGGAAGCAAATTGAAATTGATTATTTGGAAAATGAGTCTTTGATATTTTCTACCGTTCACTACAAAAATATCGGTTCGGATAACACTCCAGATACAACCCCTACCCCTGGCCCAATCGCAGATGATTTTCCCTCAGAGATAACTCCCATAACAAGCAAAACCATCTATAATGGCCATACTTATCAGATACTCTATTCCTCCTATGGCTGGGACGAGATGCAGGCATACTTGAAAACCACTGGCGGGTATTTGGCCTGCATTACTTCCGCAGCCGAAAACCAGTGGATACATGATTATGCCTCCAGAAATGGGGCAAGCAACGCTTGGTTTGGCTATTCCGACGCGGAGGATGAAGGCAACTGGAAGTGGGTAAGCGGCGAAACTTCCAGCTACACCAACTGGGCTCCGGGTGAGCCTAATAATGAGGGCGGTCGTGAGCACTACGCAGGCTACTATTTTGGCGATGGAACCTGGAACGATGGCACATATCCCAGCAACTGCTATTATCTCTGCGAGTGGCCGAAAATTATCTCTTCTGTGGACCCTGTGCCTACGATTGCCCCAAGCCCATCCAGCGGACCAGATATAGGAACGTCTAATTCCATCCAGCCAAAAAGCAGGATGTTTATTCCGGTCGGTGAATCATTGGATTTGACTGCTGATATAGTGATAAAAACCTTGGTGCCGGGTGATACCGTCCATTGGACGGTAAAAAGCAACGATAATGTCCGGTTGAGCCAAGACGGAGCGCTTGAAGTGACACGTCCCCTGGGAACTGTCCCAAATTCTGGAATTGTGCAAAACACAGTACGGCTATATGGCAATTCTGTAGGTAGCGCTAAAATTGGGTGCAGGCTTACCAGCGGCGCGAAGCAGCAATTTGAGGTGGTTGTTTACCGCGAAGAGAGAAAGAACCTACAGGATTTTGCCAAAAATGTATTGGTTGGATATCAGCAATATATAGAGGCTGTTAAAAAAGCCATGAAAGAGAATCGCAACACGGTTACAATGGCTTCTATCCAGCAACAAGCTGAACTGCTGCGGGAGGCCGATAAAAATAACAACGAAAAACTCATTTCTTTTTACAACCATAACGAGAGCGAAAAATCGATCCAGAATGTATATACTGCCGTTGCTCAGTTTATGGCGGAAACAACAGCAGGCGAGTTTGACCTGTCTGATATAAGCGTAAAGGACCTGGATAAGTTTTCAACGAATATCGTAAATAAACTATACAGTTCTTTTGATATAAAACCTTACAGATACACATATGGGGGAGACACTGTTATTATTGGTGGGTTTTCGGGAGTTGGTGCAAACCTCCGAAGCATAGATTATAAGCCTGCAAAAGGGAAAAGCCGGACGATAGCGGCTTTTGTTACTACCAAATCCCAAGCTCAAGCTGTTATCAAAAAATACTTACAGGACCTTTTGAGCGTGGAAAAGAAGCTCATCAACAAAGCATATGCTGAAATGGCAAAAGAAATTTTTGGCAAAGGACTGGATTCACTAGTTAAGTCCAAAATCACGGAACTCGTAAAGCCATATACAACAGCGGTTGAACAATGTGGATTGGGGCGTATTGATAATGTTATTATTAAAAGTATCGATTATTACAAATATGTGAAAAAGATATTAGCGATGGCGGACGAGGATCCCATCAGCTTGCTCAATGACTTGTCATCTATGGAAAAACTAAAGTTTACGCCAGGCTCAATAACAAATGCAACTGTTAACACAAGCATGACAGCATATGAAAGTGCAAAAAAGAATTTCGAGGCGGCGATTTACGAATATGTGACCACTGGCAAAGTTGACACTAATTCGAAAATCAAGAATGTTTGGGATGACACTATTAACAGCTTAACCGCTGATTTGAATTGTCCTGTTGATGTGTCGGTATATGACGCGTCTGGACAACTTATAGGCTTTGTGGGAGAGAATGACCTTTGGTTTACCGATGGCAAGGTATATATTGAAAAAGTTGGGGACACGAAACGGATTCAGTCTGCCGATGAGTTCACACTAAAAGCAGTGGCGACGGATACAGGAGTTCTAAATTGCACTTTTAAAGAGTATAACGGAGAAAATCAAACTGGAAGGACAACCTATTTCGATATTGATCTGTTCCGTGGCAAGGAGATATCGGCCCGCCTCCCTAAAAATGCTGTTTCCCAAAAGAGTGTGGCCGTGGAGGCAAATGGAAAGCTTTTATCGCCTAGTAACATTTTTATGTCAGATGAGTATGGGTTATCCACAGTAAATATTGCATCGGCGCCCAATATGTCTCAAGGGGGAGTGGTTACTGGCACAGGAAAATATGTCCTCGGAGATTCTGTTAAGCTTCAGGCCGATCCAAAGCCAGGATATGATTTCTTGGGCTGGCAAAATATAGATGGAGCCTACGAAGAAGTTTCACCAATTTATGAATTCGTCGCAAAAGAGGACATATTTGTTACAGCGGTGTTTTATGAGCGGTCTGAAAACGAAGACCTGGATACCCCTTGGGATTCTCCCAGCAATTCGCCTAAGCCATCCAATCCACCGAGCCTAGAGCCGACTACCTCACCCAGTCCTTCTCCCAGCAATTCACCTGAACCCTCCAATCCACCCAGCGCTGAGCCAACATCTTCACCCAGTCTTTCTCCCAGCCCTTGGGATAACACATTCCCGGACGTACCAAATACTGCATGGTACATCAAAGCGGTTGAATATGTTGTAACTGAGGGCTTGATGGGCGGCTATCCCAATGGCAAATTCGGACCCAATGATAATATTTCCCGAGCGGAGTTCGCACAAATTATCTATAATAAGGCTGGACGACCGGGTGCTGGTACTAGTGTCTTTACCGATGTGAAAGCAGGACAGTGGTATGCAAATGCCGTAACTTGGGCAGCAGAGCAACAAGTCGTTTCCGGCATCGGCAACAATCAGTTTGCGCCAAATCGGGATATCTCCCGCGAGGAGCTTGCAACAATGCTTTGGCGATATGCGAAAAGCCCCAAACCACAAAAGGGTGTACTAGATTTCGCAGATGCGAATAAAGTCAGTAATTTCGCGAAGGAGGCAATGCTTTGGGCAAATGAAGATGGGATTGTTAACGGCAAAGGAAGTGGCATACTTGATCCCAAGGGAAAAGCTACCCGAGCAGAAACGGCACAGATGTTGATGAATTTTCTTATCAAAAGTACAACATCCATGTCAATTTACTCTCAATTATGAAATGAGGTACTAATATGAAAAAGTTGGCAAACAGTCATTCTGTCATAAGGCGTACCCAATTGAAACGACAACTGGTTTCCATCTTTCTTTTACTCTGCATCATCACCTTAAGTCTGCCCATAACCGCTTCTGCTTCTGCGACCTTTGGTTCCTGTGGGCAAGACGCTACATGGAGCTTCGATGAGAATACCAGAACCCTCACAATCAGCGGGACAGGAGATATGTATGATTATGATAGCAGTAGCGAAAAGGCTCCTTGGGATTGGCCTCATCGTTTGTCATTGACTGAAGTGGTCATTGAACCAGGTATCACGAGTATTGGGAATTACGCATTCCAATATTGTATTGCTCTGACAGGTATTTCCATTCCCGATAGTGTCACAAGCATAGGAAGTTTTGCGTTTAATCATTGCGCTGCTTTGAACGATATTACTATTCCTGATAGTGTCACAAGTATTGGGAATAATGCCTTTAGAGATTGTCAAAGCATAAACACTGTTACCATCCCTAACAATGTCACAAATATTGAATGGAACCTATTTCTGGATTGCACTTCCCTTACTAAAGTAACTATTCCCAATAATGTCAAAAAAATTGGCAGTTGTGCATTTAGTGGTTGTTCCAGTCTGGCCGGTATTACAATTCCAGATAGTGTCAAGATCATTGATGGAGCCGCATTCGAAGATTGTTCTTCTCTGACCAGTATTGTCATTCCCAATGGTGTTATGAGCATTTGGATCCAGACTTTTTTGGGATGCTCGGGCCTGACCAGCATCACGATTCCAGACAGTGTCACGATCATTGGTGAGAATGCCTTTGCGTCTTGTAGTGAGCTGCAAGATGTATACTACGGTGGCACTAAAGAGCAGTGGAGTAAGATTAGAATTGATGAATCAGATAATATGAATGGGAATAATTCGTGCCTGCTGAATGCCAACATTCACTTCAATAGCACTGGTCCCAGCTCAGATTCATACGACTCATTCATCAAAACCAATGCCTATACAGAGGGAATGTTTACCGATGTATCAGAGAAGTTTTGGGGGGCTGCGAATATAAAGGCCGCTTATGAGTACGGCTTGATGGTTGGCACTTCTGATAATCGTTTCAGTCCGCAAAGTAGCTTGTCGATTGCCCAAACGATTGTCTTGGCCTGCCGGCTTCACAATATCTATCGTTATGAGGGCAGAAATACCTTTGAAGGAACAGGATCATGGTATCAGCCATATGTGGACTATGCGAAAAAGGAAGGAATCGTTACAAAAGTGTATCCCAGCTATTCTAAAACCATTACCCGATGGGAATTTGCAAAAATCCTAGATGCTTCTTTTCCCAACGAGGCTTTACCGGCGATAAATGAGATAGAGGATAACGCGATACCAGATGTCAAAACGCGGTACCTTGATCGCTCTGCGAGCCTTTCAGAATTATTGGCTTATTCAACAGATTTCCTCCCGAGTATTCCAGAGGATCACACAATAAATTTTGGCCCAAGTGTGTATCATCTGTACCGGGCGGGCATCGTAACCGGAAGCGATAAGCAAGGTACATATAAACCTTATTCCACAATCACACGTGCAGAAGCGGCGGCAATTATAACGCGGATGGCGGATCCTTCCCTGCGCAAAAAACTTACACTAAAAGTGCCCGCTTTCAAACCGGTTCCTCTTAACAAACTTGCCAATTTGCGCAGTTTAAGAAGCGGAGCAACAGACGCGCAGTTACAACAAGCTTACAATAAAGCAGTGGAAATGATGTGGCCTTACGCTAACCTTAGCAGGGAAGAGCAAGCGTGTTGGGCAGTTATGGCAGTAGGCAGATATAGAATGAACAATATACGTTACTCCATGTCCGCTCCGCATTATGATGATCCCTATGGCTTCTTTGTGCTGAACACAGCCTCTTGTGCGGGAGATACCCGCGCCTTAGGTTTGTGCTTGAATATTCTTGGCATCTCCTACGAACACGTTAATCCTAGTGCCTATACCCATCAGTGGGCACGTGTAAATCTTAACGGCAAATATTGGGTATGCGATGCAGATGTGTTTTGCTGTCAAATTGAAACAGCGCCTTACAAACATCCACATTTAACGTAGAAATATATGTAATGAAGAATTCTGATATAAGAAAGATATCCAGCATATTCGGTGCGCTGGATATCTTTTTTGCTCAGTTAAATAAATTTTGCTATTACCTTTGCTCCGGTTCCAAGATAACATCAAAAGGCGTATCTTCTTTTCTTTGGCTAGTGTACAGAACCATATGCAAACTCCCATCATCCAGAATTTCAAGGGAAACCGCACCCTCAATAGAATTCATATCCTTGATGATTCCATCACTGCCGGTCATGTTGTCCGCATAAAAGGTCATGTACGTTTCGCCATCCGGCTTAATATTCGCATGAACATCATTTTTGTTCAACATGGGTTCATACTCAATATAGACATAGAAAGAATCATCATCAGAACCCTTGTCCAGAGTTACCCAAAAAAGCCCCAGGTCTTTTGAGTTGTAGAAGCCATAATATTGCGCGAGGTCGTTTGCGGCAGGCGGCTCAGGGGTAGGTGTGGGCTCTTGGGTAGGCACGGGGGAGGGAGTTGCATAGTAGTAATCCATATCCAGCCGTCCGGCAGAATCCAGCAGCATGGCTACGTTTACGTCTAGGGGAAGGTCGCCGTTCAGTGTGCATAGCTGGCTGCGGTCGTCGCTATATTCTGCGGAGGCTCCATACTGTACAGCAGAGCCAGAAATACCTTCCAGTCGTTTTACCAGCGCTAATTCCTTTTCAAAATCTTCGGAAACCTCCTGGTGTTCTGCTATATATTGCTCAAAATAGATGTAGTTTACCTCTGCTAACAAGTCAGAAGATTTTTCGATACTTCTCAAAGGGTCCACAAAAGCTGTGACTTTGAACACCTCATCATTGAGCATAGTAAATTGAATGTTTGCATCTTCAAGAATTTCTTCATCGTCATGGTATGTAACCTGTACAATCTCCTTGCCATCCTCTGTCGTACCGCCCTCCCAGGTTTCTTCATCATATGAACACATGCTATAGTGGCCCCAAAGCAAGTTTCTTACAGGAATGTCGGTGTACTCTCCCAAATAGCCGTTTTGGACGGTTTCAATACTTTTACTGATAAGCAAATCTTTATATTCCGTTTTGTCGGATGTCATAACCACTTTTGCCACACTAAGAGCGATTGGGGTATCGCCAACCAACTCACAAAGTTTGCCACGATTTCCTTCATAATCAGCGGAAGCGCCATATAAAACTGCTGATCCAGAAATTCCTTCCATCCTATCCGCAAAGGTTGCACGGGCCTTTGCATCCTCAAATAAATCGGGATGAGAAGCGGAGTATTGCTCAATATAGATGGAATTTATGACTACCATCAAATCAGCGGGGGCATTCAATGGATGGGCGGGGTCAACAAAAGCAGAGAGTTCAAAGCACTGTCCGTCCAGCATAGTAAACTGTATAGTAACGTCATCGTGGATATCCTCTGAATCGTGGAAGCAGACCTGTACAAGGTCTTTCCCCTCATCCGTAGAGCCACCTTCCCAGGTTTCCTCATCGTAGCTTTGCCCATAATACTTTGAAAAGAGGGCTTTTATGGTTATGTCAGTGTACTCGCCTAAGTAACCGTTTTGGACTGTGGCAATATTTTCTTCTGCTTTTGAATCTGAGCAGCTCACAAAGAAACATAGGCAGAGGACAAGTATAAAGAGAATTGAGTACGCTAAGAATTTTTTCATACAATATGCAAGCCTTCCTTTTTTGAGATAAAGAGCTGCGGAGATAATTCCGCAGCTCCTGTTGTTACTTTACTTTCTTAAATTGCGTTGGCGCATTGTAATCATCGGGATCTTCCGTTAGGTTCTCCCGGCTTAGATTGCCATTGGACAAAAGAGAAAACACCGCTTTTCCGGTACCCTTGTACACTGTGGTATTCTCAAAGCGCGAGGAGTCCACTCGGGTTCCATTGCTACAAGTTAGCTTACCAGTGGTTTCATCATATTCACCATCATAAGTCCAAGTGGCATACATCTGTGCCCAAGCATAATCGGTCAACTCAACAGAATAGTGGTTCGCATTTTCTGTGGAAACAATTTTTAGTGTGGAATCGGGACCATCAGCGTTCTCCCATTCCCCAACAATCATTTCGGATGGATAAGTAGGAGCAGGGCTGGGTGTGGAACTAGAGTCGGGCTTATACTCTGGATTTGGATAAACAGCGCGGAGTGCCAGTTCAGAGCTGTCATAGAAGATAAAGGCCCCAGCTGGCGTTACAAGTAAGTCCTGCGTATAGTACGGCAGGGGACGTAAATCCGCCACAAGCACATCTTTACCGGGGTCGAACAGAATCTTCGTTTCGCCGGTGGGCTTTATCGCCATACCGACCCCATCATCACCCCATGTATAAAACAGGCCGTTTCGGGAAGTCGCGTGCCCCCGAACTTCGATGATTTTCTTTCTGTTGAGGTCGCCCATACCAATTTTATAGATGGTAGTTTCACCGCCAAAGGCGTTGCCCGCATAAATGTCCTGGCCAATTTGCGTGGCAAATCTGTCCTCATATCCTTCTATACCCAGTGAGGTATAGTTGCCGGTATAGGAATCCCAGATTTTTGTGTACCCGTCTTCTCGAACAAGGAACCGGCCATCGCTCATCGTATCTAGGAAAATGCTGGGGAAATGGCCGTAATCATCAAAGATGCTGATTTCACCGTCTTTATATGCAAAGATAGCAAAGTAAGTATCGCTGATTCCAGGAATGGACCATCCATCATTGTCAATTTTACTCAGGCTTCCTGGCATGAGTAGGCAGTCGTCATAGGAATCATAGAAAACCTGGGATATGCTCATCTCTTGGTAGGTGACGGACCTATCTCCAAAATTGATCGTACGCGGCTCGTTTAAATCCAGCAGAAGCTCAGGTTTTGTCCAGGCATCATTTTCATAGGCCACTTTGTAGATAGAATGATTGCCTCTGTCGTAGTAGACCACAGCGCCATTGCCATCAATCGTCATATCCATCTGGGGCTTTCCGCTCATCTCAGCACGGGCAAGGGTGTTTGCCACATATGGCTTCGGGGTGGGAGTGGGTTCAGGTGTTGCGGTGGGTTTGGGAGTTGGTTCCTGAGAGCTTGAACTAGTCAAAGTCACCGTCTTAGTTGCCTGGTCCCAATCTACCCCAAGCCCTAAAGCAGAGGCAATGGCGCGGATGGGCAGATATGTTGTGCCGCCAACGATGAAGGGGTCAACCACTTTGCCATTGACATCCTTAGGAGTGACCGTCTGGCCATCCAGAATGATCTTGACGCCAGGATAAGAAGCCTTAATGGTTTTGGTAATCGCGCTAACAGGCCGGCTTGCGGAAGAGAATACAAGATTGTCAATGATATTGTCGATCTCTTTGGACTTCGCGCTGTAGCTGGCCTGCTGTCCGGGACCGAACTGCACATCAGTAGGCGAAATCTTTACCAAGTGATAAGTTTTTCCCTGATAGATAATGTCATACAACAGCTTTTTCTTTGGAAGGTCCCTATAGCTGTTATCAGAAAACAGGCGCAGTGTAAAAAGCCGCCCACCGTATGCTGAGTTGTTTTTGTCGTAGATAGAAATAAGGCCTTGAGAACTATTGTTGTCAACGGTGAAAGTATTCCCCCAGGCAGATGGAAAATAGAGGGTACAAACGGTTCCGCCGAATGCTTTAAAGTCAGCATAGAGGGTACCCGAACTATCCGGGTCAGGCTTGGGGTCAGGGTTGCTGCTGTCCAGCGTCACAGTCTTGGTAGCCTGGTCCCAAGCAACGCCTAAATTTAAAGAATTGGCCACGGCACGGATGGGTAAGTAAGTGGTGCCGCTCAAGGTAAAAGGCTGCACAATTTTCCCCTTGGCGTCCATCGGGGTGATAATCTCGCCATCCAGGACAATGTTGATGCCGGAATAGGCAGCTTTCAGGTCCTTTACCACGGCGGCGGAGGCGGGTAGGCTGAGGCTGCATAGCAGCAGCGCGGCAGCCAGCAGCAGGGACAGGGATTTGGTTAGTTTCTTCATTTTGTTCGCTCCTTTTGTTTTTATATGGTAGGATATTCGTACCATTTACTGAATTTAGTATGGACAATAGCACATTATAACTCTTGCTGGGCAAAATGGATAATAATTAGTATAACTACAATAACCGACACCAGAACGAGGAAAATCTTCTTAGCATTCCATCCCTTGATCCTATTTACATTCTCCACTTGCTCAGCTTGGTCAAACGCCAATTGGTATACGGATATAGGGATAGCTGAACCGATTATGTATCCGAGATAGTAGCGGATTGGGGCAGTTTGGAAGATCGTGACCACTAGAGAAACAAAATAGCGGGCAATTCCCAAAAAGAAGTTCTTAAAAAACACCCAAAGTAGACCTACAACTCCCCATAGAATATTGCCAATTATTCCATAGTCAAATCCTCCTGTGTACTCAAAAAAACCATCTCTGAAAATGTCACCAATGCATCGGCCAAACACAACGAAACCGTTTTTCAGTCCATCAAAAAAACTGAGTGGTCCTGTCACACTAACGTCTCGCAACATCAAAGATACTCCAAATAACTTAACATCCTTTTGAGCAAATTCAGGCGTTCCGGATAGGGTAAAGAAATAACTTGAAATAATGATGGCAAGAAGGATCAAATTGGCCATTGTGCCAATCACTTTTGAGGCCTTGATTTCCCGCGAGTTTTCATGTTGGAATAGCTTATCCAGCAGTTCTGCCCTTGTTTCATCTGAGAAATCGGCAGAATTAATACGGCTGCGGAGTTTATTACCATTCTTTCTTGGGTTTCCCCTAATGAAATCAGATTGAAGTTGATTATACAGCTGTTGTGCCTCTTCTGCGGCCTCCCGAGAGGAGTATTCTTTTCCCAGGGCGGTCCGCAAAGCAAGATCTATAGCCGCCAGTCGGGCGTCAACTTCATCAAGATAGTAGTCTTTGGCATCCAAAGGTATATCCATGGCGGCCAACTCTGACTTAAATTGCAGCAAAGGTTGTTCCGCTGAAGCGCCTGTCCCACAGGCATCCAGTTTTGACTTTAATTCAGCGACAATATTATGAAGCTGATCGGCTAGTGCAAAGTTTTCACAAACAATCGGGTCTCTGTCCGGCAGCAAGGGATCTACGGATCGAAGTTCTAAATCTAGATTATCCCATCTTTCATGAAGGGTTGATTTTCGCAATGCTGCCAGGGGAGAGGAGAGTGCCCCCATTTTCTGTTCGCCCTCGGCAATAGAATCCAGGCTATGATAGTCAATATGCTGTTCAATTTCACAGATTTTCTGTAGCTCTGCCCGAGAAGCATCGGCTTCCTGACGTGATGAAAAAGTAATCCCCTCAACTGTTCGATATTCAGTATCAAAGCGTTTGACAGCTTCCAGCACGGCTTTTGTATGTTCTGTTTCGCCAGTATAACCTATACGAGCCTTTTCGGCTTCAATTTTCTCAACAGCTGATTGAGCTTGTGCCTCTGAATGAAGCGAGAGGCTCTGAGTAAATTTGTCTAGCAGCTTCTTCTTTTCATCATGAACCACAGATATACCGAAATATCGCTCTATTTCCTCCAGGGACCCATCCTGGTCTCCGAAAACCTGTAATGCGGCCCGATACCAGTCCTTCTGATATGGGTTCAGCTGAAAAGCCTGTATCATAGCGGCACGTTGCTGTGCCGGATTCGCTATTCGCGCCATATTTCGGAGTATGGCAGCGGCTTCTTCCTTGTCTGCTTCTCCAACAATTCCATTGATGGTGTCTTGGTCTGCGCCGGTTTTATCCAGACAGTCAATAAGGGCAAGGTGCAAATCAAATACAGATTTATAAAGTCCAGAAATAAGAATTTTTTCAGTTTTTTCATCCTTAAAAATTCGTTCCATCTTAGAACTAGCAGCAATGGATGATCCTATTTTCGCCAATCCATTGAAAACCATATGCCCAGCGCCGCTCACGATGTTGAGTGCACCAGCCGTTGCCGCACCCTTGAGCGTACCACCTATGCCAAAGCCGCCGCCCTGCCATTTTGCGCGGCCCTGCCTCCGCGCTGTCCGATAGGCATCTTTCTCTTCCTCTGTCATGATGATTTCAGCATATTGATCTTGAATTTCAATATATGCTTCGTCTGCTGGACTCAAGATTTCAGAATAAAGTTCCAGGAACCGTTCTTCATCTACAGAAAGTGCTCCACGATCAATTAGAATCTGAACGCAAAGGCCTATAGCTGGCTGTATACATTGTTTCATCTGATCAGGCACTTTCTTAATGACCATCTCAAGGGAAGTATTTGACTGATAGAGTTTTTGAAATTGCTTTACAGCGCTTCTTGCTTTTCCTTGGAACATAGTCCGGTAGCTATTGTAATTTTCTCTATCTGGATCAAGCGTAATAGTTTCCCCCAAAAACTGAAAACCCATTCTTAGTCACCATATCAGCCACTTAACGCTCTATGCGTAGCGGTCACCTTTCCTAATAATTTGGGCCTTGGATAGAAGCAGACTGCAACGCGCATAGAGTGCCTTAGCTTGAATAGCGCTCTAAAAAATTGCTGAAAATAGCTTATCCAGCCATATTATAACACAAAATACTTGCTAAAGCAATCTGGAATTTATAATTCCCAAAGGATTTTGCAGATTCAGGCCTTTCACCCTAAAATTATACATGGTGATATTATGAGTGAACTAGCTGTTGCATTCGGCAGGCAAGTCAGGAACTTACGCCAGCACAAGAAAATGAGCCAGGAGGAATTGGCGTTCAAGGCAGGGCTCAGCCCGGCGCATTTAGGCCAGATTGAACGCGCCCAGAAGAAGCCTACTCTGGAGACCATCGGCAGGCTGGCTGAGGCTCTTGAGGTTCCGGTTGCGAATTTGTTCTCCTGCGAGGCTTCCGTTTCTAGTGAAACTAGCCCAAATAATATTATGGAAAAGATAAACTCCCAACTCATTGCTATGTCTGAGGAAGATCAGAAGGATATTTTGCGCATTATCCGTATCTTCAGACGCTCGCGTTCTAGGAGTAAACCTTAGAATAATCGCTATAGAGAGGGAAGGTAATCCTTCCCTCTCCGAATCCCCAAACTATGTACACAGAGGCCCCTTCTCTTTACACTCAGCATATCTTGCACATTCCGAGCACAAACAACCCTCTTTGGGCTTATTTGATGCCCGCACTCTGTCATAAAGATTCAGCTTATCCAACTGATTAATGATAGCTTTTTCCGTCCGTTCAAAGTATACCGTCATCTCCGTGATGCCAACCTGCTCATTGAACATCTTGGTCAAAAGTTCTTTCTCTTCCTGCTTCCAATACCCCCGATTCTTCCCGGCGATACCGTTTCTAAGCGCTTTGATTTTATCAATATCTTGCATTCTTATGCCCTCCTTTTTAAGGTTGTTTACTATTATGTTGTTACAATTTATGATTAGGATTACATCATATTTTGTTATGAATATTTGAAAGTACATAATGGTAAATCAAAAAAGGAGGAACCGCATAATCATGTTAGACGAATACAACACAGTTTTAACGATCCAAGAGCTGATGGAAGTACTAAACATCGGACGCAACTCCGCATACGAGCTTTTAAACAGCGGAGCGATCCGCGCTTTCCGAATTGGAAGCAGGTGGAAAATACCGAAAGATGCTGTTATTGACTACATTGGACAGTGGAAAAAAGCCACACAACATAGGTTGTAAAAGTAACGATTTTCAATTATATATTATAAACATGAAGCCTGACCTTTTATCAAAGGTCAGGCTATTTTAATTACAAGGAGGTAAACGATGAATCCTTTTGGCAAAAGCTTCTGGTCCCTGCTAGTGTCCGCTGCGGCAACGATCATTTACGCCGTAATTGAGGCAGTCGCTGACAAGGACTAGAAATCAATCCAGCTGATGTGGGGCTTCCGTGTGGAGGCACCATATCTATTATTAAACCAAATTAAGGAGGTAAAAATTATGTCCGCAAATGTTGAAACCATGTTCTACATCCGAGAGAAACCCTGGCACGGTTTGGGCACTCGTGTTGAGGCCGCGCCTACCTCCATCGACGCTCTTGTGTTGGCCGGTCTGGATTGGCAAGTCACCCAGAAAAACGTCTACACCCAAGACGGATATCTAATTCCCGGCTACAAGGCCAACATCCGCAGTACGGACGATTCCGCGCTGGGTATCGTGTCCGACAAGTACAAGGTGGTCCAGAACGAGGACGCTTTCCAGTTCACCGATGATCTGCTGGGTGCAGGTGTCACCTATGAAACCGCTGGTGCCTTGCAGGGTGGCCGCAAGGTGTGGATGCTGGCGAAGATGCCCCAGCGGTACATCATTGCGGGGGACGAGATTACGCCGTATTTGGTGGTGATGAACTCTCACGATGGCAGTTCTGGTATCAAGGTCGCCATGACCCCCATCCGGGTGGTCTGTCAAAACACCCTCAACCTTGCCCTGAACAGCGCCAAGCGCGTCTGGACTACCAAGCACACAGAGAATGTCATGAGCCGTGTCCATGAGGCCCAGGAGACTTTGGGTTTGGCCGAGCGGTACATGACCCAGCTAGGCCGGGGCATTGAAGTGTTGTCGCAAATCAAGCTGAGCGACAAAAAAGTGATGGACTTTCTTGATGAATTCTTTCCCGTCACCGCCGACCTGACCGAGGCCCAGCGCAAAAATAACAAGCGTCTTTTGGAGGATGCAAGGCGCCGTTATTTGGAGGCTCCCGATCTCATTCATGTTGGCAAAAATGGCTATCGTTTTGTCAACGCCATCAGTGACTTTGCCACTCACGCCGACCCCATCCGCAAGACCAAGAATTACAACGAGAACCTGTTTTTGCGCACCGTGGAGGGCAATCCCATGATCGATAAGGCGTACAAAATGGTGCTTGCTGCGGCATAAAAGGAGGAGAATATGTCATTCAAAATCTTGGCAAATACTGAAAATATGCCCTATGAGGGATGGCTGAAAGTGCGCAAAAATGGCATTGGCGGTTCGGACGCTTCGGTGGTCTGCGGTATCAATCGATACCGCTCACCGGTGGAACTTTGGATGGACAAGACCGGCCAAATGCCCGCACAGGAGGCGGGCGAAGCTGCCTATTGGGGTACACAATTGGAGAGCATTGTTAGGGCTGAATTTTCAAAGCGCACGAACATTTTCGTTGCTGAAACCCATGAGCTTTTGCAGAGCGAGGAACACCCTTTCATGTTGGCTAACCTTGACGGTGTGTGCGATGTTCCAGAGTACGGCACTTGCATATTTGAGGCCAAAACTGCGTCTGCTTTCAAGGCTGGGGAGTGGGAAGATTCCATCCCTGACGAGTACCAGTTGCAGATACAGCACTACTTGGTTGTGACCGGTTACAAGGCTGCGTTTATCGCGGTTTTGATCGGTGGCAACAGCTTCAAATGGAAGTGTGTAAAGCGTGACGATGAGCTGATTTCTATGCTCATTCAGCTTGAATCCGACTTCTGGGAGCATGTGCAGAATGGCACTCCGCCACCTTTGGATGGCTCTGTTGCTTCGACGAAATTTCTTGCTGAAAGGTTTGCTAATTCCAGGCCAAGTTCTCGCATTGATCTGCCCGAAAAAGCTGCTGATCTGCTATGTCAGTATGATGAAGCCTGTGAACAGTTGGAGGCTATCACAGGACAAAAACAGCTTGCGGAAAACCTGTTGAAGGAGATGATGGGCGAGAATGAGATTGCCACCGCTGGTGACAGAATTATCACCTGGAAACCCGTTTCCCAGGAGCGTTTGGATATCAAAACACTGAAAGCGGAGCATCCTGCACTGTATAAAAAGTACGCAAATAAAACATCATTCCGCCGCTTCTCCATCAAGGCGGAGGCTTAAGGAGGATTTATCATGGACACAACTAAGCTCAAAAATAAGCTGGGTGACAAGGTGCTGGCCTTACAGGAATCTGGTGATGTGGCTGCTGAAACTGCCCTTGCTACGACCGACTCTGACTACCTTGCCCTGAACAGCAACGCCCTAGACATTATCCGTGAGAACCTGAAGAATCAGCCGCTCTCCTTTGACTTCTTCGACGTTGTGAAGTCCCCATCCGGAGGCTCTACGGTGTTCTCGGTTCCTGGTCTGGCCGGGGATGAAGCAGCGAAGGAACTGACCGGCATTATTCTGGACTACACCACGCCCCGGGCGTACTGGGACACCCCCGATCCTGTCGAGGGAACACCGCCCACCTGTCTGAGCCAAAACAGCATTATCTCCCAGGATGGCAAGGCTTGCGCACGTTGTCCATACAACGATTTTGGCTCCAAAGATGGTGAGTCCAACGCCAAAGCCTGTAAGGAATCCGTGCTGATATTTCTGCTGCGGCCCAACAACATCATCCCGCTGCTGGTGAGGGTGCCGGTGACAAGCAAGCCCAGGTTTCTGAAATACTCCACCCGGCTGTTGAGTAGCTTAACGCCAATCAGCAGTGTGGTAACGAGAATTACTCTGGAAAAGGCCACCAGCAAAGGCGGCAAGCCTTATGCGCTCTTTAACTTCGAGGCTGTGGCTACGCTCAGTTCCGAGGAAGCTGCCCAGGCTAAGAGGTTCGGCCAGCAGTTCCTTGCTTATGTGGAGGCTGCCAACCTGGAGCCTGAGTTTGCGGAGGCTGGTTGATATGGACATAAGGCCCGGTACCTGTGCAACGCATGGGTATCGGGCTATTATTTTTCTATTCGAGGTGTTTTCTATGACCTACAAAGGGAAGTCCATGAAGGAAACTGAGGTTTACATACAGCGGGTTTCACTGGATCAGTTGGATTCTGTAATCGAATCAAGACTACCCCAAGGATGCTTTCTGGCGCAGGATAATGGTACGTGGGTGGCGGTTGACAACTCCACTGGTGATGCTTGGACTGAGGAGTTTTACACTGAACATGAAGCGGTCTGCTGGTTGTGCAGTGATGTAGAACTCGCTTAGCAGGTTTACACAAAAATCATTAAGCAAAATAGTAACTGAAGGAGACAAAACATGAGCACCTATACAAACCCATTTATCGGTAAAAATGTCGCTGTTACCGGTAAGCTGAACAACTATACACGCAGCGGCATCAACTCAAGATTGTTGCAATTGGGCGTACACCCCACATCCACCATCAGCAAGCACACCCACTACATCATCGTGGGTTCCAAAGCTGGTAATAAGCTGGATAAGGCCCGCGCGCTGGGCGTCGCGATCCTCTCCGAGTACGACTTTGAAAGGATGGTAGATGATGACAAATATGAAGATCAGTAAAATCATCACGGGTACGCTTCTATACCCCATCACAATCGGGGAACCTGCCTTAATTCATCAGCATAATGGATTGACGAGAACAACCACTGTGACCACTGTAAGCAAGATTACCACAACAGAAATCAGGTTTGAAACCCATAACACCAAGTACGTGTTAAGGCTAATACCGATGGGGAAAGTTGGGGTATCCGTATGATAAATCTATGTGAAAAACGTACGATCAAACTTACCTGGGATGAGGTATGCCAGATTGTGTCGGAAGAGATTAAAACCATTCTTGGCATAGAAACATTTTGTAAAGCAAACTATGTGGAGTACGAATATTGGGATGTATCATTTGCCGAATACCGGTTACCATTGCAGAAGCTCTGCCAGCTTTTACATGCGGTTCATGCATCCTCTGTCGATTGGGAGGATGCTTTGCCTGATGAGGCCACTTCTACCGTTTCATGTCTAGGAATGGCGCTTTCAGAGAAGCTGCTAGTACGACGCTTGAACATCACCTGGGAACACACCTTGATTCTCGCGGATGGCTTGTGGCTGGTGGGTGCAAAGAATTGCCAAAGTTCAGAGAATGATGAGTCTGTTACTGGCTTTCCCTTAGAGGAGCTGACCCAAGTAGTCCGATGGCTGCAAAGCGAAATAGATAGAAATGGCAAAGGAGGGAGGCAAATATGAAAGTTGAAGCGTACATACACAGCCTAAAGGACCATGAGCATGACTGTCATGTGCTGGGCGAGGCGGAGATTATCAAGAGCGTCGGGGACAATCTCTACATGGCGGAGTACCAGGGGATTAGGTGTATGGCTATCTACAATCCCTTTGTGGGGAGGTACTTTGTGGATGATGTGTATGGCATAACCAATGCCTAGAGCATACGGATAAATGCGTCAAAATCCAGTGAATAAAAAACAAGAAGACCCTCGACCTTACCAACCAAAGTATTTGGCTAAAAAGGCCGAGGGTCTCTTTTTCTTCCATGATTCCAGGTGAGCATAACAACAGGTATCTGGTAAGGGGAAATAAGCAAATTCACCTTTATCAATTCCTCAATGAAAGGATATACTTATATGATTTACTCAGCGCAAAATGGAAAAAACCTTTGTCCTGAATAAGCGTTATGCTGAGGAATAGAAATCAGATGAGCGTTGGCAGTATAGAGATAGTGCGAGGTGCCTCTGAGATAAAATCATATAGCATTACTTTTTGATTGGCAAAACTCAAGGAAGAATTAAAATGGAATAATAATGATAATTTGTAAGAGCCAAGTTTAACATACTGACGTATATGCTTTATTCAAATTTGATCCTCAGTATCAAGACTAGTATATTTTGTCATGGCATAAAAACAGATTATTTTCATAACTCAATCTCAGCATCTTTTGACATTATAACCGGCAGATGCGTAACAGATTTCATGTGCCTCTGAAAAGAATAATAATCTTGCTTCTTGCCGTAATACCTGTGTCCATCCACAAATGAAATTTGATTCATAACAAAGTGAATATGAACATGTCTTGTATTAGTATGTACTGCGTAAACGATCTGGAAATACGGGGAGTAATGTGTAATGATTTGCCTTGCAAAAGCATCAGCCATTTCAGGTGTAACAACGTCACTATCATTAAAAGAAAGTATTGAATGCCTTAATCTTTTACCAGAGTTTTTGCCAAAGTTAATTGCCACTCTCAACATCTCATCCGCAGCACTTGTAATCGAGCTGACATTAGCCTCTCCAAAATAAAGTGCTTTTTTAGGATCCATAATGTAATGAATCGCATCCTTGTAGCTGGATTCATCAAAAAATTTCTTACGTTCTCCTATTCCTGTAACTTTGTAAATTGCCATTTGGATTTCTTCTTTCAAAAACATATAGTTTAGTACAGTATTGTATATTGAGTATAATAGAAAAGATAATAAATTGAAATATATTAAATTGGATATTTTATCGGACGCAAGGGGAAGAAAAAACTTCCACAGGGGCCCCTTACTCTAATAGTTATATAGGTAATAAGAAATAAATTCTTACAAAGCAAATTACACAGCTTTCTTAAAAAAGATAAGCATGAGAGCAAATATGGCTTTCAGAGAAAAGGAAGCACAGGAGGCGTAGCTAATAACTGCGCTTCCTGTGCTTTTTTACCAAGAACATAACGTACATATAATCCAATAAGATAGGAGAAATCTTGATGAAATTAGAAATAAACCCCAACGCTCTAAAAGAATTAGAGCGAAAAAGCTATCCAGATGTACTCACAGCGCAGCAGGTACAAAAAGTCTTGAAGATAGGTAGGCTGAGCGTCTACCAGCTGATTGAGAACAACAAAATTCCCGCGTTCCGCATTGGCAGGGTATATTATATCCCCAAGAAAACGCTGGCGCAGTTTTTAGAAATGAGAGGAGAGGTATCATGACCGGAAGTTTGCAGATTAAGAACGATAATTATTATGCTGTCCTGAACTTTAAGGACAACACGGGCAAGCGCGTTCAAAAGTGGATCAATCTAAATATGCCTCTTGCCAATAATAAGCGAAGGGCAGAGATGGCGCTCAATGAGTTGCTGGTTCAATATCAAGATTACGAAAACATTGAACCTATGAATCTGCCAATTTCCCAGTTAGTGGCCCGGTGGCTGGAAGCAAACCGTCCCAATGTTGCGGTTACGACATATGACCAGTATTACTTAATTCTTGTAAAACATTTCCGTCCCTATTTTGATAACAAGGGCATTACCGTAATCAAGTTAACAGCCGGTGATCTTGAAGACTATTACGCTTTCAAAGTGAAAGAAGGCCTCAGCCCAAACACAGTAATCAAGCACCATGCCATGATTCGAACCGCTCTTCAATGGGCGGTTAAGCATCGGTATATTCGTGAGAATGTGGCCGATTTTGCAGATAAACCCGGCCATGTTCGATATCGTGGCCCAGAACCTTACACCGTGCAGGAAGTGGCGAATCTTTTGCAACTGACTGCGAACGAGCCAATTGCGGTTCCCATTTACCTGGCAAGTTTTTATGGTATGCGCCGTTCTGAACTGCTGGGCCTGCGATGGTCGGCAATCGACTTTCGGAAGGGAACGCTTACCATATCGACAACAGTTGTGCGGGGGAAGCAGGGAGAGGAAATTGTAGCGGTAGTGCGCGAAAACACTACTAAATCAGACAGCAGTATGCGCACACTGCCGCTTTGCCAGTACACCTATCAATACTTCTCCTGGCTCAGGCAGCAACAGGCAACCCAGCGCGATCTTTGCGGCGGAAGCTATGACCAACGGTTTCTGGATTTTGTTTGCGTAGATCAAATCGGAACACTGCTGCATCCGGACTATGTTACCCATAAATTTGTACAGGTACTGAATAAGTATGGCTTACGGCCTATTAGATTTCACGATTTAAGGCACCCGTATGTCAAGCCCACGACAACAAATTTCAGAAGTTTTTTTGAATTTCTTTGCCGCTAGAGCCAAAACCGCCTATTTTCCAGACGATTTCAATATTCTGCTGTGGATAGACATACACTCGGTCAATCAACATATCCACCAGCTCGGTGTTTAGCTTGCCTATATCTACCACCTTCTCTGCCAACAACCTGTTGGCGTTTTTTGTTTGCTCATCTGCCTGCCGCTGGGATAGCTGAGTGGAGAGCACAGCCTTTACCTCCTGCAAGCGGGTTAATTCAGCATCCAGCACCCCTTTTTTCATTCTGTATTCCTGCTCACTCAGTTCATGGAGAACTATTTGCTCAAACAGCACACGCTTTTGCTCCTGTATTTTGCTGATCTGCTGTCCGTACCCGGCCTGTTTTGCCGAAAGAGCCTCTAAACCGTCAGCATCCCCATCAGCCGCACCCAAGATGATTTGAGCTTGCTTTTTCAGAACTGAGTATACCACCGTTTCCAGCTCGGATTCTTCTACTTTCAATTCATGACAGGGAGCTTTCTCATCTGCCACAGTATGCCTACAAACGAACCGAAAAGTCACATTGCCAATTCGTGCGAGCCGGTGTAGGCAGTTTCCACAATAGACCTTATCCCGCAAAGGATAAAGATGAATTTGCTTTTTCGGACACTTTTCCCGCCGCATCGCTTTCTGCGTTTTGTCAAATAACTCTTTAGTAACTATGGCCGGATGGTGGTTCGGTATTTTCACCCACTCGCTTTCATCTTTCATTCTGACATGATTACTCCCCACCTCCACACGCCTACGCTTACCAATAATATATGTGCCTGTGTAGCGCTCGTCCTGCAAAAGTCTGGCAAGCGTGGAGCGCTGCCATATCCCACCGCACCGAGAAACGTCGTGATAGTCCTGGCCTTTCGCCTTTTTGTACTCGCCTGGGGTTGGTACGTTGCGGTCAAATAGCGCCTTAATGATGGCTGTGGTATTCTGCCCCTGTGCGGCCATTTCAAAAATTATCCGCACAATGGGGGCGGTTTCCGGGTCCGGCTCCATGCGGCCATCCGCACCTTTCTGGTATCCGTAGGGGCAAATCTTGCTCTGATACTCGCCCCGCTTGAATTTCACATACTTGGCGCTTTTATACTTGATGGACAAGTCCCGGCTGTATAATTCGCTGACAAGGTACTTGAACGCCATATTCAGCCCGCCGGTATCTGCGTGGAGCTTGCCGCTGTCAAAATCATCGTTGATGGAGATGAACCGCACTCCATAGAGAGGAAAAACCTTCTCCATGAAATAGCCTACCTCCAAGCTGTTCCGGCCAAACCTGCTAAAGTCTTTAACGATAATACAGTCAATTTTGCCATCCCGCGCAAGGTCGAGAAGTTCCTGAACGGCTGGCCGCTCAAAGTTCGTACCAGAGTAACCGTTGTCTACAAACTCTCTAATCTCATAGTCCGTCAAATCATCGAGATTTTCCGTGTATTTATGCAGGGCCAGCTTTTGATTGTCGATACTCATGCTCTCCACCTTGTAATCCTCTGTAGAAAGCCGGATATAAAGCGCCACCACCCTATTCATCGCTCAGCACCTCCATCAGCTCGTCAAATCCGTTCTCAAAGCGGAAGTCAATAGAAATGTCCTCGGCGCTGTTAACGGTGATACGCTCAATCAGAGTGTCTACAAGCTGCGCGGTCAGCGCGGTATCTGTATCAATCTTTGCCAACATATCTGCCATGCTGGTATAACCCTTTGCCTGCTTTTCCAACTCAGACTGCTGGGCGTTAAGCTTTTGGATGCGCTCCAAGGTGCTATTGACTTCCTGAGTGTATCCCTCCCGCAGTTCTCTGTATTCTGTTTCTGTCAGGATTCCGTTGACAAGGTTTTCATAAAGCCCATTGAGAAATGCCTTGCTTTTTTGTGCCTGCTTTTGAAGTTCTATAATCTCACTCTCAACCTCATTCCTTTTTTCGACCACCTTGTTGTTAAGCTGTTTTGTCCAAAGACGCTTGCCTAACATGACCTCCGCTTTCTGCCGGATGATTGTCATAATGGCGCGGAACAATTTATCCTCAGTAATATGGATTTTTGCACCGCAAGCCACACGCCTGATACGTTCGTTTGAAATACAACGGTAGACAAAACGTCCATGATTCTTTTCCCGGTGCAGACTTTTCCCACAATCACCGCAAAAGATTTTGCCTTTGAGGATATTCACAGGCCATGTGTTCCTAGTAAAAAAAGTATGATTTTGGCTGGATTTTTGGCGTATGGCTCTGGCTTTCTCGAACAGCTCCCGGCTGATGATAGGCTCATGGGTGTTGCGCACGATTACCCAATCCTCAGACTTTGTGGGTATCTGCTTGTGGCCGACATTCGTGTGCTTACCCTGCACCATATCTCCCACATAGACCTCATCGTTGAGGATAACATCCAGCGTCCTGGTCTGCCAAACGCCGCTGCCCATTAACTTTTCGTTCGTTATCAAGCCGATACTGGCAAGGTAGCGGCCTGGGGTAAGAGTTCCGCTTTCGTTCAGATTAAGGACAATCTGTTTTTTTGATACCCTATCAGCCGCCCACTGAAATATCTGTCTGACAACCGGCGCAGTATCAGGGTTCACCACCAGCTTATGGCAGTCCCTAGGGTCTTTAAGGTAGCCATAGGGTGGGCGGCTTCCCACAAACTGCCCTTCCTGCATGGCCTGCCGCTGCTGGGAGCGTACCTTCCGGCTGATGTCAGCGGCGTAAGCCTCGTTCACCATGTTTTTTAACGGTACTATCATATGGGCGGCGCTGTTGGAGTTGTCCTCGCTGTCATACTGGTCATTGACCGCGATAAACCGAACGTGGTGCAGAGGGAAATATTTTTCCAAGTAAAACCCGGAATCAATGGC
>NZ_JAWXXL010000035.1:0-35123 GCF_034334985.1 Acutalibacter intestini | reverse complement strand
ATTGCCAACTATCCACGCAAAATTTTAGGTTGGAAAACGTCTGAAATGCTCTTCCGTGAAGCCGTCGCCGCCCTCTGAAAAAAATATTTCAAATTTTTTCGCATTTACTCTTGACATTTCCGTTCACCGGCTTTTTACACAGCAGCATTCTTTTAGGCAAGCGCACTTTAAAATATCTTTCTACAATTGAAATATTATCATCTACTGAATGAAAAGTCAAGGCCAGCCCAATAGATTCTGTAATATATTATGGTATCATCGAGAGTGCCGCCCCCATGAAGTCTAGCTTTTTTAAATTTTTTTGCGGATGCTTTTTCAGGAGTGATTTTCTTGCCAAAGGTTAGTGTCATTGTCCCAGTATATAACAGCGCGCCCTTTTTGCCCCCATGTCTCTCTTCTTTGGCCGGGCAGACTATGAGAGACTTTGAGATACTGCTCATTGACAACGGCTCCTCTGACGGCGGGGACCACCTGTGCCAAGAATTCGCTGACAAGGACCCCCGCTTCCGGCTGCTGCGCCAAGAAAAGCGGGGTGTCTCCGCTGCCCGGAACATGGGTCTGGACGCCGCGGTGGGCCAGTACCTGTTCTTTCTGGACAGCGACGACGCGCTGCACCCCCGGGCCTTGGAGGAGCTGAGCGCCGCCGCTGATTCTTACCAGGCAGACATTGCCCTGTTTGGATATAAAAAGATGGACACAGCCCAACTGGCCGCTCTTTTGCAAAATCCGCCGGAAGATCTCCCCACCTGGCAGCTGGCCCAGGGCGAAACTGTAAAGCGCTGGTTCCACCTGGAATACCTGCCAATGTTCGCCCTGGCAGGGGCCAAGCTGCTGCGCCGTGAAGCAGTGGGCTCCCTGCGTTTTCAGGAGGACCTGGCCCTGGGCGAGGACACTTTGTTCGCATACCAGCTGCTTCCCCAGTTGTCCACCGCTGTACTGGCGCCCCAAGTACGTTATTATTACCGGACCCACGGCGGCAGCGCCACCCAGTCCGCCGCCCTGGCCAAAAGCCCCCAGTACATGCAGGTTCCCCGGCTGATACGGGATGCCGAACAGCAGCGAGGAAATCTGGACTTTGCCCTGCGGTGGGAAGTGGACATCCTGTGGCGCATTGCCGCCAAAAGCTGGACCATGTACCGGGCCCGCGACCGAGAGGGCATAGCGCTGTTTGACCAGTTGGCCCGAGAAGAACGCCAGCAGTCCCTTTACCGGCAGCTGTCCTTGCCCTATAAGATTTATTTACGATTCCGGCCTTTCTCCTATCCGGCGTATTGCGCCCTGGCCAAACTACGAACTCTTTGGAGGTAACCTATGGCGGCTTCTCCTCTCCCCTCGGTGGGCATTCTCACCTTTCACTGCTCGGACAACTGCGGCGCAATGCTACAGGCCTATGCTCTGCGGCAGTTTTTGCGGAGTGTGGGTTTCCCGACCCAGATCGTCCCCTACGAGCCTTTCTACCTGACTGGCCGACACTGGCTAGTCCCCTATTTCCCTATGTGGAACCCGCTGCCACAGCTGCTAAGAACCGCCTATTTAACCCTTGCGCACCTGCGGGCGGGCCGGGAATTTTTCCTCTGCCGCAAGACTATGCGGGCCTTTCGGAAGCAGCTGCTGGACCCGGGACAAAGACCTTTCCATACGGAGAAAGGCCTGGGTTCGCTGCCCTATGCCTGCTACGTGGTGGGCAGTGACCAGATCTGGAACCCGGACATTACCTTTGGCCTGCGGCCCGCCTATTTTGGGGCTTTTCAGGCCCCGGCCAAGAAACGGGTCGTAGCCTATGCCGCCAGCTATGGCCAGGCGGCACTGCCTCCTGGGTATGAGAAGGAATTTTCCCAGCTAATCAGCGGTGTAGACGCAGTTTCTATGCGGGAGGCGGAGGCTCTGCCCTATGTGCGGGGGCTGTACAAGGGGCCTGTATCCGCTGTACTGGATCCAGTGTTTCTCATTGATCCAAAGGAGTGGAAAGCAGTAGAGGAATACCCCGCTTCTGGGGAATACATCCTCATCTATACCGTCAAGCCGGACGAGGCTCTGGCCGCTTACGCGCGGGAGTTTTCTGCCCGCACTGGCCTGCCTATTGTGGGCCCCCTTTGCGCCGGAAGCTGGCGGCCCGCCGGAACCACGCCTCTTCCCGCCGCAGGTCCCGGCCAACTGCTGGGGGGCATCCATCGGGCCCGGTATGTGGTGACGAATTCCTTTCATGGCACTTCCATAAGCATCCTTTTCCGGCGGCCCTTTGTTACCTTTCCTCACAGTGCCGGGGATGCCCGCATCAACAATATTTTGAAGATTCACGGCTTAGAGAGTCGTTTATACCAGGATGGCTTCCAAATGGACGCGCCCATTAACTGGGACTGGGCCGAGGCCGCCCGAGTGGAGGCGCTGGAGACTTCCAAGACTTTTTTGGTGGAGAATTTGAGACTGGAATAAGCGAATACGGGGTGGTCTTTGGCAAGGTCGTGGAACCCTATCTTGCCAAAGGATTATCACCTTTGCTCTCTTTTGGTATTTTGCGCTTGTTTTCGGCCGCCGGATTACTTAATTTTACTGAGGTTTCTTTATGAATCTATTTACCCAAAAAGAAGCGTGCTGTGGCTGTGGGGCCTGCGCCGCTGTTTGTCCCCGGGATGCTATTTCCATGCTCCGGGACCGGGAGGGCTTTGACTACCCCCAGGTGGACGCTGGTCTCTGTGTGGAGTGCGGCAGGTGTCAAACGGTATGCCCCGTTAAAAATCCCGGCGGCGAAAGCTGCCATAACACTTATCTGGGAGCCCGAGCCAAAGCGGACGCGGTGCGCTTTGGCAGCTCCTCTGGAGGCATGTTCCCCCTGCTGGCCGGACCTGTGCTGGAGCGGGGCGGGGCGGTGTGGGGCGCGGCCTTTGACCAAGACATGGCTGTGGTCCACCGGGAGGCCCTGAACCTGGAAAGTTTAGACGCTCTTAAACGTACCAAGTACGTGCAGAGCCGGATGGACCGAGCTTTTGTCCGTATTCGCAACCGCCTGGAGCAAGGGCAATGGGTGCTGTTCTGCGGCACGCCCTGCCAGGCCAGGGCTCTCCAGCTATTTCTCTCTAAGGATTATCCCACCCTGCTGCTGGTAGATCTGGTCTGCCACGGGACGCCATCTCCCGGTATGTGGGAAAGTTATATCAAGTATTTACAGCGCCGGTATGGCCCATTGGAAAGCTTTAGTTTCCGAGACAAGCGGGCCAGAGACAGCGGCCACACCCGGGCTTTTGTGGCCGGAGGGCAGGAACACAGCGCCCCTTTAAGCCAGGACCTATACATTTGGCCTTTCCTCACCGGCTGTACCATTCGCCCCAGCTGCCACAGCTGCAAATTTTGCACACCCCAGCGGCAGACTGACTTTACCATTGGGGACTTTTGGGGTGTGGAAAAGGTGCGCCCCCAAGCAGACGACGGCATGGGCATTTCTATAATGATTCTGCATAACGACCGGGCCCGGGAATACTGGAGGCTGGTGGAGGGACAGACAGACTGCTTTTCCTGCACTAGAGAGGAGATCCTCCAGCCCCGGTTGCAGGGTCCGGCTCCCGTGGGCTACCGGAACGCCTTTATGGCCGCGTACCAAACCCTGGGCTTCCTGTCTGCCGCCAAGCTGTACCATGCCGCCATTGGAACCTTTAGAGCGGTCAAAAATCTGCTTGGACGGTAGGACTGGTGAGCTCCAGGCAATGATTGCTATCATCCAGGCAACCCCACACAAAGATTTTTGTCAGCTTGCGGCAGTTTTGCGCCGACAATCTCGCCATTGATAAGCCAAAATGCCGCAAGCTGGCGAAAAAAGGCCCCGCAAATCCTGTGCGGTTTGTCTAAAATATCCGAGGAGATCTTTTATGCCTAATATCCTATCAAGAGCGTGGAACGCGGGCTGCTGCCGGTTTGGCATAACAGAGCGCAGTTTATACAACCGGCTGCGGCGCGCCCGGTTGAAAAACGTCCGCTTCAGCATCATTTCCTGCAACTGTACTGGCAGTACTATGTACAAGGACTTGGGCCTGCCGTATCTTTCCCCCACCGCCAACCTAAGCATTTTTGCGGAAGATTTTGTAAAAATGTGCGGCGATCTGCCTTATTACATGTCACAGCCTGTGCGGCCGGCAGAACCAGACCCCGGGGAGCCTCCCCAAGGCCTGCTGGGCGACGTGCGGATTCATTTCGTCCATTACGCCAACTTCTGCCAGGCCGCCGCAGCCTGGCAAAGGCGGACGGCACGCATTAATTGGGACAATATTTTTCTTGTGGGCTGCGACCGGGACGGCAGTACCTATGACATTATGCGGCGGTTTGACCAGCTGCCTTATCCCAAAGTGTTCTTCACCCACAAGCCCTACCCAGAGATTTCTTGCGCCTTTCCTGTCCCTGGCTTTCAAGAACGCGGCCAACTGGGAGACATCACCGCGTTCCGGCCCGGCCTTATCCGGCGGCGGTATATGGACGTCTTTGACTATGTAAGCTTTCTTAATGGTGAATCGTATTGAGCATCTGGAAGAATATGGTTTTTCAAATTCTGGTCAACAACTTTTCACCCCAGTAATGGTTCAGTTATCAAAGAACGGAGGATCTCCCATGCCAAAGACCATGAATATCTTCCTCTATCTGGTGCGGGCCCTGGACCCAAAGGAACGCCGGGCCTGCAAGATCTACATAGTCCTCAGTCTCATTAGCCCCGCTTTGGATATTATCAGTTTTTCCGCCGTCATCGATATTTTACAGGCCGCTATGGGCCAGGGGGCCGTTTCCCCCCAGCTGCTGGCTAAGGCCTTTGCCATGGCTGGGCTCTCGGTGACAAAATGCTTTTTCGAGCTGTATAGGCGGCGGGTGACCAACCGCTTTGTCTATGCTGGAGCCCAAAAGCTATCGGTAAAGCTTCACGAGATGCTGCTGAAAGAGGACTTGTCTAGCCACAACCAACGCAGCGTGATGCAAGCCCTGGCCCTGGTGCGCTCGGATACCACCGCCTGCGTGGGCATTGTCACCGGCTGTGTGGGGGCGCTTACCAGCGGGACTACCATGCTGGCGTATATCGCCGTGTCGATTCAAGCTGTGGGCTGGGTGGGGCTGCTGGGGGGCGCCGCAGTACTGGCCTATACTGCCGGACTATTTCTGTTTTATCGGTCCCGCATCCGGGTGTACGGGGAAAAAATGCGGGAACTGACCATTCGCTCCAACGCCCAGGTTAGCCTGGCCTACGGGGTATTTAAAGAGATCAAAACCGGCGCACCGGTGGAGGGCATCCTAGAAAAGTACCAAGATGTAAGTCTGGCCCACGCCCAAGTTCAGGGCAAATACAATTTCCAGACAGGGGTCTTGTCTGTCATTATGGTGGATTCCTTAACTGCTCTGCTGTTTTTGCTGCTGGGCATTCTCCTCTCACAAGGAGACGGCGTCCTCTCTATGCTGGGCTCGCTGGTGGTCTATTTTACCGCGTTTATTCGTTTGGCCCCCCTGGCCTTTCAGATTGTCACCAGCCTAAACAGTATCGAGTCCTCTAAGCGTTCTTTTCAAGTGGTACGGGACGGGCTGGAAAAGTACCAACAAATCAAAACCGCAGAAGCCGCCGCCCAGGCAGGCCCAGGTTCTGGGCTTAGCCTAAAGCAGGGCATTGCCGTGCGGGGGCTGTGTTTCTCTTATGGCCCGAAAGCGGTGATTTTTGAAGATGCGGAAATGGAGATTCCCGCTGGAAGCGCTGTGGCCATTGTGGGCCTTTCCGGCGCGGGCAAAACCACCCTGCTGGACCTGCTGCTGGGGCTGCTGAAGCCCCAAAAGGGCAGCATTTCCTATGACGGAAAGGACATCGCCGGGATAGACTCACTGACCCTGCGGGGGCTTGTAAGCTATATTCCCCAAACCGTGTACCTAAACGGTGAGACCATCCGCAACAACGTGGCTTTTTTCGCCGGGAAGGATGGGCCGGACCAGGCCCGTATTATCCGCTGCCTGCAATGCGCCCACATCTGGCAGGATGTGGAGCGCATGCCCCAGGGCCTGGACACTGTAGTGGGCGAAACGGGTACGGCCATCTCCGCCGGGCAGCGCCAGCGCATTGCCCTGGCCCGGGCCCTGTACAAAGATTTTGAGCTGCTGGTAATGGACGAGGCCACCGCCGCCCTGGACGCAGGCACCGAGGCCGCGGTGATGGAGTCCATCCGCCAGGCGAACCAAACCAAAACCCTACTGCTGGTCACTCATCACGGAGCCCTGGCTCAGCGCTGCGACCGGGTCTACCAGGTGGAAAACAAAAAAATCCTACGGATCAAGTGAGGTGTTCTTATGCCGCATATTATTTTTAAAGGTATTGCCCGGGCAGACGACCCAGACCTGCTGGCAGTGAATCCCAAGCCCGCTGGGGCCCGGGATTTGCGGCTGTCTTCTGTGGCGGAACAGGTCCTGTGGATGCTGCCAGGATTTTTTCTCTGCATAACCTCTATGATTATGAAAGCCCGACTGACCGGGCGCTTTCCCCTGCTGGCCCCTTTGCTGCCGGTGGGCGTTTTACTGGGAATACTGGCCTGCTTTCTCCACGAACTGCTCCACGCCCTGCCCCAGCCCAAAGGAGCTATTGTATACATTGGCTTTATCCCAAAGGGATTTCTTTTCTTCATGAAGTGCAAGGAGCCTATCAGCCGCCAGCGCTTTGTTTTAATGGCCCTGTTGCCGGTAACTTTAGGGGTCATTCCTCTGGCGCTGTTCTGGTTTTCCACCAGTTCTGCGCTGTGCGCCCTGTGGTGGCCCATGGCCATGATTGGTTTTCTCTCCCCAGCCCCGGACTATGCCAACGTTTTTCATATTTTAAGAGAAGTGCCGCCCAAGGGGAGGATTCAAGATGCCGAGCAGGGACTGTGCTGGTTTGTTTGATAGAAAACTGGAACTATGAATAGGGGATGGCCTGGGACAAAACCGCAGTTTATTGCACCCCCATCCCTAGATTTGCAGCTTATCTGCCACTGCTAGACGTTCCTCTCTACCACTCGCGTACTAGATCCCACAATATTTCCTATTTTCAACTGTAATTAACGCTAACGCAGCTTGAAATGGATAAACTTCTTTTGACCCCGCGGCAAATCCGCCTACTTTTTTAGACTCGTTGTTATTTCGCAATTTTTCAGTGCGTTTATTCTATCCTATGGAGAAAGGAACTTCCCTATGGCCCGCAGCTTTATCCCTGGCCTGGTGTCTATTGTAACGCCTGTTTATAACGGCGAGGCACATCTAGCGCCCATGCTGGACTCTGTACTGGCCCAGACCTATGACCAAGTGGAGATGATTTTGGTGGACGACGGATCTACCGACAACACCTTCGCCCTGGGAGAAAGCTACCGACAACGCTTTGCGGACCGGGGCTACGGCTATCAGATAGTGGCCGCGCCCCATTCCTGCGCTGCGGGAGCCATGAACTACGGCCTTCCCCTGGCGTCCGGCCAGTTTTTGGTATGGCCAGACAGCGACGACTACTTGGAGCCGGATTCCATCAAAATCCGGGTTCAGTATCTTTTCGCCCACCCCGAAGCGGGTGCTGTGCGGTCTCTTTCCTATTATTTTCAGGGAGAACCCAGCCAACGGCTGGACCGGGCCGACGAGCGCACTGGGAATTTGAACCGGCAAAATATTTTCTGGGATTTGCTCTTCTTCCGCACCTTTGTGTGCTGTGGCTGCTATATGCTGCGCACAGAGAGCTTTTTCCAGGTGTACCCTCAGGGACACATTCCCGTGTACCCAGTGGGGCAAAACTTTCAAATGCTGCTCCCCTATCTATACCGCTACAGCTGCCATACTCTTCCCCAGCGTCTATACGGCGTGTGTGTGCGGCCGGGCAGCCACTCTCGCGCTTTTCTAAGCCAGGAGCAGACTTACGAAAAATATGCCCATTATGAACGGATGGTGGACGAGCTCGCCGGTATCTGCGGCATAACAAGCCGCGGGGAACGCCGGCGGCTGGCCCGGTGGAAGTTCAACCGGCGGGTAACGCTGGGGTTTACTTATAAAGACAGAGCTAAAATTATCTCCGCTATGGAATTGACCCAGGGATGTGGGGGGCCGCTTTTGGGTGCTGCCTGGTACATGGGCCTTTTGCTTCGGTATAATCCAGCCGTATGGCTGGCCAAAGGACTGTTTCAACGGAGAAAGAGATAGGGATAATATAATATTCAGAAAAGCCATTGTAAATATCTGTCTTGGGTAGTATAATAGGGCATAGTAGCGCTTGTTATTATGCCCTATTACTGTGGGCCACACCGGCTGTTTTTTGGCACAGGCTTATTTTCTCTTCTGCTGGGAAAGCACCCTTTGCAGGCGCCGTTTATTATATCGTTACGTTAGTCTATTTGGTTGATCTCTCATTTCTGCCCAAGGGAAAGGATGAACGATTTATGGAAAATCGGGAGCTTGCAAATGTTTGGGAAAAAGTAGGTCTGCCGGTGCTGGTTTTTCCCGCTGGCAGCATCCGCTCTATTTATTGCAACAGCCTTGCTTCCGCTCTCTGTGGTGGAGACCTTTTTGCTGCCCTGCCCCCCAATGACGCCCGCCATTTGCAAGACGCTCTTTTGGGCCGCAGTGATCCTCCCTTTTTTTGCCGCTTGGGCCAGGAGGTCTACTCCGCGGTACTGATTCCCTATGAAGAATATGCTGTGTGCCTGCTGCACCAGGTCACCGGCTACTATAACCGCACCCAAAACGCCCTGGACGAAGCCATTATGGCCAGCAAGGCCAAGACCAACTTTCTCTCGGAAATGTCCCACGACATCCGCACCCCCATGGGGGCCATTGTGGGGCTTACTGAAATAGCCCTAAACCATAACAATTCCCCCCTAAAAATTCAGGAATGCCTGGAAAAGATTAAAGTGGCCTCTGGCCACATGATGTCTCTGCTGAACGAAGTACTGGACATGTCCCGCATTGAGAGCGGCCGAATCAGCCTACAGGCAGAAAAAACCAATGTGGCGGACCTGCTGCATGAAATCCTCATTGTGGCCCGCCCCCAGGCGGATGCGGGCCAGCTAAAGTTTTCCCTGGAAATGGGCCCTGTTTACGCCGAAAACCTCATGCTGGATGCAGTACGCCTAAAGCAGGTGTGCCTAAACCTTCTCTCTAACGCCATTAAGTACACCCCCGCCGGGGGCTGGGTGGACTTCTATTTTGCCATTGAGCCCAAAGACCCCGGCCAAGTGCTGATGACCATGCGGGTGAAAGACAACGGCATTGGCATGAGCCGGGAATTTTTAACAAAAGTTTTCTCCCCTTTCGAGCGGGAAGAAAAAAATTCTGTCAACAAGATTCAGGGTACCGGGTTGGGCATGGCTATTACCAAGAACCTGGTGGAGCTGATGAACGGCTCCATTCAGGTGGAAAGCGAAACTGGCAAAGGCAGCTGTTTTTCTGTAGAGATCCCCTTTTCCTCCACCGGAGACGCTGTTTATGACGAGTTGGCAGGCCAGCGGGTTCTTCTTTTAGACCCCAAAGAAAAACGGGCCCGGCAGGCCATTGTCATGTTGACACAGCTGCGTATAGAGACTGATTGGGCCCAAAGCGCCAGCGAAGTAATGGACTTTATTAACGACGCGGACCTTTCCGGAGAGGAATACTATGCTTTTCTCACCGTGGAAAAAATTGAGGGAGCCGAGATGACCTTGCTGCTGCCAGACATCCGGCGCCGTCTGGGCGACAAGCCTATGTTACTGCTGACAGACAATGACTGGAGCCAGATCGAATACATATTCACCCGCTCTGGGATTGACAGCTTTATTCCCCTTCCTCTATTTAAAAGCCGGCTGGCAGCAGGGCTTTTCAGTCGTGGAAACACCAATGATCCCACCGTGCCGGAGGTCCATTCTTCTCAGGGCAGTCTTACCGGCTGCCGGCTCCTGCTGGCCGAGGACAACGAGCTGAACCGGGAAATCGCCCAGGAACTGCTGGAGGAATCCGGCGCGGTTATCGAGTGCGCGGTAGACGGTCTGGAGGCATTGACCATGTTCCAGGAATCCGCCCCCCAGTATTACCAAGTGATTTTAATGGACGTGCAGATGCCCAAAATGAACGGCCTGGACGCCACCCGGAACATCCGTCTGCTGGACCGGCCCGACGCAGGGACCATCCCCATTATCGCCATGACCGCCAATGCCTTTGTGGAGGACATGAAGAACTCTTTAGATGCTGGAATGAACGCCCATATATCAAAGCCCCTGGACATGGATAAGGTATTCTCCACCATAGAAGCACTGCTAAGAGGGACCACATCATGAAAGAATACCAGGAGAGATATATTGCGAATTTAAAGGAAATTTTCCTGCTTACCGCGCCCCCCCAGGAGATTCCTCAGGATGTTCCCGCCTTTGCAAAGGAGCGACGCCGGTGCTGGGAGCAGGCCCGGGTTTTGGCTGTGGAAAATACCGTCCTGCTGCGGGAGGAGCTTTTTCCTGTGTTGGACAACATCGTTTCCGCCAGCGAAGAGGATGTTGAGAACCTGGAGGAGTTTGCAGGCCAGCTACTCTCTGGGGCCACACAGCTGGACGTAGTGCTAAACTATTACCTGCACAACGCCCTGATTGTCTACGCCCGCCGCTGGAATAAGCGGGATATGTTGATTAAGGCCTTATACAACGGAGCCATGGCTCTATTTTACATGGAAGATCTCGTGCGCCACGCCGGGCAGAGCCGGTACAAGTGGAAGATGTCTAGCCTGTTTGGCGAGGCGGCTTCCTTTATCAAACAGTACGATGAGATCGAGGATCAGGAGACCCGGGGGTACATCCACCGGGCTATGGGCAACCTGGCCTTGGCCTATGCGGATTTTAATGAAGAAGATGCTACAAAAAAGATGAAGGCCATCCGCCGTTCCCTGCGGTTTTTAGAGGACCCGGTCTACCATGAAAAGTCCCCTGATCTGCCCTGGGACCTGTATATCTATAAGTCCCACCAAGAGCGCACCACCGGCCTGGGGCTGCTGCGGGCCGGCGTTAACGCGGACCCGCAGATTTTAGGCGAGGTGATGGAGTCTGCCGAGTATGTCATTAACCGGCAAAGTGCGCTAAGCCAGCGCCGGGGCATGCCTACCTCTCTGCGGTGGCAGTACTCCTACCAGGCGGCCCAGTACCACTGCGGCATTCGGCCTCTCTCCTATCTTTTGGGCTGGATGGAGTCCACCTATATGAACCGAGATGAAACGGATTATTCCGGCGAAGGATTCTACCACAACATGTTCCTACCCGCCCTTTACGCCATCTATATTGACAGTAGCCCAGAGTACCGAATGAAGAAGAAAGAGGTTATGGGGCTAATGTACCGGCGCATGATGGTATATGTGCGCAATATGCCTGACAACCAGATGTGTGAGACCACCCTTCAGCAGCTTTTGGCCTGCCTCCAGTCCTTTGTAGAGTATCCGGACGGAGTCCTGCAAAAAGATTTCATCCTACAGCTGGTGGTTTGCCGGGGGCTGGACGCCTTTGTCGCCTCTCGCATGGCGGCAGAAGTGGCTGGTATGATGGTGGAACGAGTGCTGGAGCTTCAGCCCCAGTATTTGTTGGGGGCTTTGGGATTCTTTACAGTGGAGGCCTTACAGGCGCACTGCCTTCAGCTGAAGCAGTTCGTCTTTGACAGCTGCCTGCTGCACAATGTGGGTATTTTGGTGTTCAGCAATATGATCCGCCGCATTGGCCGCAGCTGGCTGGAAGAGGAAAAGGAGATGTACGAATGCCACGTATACGCCGGTGAAATGCTTCTCTCCCAGGGAGAGTCTACCCGGCCCTATATTTCCGCCGCTAAGGGCCACCACAAGTTTTATAATGACCAGGAGGGCTACCCCAAAGAATACAGCCGGAAGGATGGTCCAGAACAGGTACTAACAGATATAGTCAGCGGAGCCTCCCATTTGATGCGGCTTATTGACAACCGGGTGTTTCTCTCTTTGTCCTCTATGTCTCTGGACCAGGCCATGGAGCAGATTAAAGCCGACGCCGGTATACGCCTGGCCCCTGAGGTTTCTCAGCTGCTGCTGGACCTGCGTCCGCAAATTGAAGAATATCTCGTAAACGGCCAGGTGGAGGCCTATCGGGAAGCCTTTGCGCTACAATCTGCCTCCCCGTCGGAAAAATCCATGTAATGCCCTCTTATTTATCAAGAAAGGATTTTCTTCTATGTCCCATACGCCCAATCTGTCCAACTCTAGCATTCTTGAACTCTCCTTCCGCATGGGCGAGACTCTTTTAGAAAACGGTGCGGAGATCTCCCGGGTACAGGAGACTATGGAGCGTGTTGCCCGGGCCTATCAAGTAGAGCATTTGGACGTGTATGTACTTACCAACGCCATTTTTGCCGACGGCAAGGAAAACGGTGTGCAGCGCTCTACCCGCCTACGCTACGTTCCCAGCGCCAGCACCCATCTGGGGCGCATCTGTGCTGTAAACCAGCTTTCCCGGGAAATTGCCCTGGGCCTACACACCGTGGAGGAGGCCTTTGCCCAGCTGGAAGAAATTCGTACTCTGCCCTATTCCCCCCTGCCCATGGCAGTGCTTTCCTGTGCTATAGGCAGCGCGGCTTTCAGCTACCTTTTCGGCGGCACCTGGGCCGACGCTGCTGTGGCCTTTTTCTGCGGTGTGGCTTTGGAGCTTTTCCTATTTTTCACCAGCAAAAAGGGGACGTCTAAATTTATGACCAATCTCTCGGCCAGCGCCCTAGTCACGCTCATCGGCGGGGCGGTTTTCTTGCTGGGAGCCGGGAATAATATGGATAAGATCATTATAGGCTCCATCATTCGTTTGGTGCCTGGGGTAGCCCTAACTAATTCTATCCGGGACTTCTTCCACGGCGACTATCTAAGCGGGGCCATCCGCATGCTGGACGCTGTGCTAGTAGGCGGATGCATTGCGGTGGGAGTCGGCTCGGTGGTACGGCTGCTCTCTCTTCTGACAGGGGGTGCGTTGTTTTGATGGATCTGCTCCCCCTCTTAAACTGGCTGTCGCAAACTGCTGTGGCCTTTCTAGCCACCATTGCCTTTGCGGTGATCTTCCACACCCCCCGGCGGGAGCTGCTGTTTACTGGGTTCACTGGTGGGGCGGGGTGGCTGGTGTATTTAATCGCCGGCAGCCTGGGCTGCGGGGTGGCCAGCGCCTCCTTTTTCGCGGCGTTGGCCCTGACCTGGCTTTCCCGGATGTTCTCCTTTTACCGAAAAGCTCCGGTAACGGTGTTTTTAATCTGCGGCATTTTCCCCATTGTGCCCGGGGCGGGCATCTACTATACTGGGTATTACTTTTTCATGGGCAGCAACGCCCAAGCTTTCAATAAAGGACTGGAAACCATTAAGATCGCAGTCGCCATTGCCCTTGGCATCGGTATTGTGTTGTCCCTGCCATATTTTCTTTTTACGACGGAGCGGAGAAAAAAGTAGAGACATCCCATGGATGGCACATTGTGCGGTCCGGGGGTGAAAAGTTGGCCAAGCACAGGAAAACTGCCAAGCTTTTACCGTCCGCTTTTCTGGGCCTTGACGCCCGCTCCTAATTTTCGCCTATTCTTTTTCCACTCCAAAGGAGGACCCATGCCCCGCAGAGAAGTGACTATTACCCCCAACGATGCCGGACAGCGGCTAGATAAGTTTCTGACCAAAACCTACCCCAATCTGCCCCAGGCTGTGCTGTACAAGTGTATTCGCAAAAAGGACGTACGCCTAAACGGCGGCCGCTGTGTGCCCGAAGTTAAGCTGGCCCCTGGCGACCGGCTTTCCCTGTATTGGCAGGAGGAATTTTTCCAGCAGTCCCCCAAGGAACAGGACTTTTTAAAAGCCCCCCTAACGTTGCGGGTGGTTTACGAGGACCAGAACCTGCTGCTTTTGGATAAACCCCCGGGGCTTATCGTTCATCCGGACGAAAACTACCACTTCGATTCCCTCATCGCCCGGGTGCGGCACTATCTCTATGACAAAGGCGAGTACAACCCTGACAGCGAAAATTCTTTCGCCCCAGCGCTGGTGAATCGCATCGACCGCAATACAGGCGGTATTGTTATGGCGGCGAAAAATGCCGACGCTCTGCGCATTCTCAATCAAAAGGTTAAGGACCGAGAACTGAAAAAGTTGTACCTTTGCGTGGTCTGCGGCGTGCCAAAGATAAAGGAAGCCCTGCTGACCGGTTACCTTAGCAAGGACGAGGCAAAAAACCGGGTATTTATCAGCAAAAGGCCACTGCCCGGGGGCAAGACGATCCGCACCCGCTACCGGGTACTAGAAGAGCGCGGGGGCTTTGCCCTTTTGGAGGTGGAGTTGCTTACCGGGCGTACCCACCAGATCCGGGCCCACCTAGCCTCTATCGGCCACCCTCTGGCCGGGGATGGCAAGTATGGCCGCAATGCCCTGAACCGGCCCACAGGTTTTCCCTATCAAGCGCTGTATTCCTATAAGCTGCGGTTTAGCTTCACCAGCCCTGGTGGAGCCCTGGAATATTTAAACAAGCAAGAATTCCAGGTAGAAAACGTGTGGTTTTTAGAAGCATTCCAGGGGTTCTGACGCATTTCTTTTTGACGGTGAAACGCCTCTGGCGGCGTAAAGTAGGCAAAGCCAGCTTTTTGGCAGGGCTTCTAAGAATCTCACCAGACGCCAACTCTTCACCCCTGAACCGCACAAGTGTCCCTTTAGCTTCCCTTTCCCCTCCTTTTTCTGCTTCGAGGGCGAATTCTACCGAGGGACGGCCAGCCTCTTCACGGCGTAAAAGTTTCTTTAACCCGCCAGAGGCATCAACACTATAAAGAATTGAGGATGGATGTTTTTGCAGACAGTAAAAGTGACCGGCTTTCTGCCGGAAGAGACCCATGCCCTCCGGCAGGAGGTTTTTATAGAAGAACAGGGCTTCGCTCAAGAGTTTGATGAGACAGACCGCGCCGCTCTGCACATTACACTGTATGAAGACGGCCAGGCCGCGGCCTGCTGCCGGATCTTCCCCGATAGCCCCAGGGGCACATGGCACGTGGGGCGGGTGGCTGTGCGGAAAAACCGCCGGGGCCAGGGGCTGGGAGCCCAGGTCATGGACCAAGCCGAGGCGGCCGCAAGGGCCCGGGGCGCGGCGCGGATGGTTCTTTCGGCACAGGTGCAAGCCGCAGGCTTTTATCAAAAGCTGGGCTATGCGCAAAGCGGCGGGGTCTATCTGGACGAACATTGCCCCCATGTACACATGGAAAAACTGCTGGGCCAGGAAACTACGGAAAAGAGGGAAACTGCATGCGAGTGATCCATCTGATCGGCGGCGGCGACACTGGCGGGGCCAAGACCCATGTGCTGAACCTGCTAAGGGAGCTGAACCATTTTATTGACGCTACCCTCATCTGTTTTCGCCGGGGAGATTTTTCTGACGACGCCGCTAAAATGGGTGTGCCTATCCATGTCATTGAGAGCGGCGACCCCATTCGGGGCCTGCGGGAGTTGCGCAAGCTTACCGCAGGGCAGAAGATTGACATCATCCACTGCCACGGGGCACGGGGCAATCTGATGGGCAATCTGCTGAAAAAATATGTGAAAGCCCCGGTAGTCACCACTGTGCACAGCGACTACCGGCTGGACTACCTGGGCCGCCCGGTGGCCCGGTTGAGCTACGGCACCACCAACCTGGTGGCCCTGCGCCGGGTGAACTATTACATTGGCGTCTGCGACAATATTACGGACATTCTCATTGAACGGAATTTCCCTGCTGACCGTATTGAGACGATTTACAATGGTATTGATTTCAATTCTCCCATCACCTGCCAGCCCAAAGAAGAATTTTTCCGGTCTATTGGTATGGACCACCACCCTGGTGACGTGGTGGCTGGTATTGTGGCGCGGCTTTCCCCCGTGAAGGACATTCCCACCCTGTTGCGGGCCGTGAAGCTGGCCCGGGAAAAGCTGCCGAACCTGAAGTTAGCCATTGCTGGGGACGGTGAGGACCGGGAAAAGCTGGAGCAGCTTACTGCCCAACTGGGACTTTCGGATATTGTGTGCTTTACCGGGTGGCTGAAAGACATTAATTCCTTTTATAATGCCATTGATATAAACCTGATCACTTCTCTGTCTGAGGGCTTTCCCTACGTGCTTACCGAGGCGGCCCGCATGCACCGGGTAACTATTTCTACTAATGTAGGCGGTATCCCCTCCTTGATTATTCACGGGGAGACAGGTCTTCTCTTTACTCCCAAGGACGAAAAACGGTTGGCGCAGCTTCTGACCGACTTATCCGCCGACCCCCAGCTGCGCCGCACCCTGGGAGACCGGCTATATGAAAAAGCCCGCCGCCAGCTTTCGCTAGAGAGCATGGTGCATCGCCAGCTGGAGATTTACGACACCATTTTGGCAAAGGAAGCACGCAAAAACGCCGCTCGGCGAGACGGCGTGGTCATTTGTGGAGCCTATGGCCATGGCAACGCGGGGGACGACGCTATTTTAAAGTCCATCATTCAGTCCATCCGTCAGCTGGACCAGTTTATCCCTATTACAGTGCTGGCAAAAAATACTCAAAGCATTAAGCAGCGGTACAAGGTCCACTCCATCTATACCTTTAATCTCCCCCGCATTCTGCGAACCATGAAAAGTTCCAGGCTGTATATCAACGGCGGCGGCACACTGATTCAAAATGCTACCAGCCACCGGAGCCTGTGGTATTATCTTTTAACCCTATGGGCCGCCAAGCGCCTGGGGAATCAAGTGGACATGTATGGCTGCGGCATTGGGCCGGTAGCTGGAAAGCGGAACATCCGCCTGGTCCGCCAGGTGCTGAACCGCTCGGTAAATGTGATCACCCTGCGGGAGGAGGAATCTCTGGGAGAGTTGAAAAGCTATGGCGTTACCCAGCCCCGCACGGTTCTTAGCTCGGACCCGGCTTTGATACTCTCCCCTGCCGGAGAAGCCGAGACCCGCCGCTACCTGCGTGACCAGGGCTTTGATCCAAAGGGCAAGTATATCTGCTACCTGCTGCGGAACTGGCGTGGTTTTGTGGAAAAAGCGCCTGTTCTGGCCCGGTGCGCCCAGCGGGCCAGAGATGAGTATGGCCTAGAGCCTGTGTTTATCTCCATCAACGCTTTTCAGGACGAGTCCGCCGCCCAGGCGGTGTTAAGCTGCATGGACCACCCCGGCAAGCTGCTCACTGGAGCGCCGGGGCCAGAAATGCTAATCTCCATTTTAAGCCATATGGACGTGGTCGTCTCCATGCGGCTGCACGGGCTGATTTTCTCTTCTCTCAGCGGAGTACCTCTGGTGGGGGTCAGTTACGACCCGAAAATTGGTTCTTATCTACGGTATTTAGGATATGGCGAGTGCGTGGACCTCTCGGACGTAACAGAAGAATGGCTACATGCAGCCACCGGACGGGCCGCGGCCATGGCTCCCCATCAAGACGAGCTGCGGGCCAAAACCCAGCGGCTGATTGATGTGGAGCGGGAGAACATCGCCGCCGTAAAGGGACTGCTAAGCGGGAACGAAGGGCATGGCCAATAAATTTGGAAATCCTGATTACCGGCATTCTAGTGGAAGAAAGAAAATCTCGTTTGGCCTAGAGTCTGTTTTAAACCCGGAGAAGAGTCAGGATTTTCGTCAAAAGCGCGATGGATTCAAGAAAAAACCGTAAAAAAGGCGGTCGCTTTCGAGGATTTTTGACCCAGAGGCCACTCGTTTTCCGCGAAAAGACGATTTTTCGAAGTTTTTTAGACGGACGATAGGACTTGTTTGAAAATAGAGAGCACAAGCCCTAGCAAAGACTTGGCGAATCCATGTACTGGTCCCTTCTGGAAGGCCAGCTTGGCGCAGGTAGGGTTTCGCAATCCGGGTACTATATGGGCAACAAGGCCGCAGCTGGCCTGGAAATCTAGAAAGCGAGGAAAACTTTTTATGGAAAATGTTCTGCAAGCTGTAAAAGCAAATATCGCCAAGGTTCTGGTGGGTCAGGAGCGCACCGCCGACCTGCTGCTTACCGCCCTATTGGCTGGAGGGCACGTGCTGGTGGAGGACGTGCCCGGCATGGGGAAAACGGTGATGGCCCGGGCTCTGGCAAAATCTGTAGATGCAGACTTTGGCCGGGTGCAGTTTACCCCTGACCTGCTTCCCTCGGACGTGACGGGCCTGAACTTCTTTGACCAGCAAAAGGGCCAGTTTGTGTTCAGCCCGGGGCCGGTGTTCTGCAATATTCTGCTGGCCGATGAGATCAACCGGGCCACCCCCCGCACCCAGTCCAGTCTGCTAGAATGCATGGCGGAAGGACAGGTCACTGTGGACGGCGTCACCCGCCGGCTCCCCCCTCCCTTCTTTGTCATTGCCACCCAAAACCCCGTGGAGACCCTGGGTACCTATCCCTTGCCCGAGGCCCAGCTGGACCGCTTTCTTATGCGTATCTCCATGGCTCCGCCCAGCCCAGACCAGGAGGTAGCCATTTTAGAGCGCTTTATGGACGCGGAGCCGCTGGAGGAGCTTTCTCCCGTCTGTAGTAAAGAGGAGATCATCCGCCTACAAAAAAAGTCCCGGCAGGTCTTTGTGCACCCATCCCTTTTGGGCTATATAGCTGCCCTAGCCCAGCAGTCCCGGGGGCAGAGCGGCATTGAGCTGGGCCTAAGCCCTCGGGGCAGTTTGGCTCTGCTGCGGGGCTCCCAGGCCTTTGCCCTGGTGCAGGGCCGGACCTTTGTCACCCCCGAGGACATTAAGTCCGTGGCACAGCCCGTGGTGGCCCACCGGCTCTCTGTCAGCGGAACCGGCGGTAGCGCCCCTCAGAAACAGGCTGCGGATAATCTGCTGGCCGCTGTGACAGTTCCCACAGAGGAGTGGGAGAAGTAATGATCATAATTATTCTTATACTCTTAGCCAGCCTGGTCCTAATCTTCTGCGGCGTGCGGGCCCTGTACCAGCTGTACTGGAAAAAAGGCCTTAGCTGCCGCATTGCCTTTACCCAAGACTACGCGGTAGCGGACAGCGTTTCCACACTCTCCGAGGTGATCACCAACCGGAAACTACTCCCCTTGCCTACTGTAGAGATCAGCTTTCATATGGACAAACGGCTCCAGTTTGGCCACGGTGAAAACGCGTCCATCAGCGACCAGACCTACCGCCGGGATGTGTTCGCAGTATCCATGCAGCAGAAAATCACCCGTACCTTGGATTTCAAATGCGCGGGCCGGGGGTATTTCCGTATTGATGAGGCGGGTCTAGCAGCGGCGGATCTATTCCTCACCCGAAAATACCTGACCACTCTGCCCCAAAGCACCGAGTTCTACGTACTGCCCAAACCGGTGCCCACAGGGCAGATCAACATTCCCTATTCCCGCATTATGGGCGCGGTACTCAGCCGCAAGCGGGTGTGCGACGACCCCTTTGAGTTTGGGGGACTGCGGGAGTATTCCCGAGGCGACCCTATGAAGTATATCAACTGGAAGGCCACCGCCCGTGCAGGCAAGCTGCTGATCAACCTGCATGAGTCTACCCTGTCCCAGCGGGTGGTCATTGGTATTGACATGGAGACAGGCGGCTGGCAGGGGGATTTTCTCAATGAGGCCGGGGTTCGGGTGGCTTGTTCTTTAGCGGAACGGTTGCTGGCCGATGGCGTGGAGGTAGGACTGTACAGTAACGGGTCTAATGTGCAAACCGGACAGCTGTGGAAACTAGAAAGCGTGGCTGGCTCGGGCAGCTTGTTATTCCTAAAGAAAAAACTGGCCTGCCTGCAAGGCGGCGCCAACCTGACGCCAATTTGCCAGTGTATACCCCAACCGGCGGATACAGACGACCTGCTGGTCCTGGTCTCTCGCAGCCAGCGCAAGGACCTATGCCAAGCCTTTTCGGCAGCAGTGGGCAAGGGCCAGGGGCTGCGCATCGTTCCCTGCGGCGCAGAGCATGGGGAATTGCCGGAGTATCGAAATGTCCAGCTGGTCTGGATGGAATTTTAAGGGGGCGAAGCCATGAAGAAACTCAAAGAGCTACTAGGGCTCACGAATTTGCAGATTCTTCTGCGGGCTTTGGCTCGCCTGCACTGTGGGTTGGTAGCAGGAATCCTCTTTGCCTTTGGTTTCAGTGTGTTACAGCAGTTTGATATTTACTACTCATTAACAGTGGCGTTTTTCCGCGGTCTGCTGTTCGCGCTGCCCGCTGGGCTCAGCTATTATGCGGCCAAACGAACCCGAACCCTGTGGCAATATCTGCTGGCCTCCCTTTTATTGTGCGGCCTTAGCTTCTTGCTTACCGGCCACCTGGGGGGCGTGATTTTGACTGTCCTGATGTGCTTCTTCCGGGGACGTAACCGTCTGGCAGAAGAGGAAGAGGGACCCATCCTCTCCTTTTTCGATTTTCCCAACTACCCCAGCCTGAGCGTGTTCGCCGCAGCTTTTGTATACAGCGCTTTCATTGGTTTTCCAACTTTGCAGCGGCTGGCCCTGGTCTCTGGGATGCTGTATCTCATTCTATGCGTAACCTACCGGGGAGCGGAGCGGGTAGACGCATATCTCACCCTTAATAAAACCATGCGCAATCTACCTGCCCGGCGTATTCAGCGTATTGCCGGGGCAGCGGTGCTGGGATGGTTCTTGCTTATGTGTACGCTACTTATTCCAGCCCTAGGGGCCAGTGGGAATATAAAAATCACCATTCCCGAAAACCGTCACTGGAGGGAGGGGCAAGTTCCGGTAGAGCCCATCCTTTCCGGCGACTTGTTTCCAGACATGCAAAACTACGCTGAAATGTTCTGGGGTGAAAAAGAGCCTTTGTGGGTAATTCCCCAATGGCTTTCTACCGCGATTTTTTGGCTTCTGGCCACAGCCCTGTTGATCGGTTTGGTCTTTGGCATACGGCAGGTCTTTAAGAATTTCCAGCGGAATTATACGGATAACCGGGACTATGTCCAGTATTTGGGTAAAGAAGAGTACACGGATCAGGGAAGCAAGGAAGCTGTCCGTCTCCGGCGGCCCGCAGTGTGGGACCGTTCCCCTAACGCTGTTATTCGCCGACGGTACCGGCGAAGGATTTTAAAAGCGGGTAAGGATTCTCCAGCCCAAAGCCTTACCCCCTCCGAGCTAGAGGGCTGGGCTGGACTGGAAGTTCCCCGGCTGCACGAGCTCTATGAAAAGGCCCGCTATGGACAAGAGCCCTGTTCCCCGGCAGAAGCTAAGGAAGTCCGCCTAGAGCGGTGACGGGTTAAACTGCACAGAATAAACGGGAGATCATTCCCTTTGCCGTAAAAAACGCCATTCGGCTTTAGGAGCTGTTTGAAAACCCGGAAACACCATCTTTATCCTCATGAGCGGCCCCTTTCCACGTGGAAAACCCCCGCAACCACAGGACTGACGGAGTTAGCAAAGCTAACCACAGCGATTCTTCTCCTTGAAAATAGACCTCTTCTGGCCATTAATCCGTTATTGTCTCTATTTTCAAACAAGCCCTAGCGGAATGGCTAAAAATTATACAAACACAAATATTTACGGTTAGAGGGAAGTAATTTCAGATTAGGCGGTATCGCCCCGATTACAAGGGCTATGCCGTCTTTTCTTGCGCTCAACGAGCGCGGTTTCCTTATGCGCCTTACCGTTTCGGTTGCGTGGCAGAAAGAAAATGGATTTCCCCCACAAAGTTGAAAACAATATCTACTTTCTGTACCCGCTTCCCTTCCACCTTTTCCGGCGCACGGACTATGATTTTCTTGATAAATTCATTGACGATCGCGGGAGTAAGTTCCTTTATCCCCACATACTTGCGGATCATCGCGGCGAAGCGGGCAAGATCGCTCTTGTTCTGTTCGTAAGTATCGACTTCCTGCTGGTCTGCCTTGACCTTTTCTTCCAGTTCCCGCTGTTCCGCTTCATACTCTGCGGATAGCTTCAAAAATCTGTCATGGCTTACCACGCCATGTCGTCCTCATAAATCCGTTTGAAGATACTGTCAAGTTCCGATAAGGGGTTAGGCGGACGAGATGATTTCAGGTGAAACTGTGTTTTTTCGATATCCGCTTTGGACAGGCCTTACTACGGCATGAGCATCCTTGTTATTGAAAGCCTTGTGGCAACAATAGTCCTGCATTTTCTAAAAAACAGGAAAAAAGCAAGGTTACAACCAGGTTTTGGCAAGGTCGCTGTCATGTGATTTTTTATGTCAGAAGCAGACCTGTTTCTGACATGTGAAGTATTATGTTGCCATTGCAGAGCCAAATGACAGTTTTAATCGGCTGATTCTTACAGAAGAATATTTACACGCTTGGGCTATCAATTTGTATAGCTTGAATGCGAGGAAACTGAAGCAAGGATACGCTATAATAAAGTGATAAATTGGCATCTGCTTTCCCAAGAAATGGATGCAACGGGTGAAGTTACCGTGCAGATCAGTTTATTTTGCAACAAAATGATCTGTGGCCGTTCTTTTTTTGGTTGCAGGCAACGCATAGAAGGTGCAGATAGTGGATACTGTATGGATGCAAAAGTATTTGACGGACTTAAGGCAATACCGCACAATTCAAAGTACCGTATTGCGCAGTCAGATTTTTCTTCAGAGGGTACAGATTGAGCGCCGTCCATCTCACCGTTGACCAGCGAAAGCTGTGCGCTATCACGGAAAATCTGCAAGCAAGACGGTGCTTAGAATTGTGCGGGGTTGCCTTAAATAAGCATAACAACCGGGGATGGTATTTGGAGCGTTTGACAGAAGCATTTTACATATTCAGCCCAAGGGCACTGCATTTACATTAATTGGGTATCCCCGTTCGGAGAACACCATATAATCCGTCATTTCGCGCCCCTATTCCTCAAAAGGAAAGCTACCCGTTTCCGGTAGGATATTATCTGATGATCAAGCCTGGAGACCAGTCATTTCGAGATGCAATTGAAATAATCCGCGACTATATCACCGTGTTCAATGAAGAATTTGACAAAATCATCCATACGCCGGAGCTGGAAAAACACTTTACGGCACAGGGGCTTTTGCGTGTTCTCTTCGGATATGGCAGGGAGCATCCCCAGGCGGAATGGTTGATGTTTATAAAGCTGGTATCTGAAATATCGGTGGATGCAGAGGTATTTGTAACAGAAGCAGCAAAGCTTGTTCCGCATTATGAAGCCGTTTAACGACTATCTGAGCAGAGTTTTGGAAGGATTTCCAATGACGGAGCGAGAAGAGGAGAGTAATGATTAATGAGTGCGCCAGATCGGACCGCCGATTTGACACATCCATGCAGATACACAAATATAGGTTTATATCCAAAAAGCGGGGGAACTACTGTGTAGTTGAGAAGGCAGAACCTGACCCTTTGAACCTGTTGGCTAATACCAACGTAGGGAGCTGAATGAATACTGCGATTGTATTATCAGGACGCTCCGTGTGAGCGTCCTTTTACTTTCCATTTTGATTGGGTGCACATCGTGCTTATGATCGATTGACTGGTAAATGTTTAGAGTGGCGCAGAGGCTGCTGAAAAGAACCAGAAAGCGGGAATTTCTTAAGACAAAAGTCGAGCCAAGCTCTTGAGTAATGTAAGGTAACCCTCTCGTATAATTGGATGGTTTACGCTATAATTGTAGGACCGCAGGAGGCTGAAATGAAAGCGGATAATCAGCCGATTTTGCGTAAGAACATTTACGTACTTGGGCTATCAACTTGTATAGCCTGAATGCGAGGAAACTTGTGAAAGGATAAGCTATAATAGAACATTAGAATAGCGTTAGGTGACCTTATGGAATGGATGCAACGCTTGAACCAATCGATTGAATATATGGAAGAACATATCACTGAAGAACTGGATTATGAAAAGGTAGCACAGGTGGCCAACTGCCCATCGTACTATTTCCAACAGATGTTTCTCTATATGACAAATATGACGCTTCGGGAATACATACGGCGGCGCCGGCTGTCCCTTGCGGCTGTAGAGCTGCAAAAGGATAGCGGGAAGGTAATAGACATTGCTATAAAATACCGGTATGAATCCCCAACTGCTTTCACCCGAGCCTTCAAAAGCTTTCATGGCGTAGTGCCGTCTGCGCTCAAGACAGAGAACCGGCCGATGCAGGCTTTTCCCCCGATTCAGTTTCATGTATCCATGGACGGAGGGGTGCCATTGAAATTCAGAGTAGAGGAAAAAGCGGCGTTTCGTGTGCTGGGAGTTTCCTGCCCACTGAATAAGGAGCTTGCCCGAAATTTTGAAGTAATCCCTACTGTATGGGATACGGCTCTTGCCGATGGAACGCTTACAAAACTGAGTGCTTTGCAGGAAAGCAGACCGCAAGGTTTGCTGGGTATTAGCGTTCATCACACAGAGAACTGGAAATACTTGATTGTGGTCCGCTCCGACAGGAAGGAAGATTCATTTGAAGAGTATCATATCCCGGCGTGTAAATGGGCTATTTTCGAGGGGCAGGGCACCAACCGTTCTCTACAGGAATTAGAAAAGCGAGTCATTGCAGAATGGCTTCCCACTTCTGGATACACATACGCGAATTCACCGGATATTGAGGTGTATATCAAAGCGGATCCACAGGAGGCGGTTTACGAATACTGGATCCCAATCATATAGAGATGGAAACTGATTTCGACAAAACAAAGCATTAATATCCGTACAGGCCTTTCTGTTTTCAGTATCTCATTCATATCCTCCATACATTCTTTGCAATCAAGGAGGCAGCATAAATGACTAAAAAAATTGCGGTCCTTGCAGCCGCGCTGGTGCTTGTACTAATAAGCGCTGCGGCCTGTGCCGCAAATGAGGACCCGGTCGTGACTCAAAGTGGCTCGGTGAACAAAAATCAGTCCATAACCCAGAGCAGTCAGCAGGCAAGCAGGGGTACTGGGGAACAGGGAAACGGAGCTGGTGAGCCAGCGGTAAATCAGAAACAGATTGAAAGAGAAACACAAAGGATGAAAGAAGAAGGTGTCGTTGACAAAAACGGAAAGCCTGCACCAGGGGTTGATCTGAATGATTACCCCGGATTGGGATAGTCATCTAGCGGAACGGATTTGCAAAAGCGGGTATTAATTGGGGAGGAACAGGAGGATTATATGAATGAGATACTGAAAGCAAGAAAGGCTGACAAAGACTTACGGAAAAAGTATTGCTGTGAATGCAGTCAGTTTGACGGTGAGACAAGGAAATATATACGGCCTTATTGGGAAAAATGAAGCCGGAAGGACTACATTTATGCGTACGATACTGGGGTTGGCTTCACCGAATAGCGGTCAGATGGAAGTTTTCGGCAAAACAAACCTGGAGCAGCAGAGAAAGTATACAGGAAGCCTGATTGAAGCAAGTATGAGCGCACGAGACAATTTGGAAACCATCCGGAAAGAAAAAGGTAAAGCATTTTTCTTTCCGGATGCAGCAGCGGATCGGACTGGCCATCGCTCTCATAAAGAAACCCGCCTTTCTGATTTTGGACGAGCTGATTAAGGGGTAGGGAAGCTCTGATATATCACTCCTTTCTTAATTAAATTTCTTATAATATGCCGGAAATTCAAAATGGATCGTTTCAAATAGACGGAATTCCTATTGACAAATTATAGGAAATTTTGCATAATAAAGTTATGGTTTGGTTTAATAGGATCTAATCAAGGGTGTGAGGTATAGTTTTCAATAGAACAGGTAAATCAAAGATGAAAGGAAATGATACTATGAAGAAGTGGTACGCTGAGGAGTACGAATGGGAAATTGAGGTCATCGGCTTTTTGCATGGCGATCACACGGAACACTACTGCCGGAATGGAGAAGAGGTTGGGGATAAATACACCTGTACCTATGGATGTCCCGTCAATCAAGATGGGCAGGGTATCTGTTCTAAGTGCATGATGGTGATGTTTCCCATTATGGAAGCAGTCAGAAGCGGCGGTGATTTAGAGAATATCGGAGGTGACGGGAAATACAGCAAAAGCATCGTTTGCCCTGACGGCTGTGTTCTGTTCAAACTGACGGCAAAGCCTACGGAGAACCCAAATTGCTTTAGGGCAAAACTATTTGAATAACAGCAGCGAAAATCGGCTGTATGGATGTAAAGCTAATAAAGAAAGTCGAAAAGTATCTATGAGAAATTGACTAATTCTGCTCAAGAGAAAAGAAAAAATTTGCAAGCTGGAGAATAATTCAATGAACGAATTTAGTCAAGAAGCAGAACAGATCATGATTGAGCGTTTCGGGAAAGATACAATTATATCATTAGCAACCACGGAAAATGCAAGGCCTTATGTGCGTTACGTCAATGCCTATTACGAAAATGGGGCGTTTTATGTCATTACCCACGCACTCTCAAATAAAATGAAACATATAAAAGATAACCCTGTTGTTGCAATCGCCGGCGAATGGTTTACCGCACATGGGAAAGGCATTAGCCTAGGTTATTTTGGAAAAAAAGAGAATTATGTAATTGCTGAAAAATTGAAAAATGTCTTTGCGGAATGGATCGATAACGGTCATACTGATTTTAACGATGAAAACACCATCATTCTGCGTGTGGGACTGACTGATGGCCTGTTGTTCTCGCATGGTACAAGATATGAGTTTTAATTTTCAAATTTCCTACTGTGTCAGGTCAAATATTATTAAAGTTTGCTGTCCGTAGATCAGACGCTGTACGCCGAGCTTTACCATGCGGAGGATATGCGGCGGTGTAGTGTGTGCGGCTCACCCTTTGCATCCAGCTCTAACCGGGCTATTTACCTGCCGGAAGCGTATCACCCGCAGACAGAATGTAGCTTTCCGGGCGGGAAAATAAGGTGGCAAGGGATTTATACCTTTATCGCTGAAAATGGCGTTTTTTTTGCCTAACAATCCAAGCTCTGCACCCATGAGAAAACCGGGGCGCGATGGCTATCTGATAGCTGCCAGGTCCCGGTTCTTTTCATTTCATATCGCTAAATGTATCTGCTATCCCAGCGACGAAGCTCCATTGCCTTTTCATGTAGCTATGCAATGGCTCTAACCTTTCTTTATAGTCTGAATATATCATTTCCAAATTGTCAAAATGGTCCATAACCGCTTGTGCCACGCAATATCCGCTTTCCATTCCGGCAGAAATCCCCTCGCCCATCGGGTTAAGAAATCCTGCGATCTCACCCGCAAACAACACCCGTCCAACACCATAGTCAATATTGCAGCCGGGGAGAATATGCGGCATAAGCCATTTATCCGTTTTTACCTGTTTATCAATTTGCAGATTATGCTGTTCTTTCATATAGTCAAGAAAGCGCTGGTGAAAAACCGCTATCTTTTCATTATCTTTTACCGATACCCCCAGCACAAGAAGATTGTCCTTGACATTAAACCATGCGTCATATTCTGATAATTCCGGCTGTAAATAAGCATAGAAGTAATGATAATCTAAATCTATGCTGCCTTGATTATATGTCTGAAAAGTCGTTATGTACTGCGGTGTATTGTTAAGCAGCTTTCGTTTCAATGTTCCGACAACACCCTCACAGTCAATGACAAATTTTGCTATTTCAGTATAGGTTTTCTCCCCGCGAAGCGTCACGTTTACTATTCCGTCGTTTTCCCCACACGAAACTGCGGGGGTGCAATCCCGTACTTCAACGCCGCATTCTGACGCTTTCATGGCAAGCCAATTATCAAAAGAGCTGCGCCATACATTCAATCCCGGTTGTTCAAATCTGACCTCTTTCCCCTTGTCATTTGTAAAGATCATTCCCCTGTTTTCAGTAGGGGTACACATGGCCGAAGCTGGAACCGCCGCGCCGAAATATTCCCGCACCAAATCGACAGTCTTTTTTATCAGTTGCCCTGAACAGGATTTGTACCGTGGCATTTTGAATTTCTCTACCAGCAAAACCTTATATCCACTTTCTGACAGCGTTTTTGCCGCAGTACACCCGGTAGCTCCTGCGCCTACAACGATAACATCATACATTGCTACACCTCATTTCATTTTTTAGACTGCTGGAATACCACACCTATAGTATCATAAATTACAGACTTACGCAAGGCAAAGAAAAGCAGTCTTTTCATGGGTCCGCTGAACTATCTGCTTCACGCAAATGGGGTAAAACCGCCCCTAATAGTAACAGCTTTATTCTCCGTAAAGCCCCGCCCCATCATTGGTGACAAACACCCGGATCATGTCAAGGGACAAGTCCAGATCAGCGGGAAGGCCGTTGGCATCTTTCTTCCCTGTGCCGGTGCCATCGATGAAGCCCTTGGTTACCATTTTGGGGATGGTAAGGCATATCAGGAACTGTATTGTACCCCATTTCATTTTTGCCCCCTTCTCCTTTTTCACCGCCCCGTCAGGGTGGGTAATCATTGTAGGCGTAGTTGCCATCAAAAGTCTTTCCGGCAATGGTTAAATAGTCTGTACACTGCCAAATACCATAGGGCTTTTTGTAGTTGCAAACGCTGTTCCATTGGGCTACCCATTTGTCATATTTATCCAGCCGGGAATTGCTTAGCTTGGTGTTCATCCAAGACAACATGGAGTAAATGCCAACATATAGCCCCGCCGCCTCTACCATGCCGCAGAACGCTTCGCAGATAGATACCAAATCCGCTCCTGCCTGCTGGGGGTCCTCCACATCATACCACACGCCATAGGCGGGATTTCCACCATTTAACAGGCGCAAAACATGCCTTGCCTCGCTTCTGGCCATATCGCTATTCCTAGCATATGAATAGAGATATGTACCCCATGGCATTCCTGCCGCATCCGCCCTTTTTACATTTTCATAAAAGCATTTATCGTCTTGGAAGGGAATATCATTGCCATACCCACACCGGATAATGGCGAATTCCACGCCCGCCTGTTTCAGCGCGGCAAAATCCACAGATCCGTTCATCTCGGAAATATCAACGCCTTTTTTCATTTTCTTCACCGCTTTCCCCTTGATGTTTAAGCACGTCAATGGCCCTGGTAATCACGGCCGGAATGGGCACGCCCATCAGCCCCGCGTTTTCCACAATAGAAATGGTTTCATTGGCGATAAAGCCAATCACCACCGCATCCCGGATAAAGTTAGAACCCATCACCAAATCCAGCCGGTAGGCCACCAACACGATCAACAGGGTTACACCTTTTCGACAAAGGCCCTTCCACCCGGCCTGGCTCTCTAAGGCGCCGTTTGGAGTTTTTTCAGAATTGTGGAACACACCCGCCATGATCAGGCCGGTCAAGTAGTCAATGCCCATGAAGATCATCAGGGTAATTAATGCGGCATCCCAACCACCAAACATGGAAGCAATCAGTCCCCCGATCACCCCAATCCCGGTACAAATGCTTTCTTCATCTGTAAACCTTCCTTTCTGAAAAAAGATATATAAAAACGGCCCCGTAACTTAGGGGCCGTTTTTATCCGGTCGATTTCCCTCCCTGTTTGGCCGCTGGGCGGCGTTTTAAGGTCAGGTAATGAAATTTTATACTTCTAAAGCCAATCGGCCCTTATAGGGCCTTACAGGGGCCTTTATACAGGTTCCCACCCATCTCCCCTGGGGTTCCCGGCATCAGCGGTGGAACCCCATTCTTTCCCGTTGTGGGAAACTTTGTCCCCACTGTTATAGGGATCGGAAGCCCTAAGGGGCTGTGTCTAAACTGGAATCCCGAAATCAGTGAAACCCACCTTTTTGTAAAGGCTGGGGGCCGTGTCCGGTTTCCAATCCTCTTGGGCTTTCTTGATCCCACGGTTTGGAAGGGAAGCGCAAGTGAACCCGGTGAAAACTTTGCTGAAAGTCGGTTCAATCTGGAGCATGATAGCCCATTGAATGATCCGGTGTGGGAAGTAGGGCGGTTTCCAAAGTTCCCGTTGCTTTCTTTTAGTAGCGGTTTAATTGGATGATTGTCATAAGTAACCTCCATTTCGATGTTGGCGGAAAGGGACAGATCAAAATGGAGCGCGGAGAATGACACCTAGGAGAGCCGTTCCTGTCCTCTGGACACGGTGTCCAGAGGGGCCAGGATATCCCAACTGTCAATCAGATTATCTTTCCGGCTCCCTTTACCGTGATTAGAACCATATGTGGAAAGACAGCCGACAACGCTCAAAACCAAAACAACAGATAGAATTGTTTTGATTTTCTTCATAACAGTCCGCCTCGTTATATAATTTTAGGTAAAACCATCATACAAAAAGCGACAGCCCCACCCACTGCATAAATACCATTTATAATCAAGCAGACTTTCATTAAATTGCTTTGAGCTTTTGCCATGACATACGAAATAATAGTGAACACTCCGCTGAAAATCATGAACGCCGCATAGCAAGAAATCATAATTTCAGCGGCAGGCGATTCTAATGCCCAGTCAAAAGTCCTAAGCGGGAGAATTGTCCACGGGACAAAAATCATAATGGTGCTGACTGCGGTTAAAACTTTGTTTTTCATAGTGATTATCTCCTTTCAGCCTGCCCGAAACATAGGCAGGAAATGCCTAAACATACGATTGTAATAAGAGAGGCAACAGGTATCCACGGTATGAGTTCAACCTGCGCCATATCAAGATTTGTTGCAAGTTTACCGTATTCTGCCGTTATCACAAAGAATGGATACGACATTGGATAAGCAAACCACGCTTTTGTATTAATTATTAGCACCGATGGTACTATTGACGCCAAACCAATACCAATTGAAAAAATTGGCGTTTGAATACAGACTGATAACATCCAGAAAAATGCAATCATCGGTATTGCGGACAGAAATATCCAGCTTATTTCTTTTAGAACAAACAACGGCGGCAGGATAAAGTTATAATCCTGTGTCCCCGAACTGATGACGGCACTGATATAGTACGTGCCTGTCGTCATTAAGATTTGTGCTGCCGCCAGCATCAGCAATACAACAAACTTAGCTATACAAAGTTTTGCTGCACTGATTGGCAAGGAAAGCATTTTCAAAATGCCCTTGTTTGCTCTTTCCGTCTGACTTAAAAGAACTATCCCAACTACCATACTTGCGGGAAACATAAACCACGCCATTCCCAGAAAGCCCTGAATAAAGAAATTATTTTCCGGCGAAATTCCCTCTGTCTGCATGCCAAAATTCATTTTGGCATGCAGGATAGACGGTATCCATAAGATAACTGCCGCAGCAAGGAAAATTATTGCAATATTTGAGCGTTTAATTTTTTTGAACTCCACGCCGACAAGTGTTAAAAACCTCATTCAAACGACCTCCTTACCTTTACCAGTATGAGCTGCGCCAATCCACAAACAGCAAGCTCTGCCATTGCTCCACAGATATAGTGTATGGACCGCGTTATATCTGTATCCGCAAATATCTGAAAAGGCATTGCAAAGGGAAAAAGTGAAAGAGCAAAGTTTGTTGTCGGCAGCATTGTTGCGGTAAACACGCATACTACGCCGATTCCAAGGGATACCCACATATTCTTACAGGCTTCCGAAATAAGAAGCGACAAAATAACGCAGGGTAACATCAACAAGAAAGAATACCCCAAGCATTTGCACAGTTCCCCAAAAAATCCACTTCCGATTTCAAACCAGCAATAGGAACAGAAGGTAATGGCTCCCGCCTGGATGACAAGCACAAAAAGGCTCATAAAAACTGTCAAAACCGCTTTTCCTAAGAAAATAGAGCTTTCCCGAATGGGCAAAGATTTCATTTTCTGTATAGCATTGTCTGCATATTCCGTATGATATAAAAGGCAGGATCCGGTTACAATGAGCAGCACATTCAGCATTGCCATCATCTGCCAATTTGCACCCAGTAAAATTTGGATCGGACTGCCCGGCTGGTTAAGATACATTTCCCAGCGGACTGCCATATTGATAATAGGAACAGCCGCAGCTAATATTCCACCGCCGAAGAATACCGGTAAAAACCCCGTTCTCTTTACCTTTTTACACTCCAAAGAAACGCTCATCGCACGGTCCCCCTGTGCTTGTTATCCGCGTCAATTAAGGCAAGGAATGTATCCTCCAGATTATCCGTAGGATAGCCCTGTGAAGCTGCGCTGAATTTAAGTTGTTCAAGCGTTCCCTCAAACAGCAGATGACCATGATTCAAGATACCGATGGTATCAGCCATTAGTTCTATCTCAGACAGTAAGTGCGACGATACCAAAACGGTACAGTTAAACTGTTCCGGCAAGGAACGGATCAGCGTTCGGATTTCGTGGATCCCCACAGGATCAAGTCCATTTGTCGGTTCGTCTAAAATGAGGATCGGCGGCTTTCCGATTAAGGCGCTTGCAAGACCTAACCTCTGTTTCATTCCAAGGGAATATTTTTTTGCAATTCGTTTTTTGAACTGCGTCAGTCCCACGATTTCAAGAGCTTCCACTACGGAGGATTTGGGAAGTCCCAATATTTTGCGGACAATATCAAGGTTTTCTTCCCCGCTTAAATTCCCGTAGAAGGCGGGGGCTTCTATAAACGAGCCGATTTCTTTTAGAATTTCTACTCTGTTATCGGAATATTTCTTTCCGTCAATTGTAAATGAGCCGTCGGTAGGTTTGGTAAGCCCTAAAAACATTTTCATGGTAGTGGATTTTCCTGCCCCGTTCGGGCCGAGAAATCCATAGACAGCACCTTTCGGAATATGCAGATTGACACCTGAAACCGCTGTAAAATCCGCATATGATTTCGTTAAATTATTCGTTTCAATAATGTTCATTGCATTTCGCTCCTTTCTTATCATCGCAGCTAAATTATAAGCCCTGAACCTTGTGTCAACCTTCTTGTGTCCTTACATTTACCTTACATTTCATGGTACATTTAGAAAATGACAGATTTCTGTGGTATAATGGAAAACAGAAAGGTGGTACCCGTATGGAATTTGATTATCTAAAACAAAAACGCATTTTGCTTGTCGATGACGAACAGGATCTTTTAGATATGGTCGTATCGATCTTAAACGAGGACGGGTTTCAAAATATCAAAACGTCAAAAACGGTAAATGAAGCGGTTACGATTTCTGAAACCTATCAGCCTGAGTTTGCGATTCTTGATGTAATTCTTCCTGATGGGAATGGGTTTGATCTGATGGAGCGGCTTAAAAAAACGGCGGATTATCCGGTGCTGTTCTTAACTGCCCGTGGCGAGGATGATGATAAGTTCCGTGGCTTCGGGCTTGGCGCCGATGATTATATGGTAAAACCCTTTTTGCCAAAGGAGCTTTTGTTCCGTGTAAACGCCATTCTCCGCAGGAGTTATAAGGCGGAAAATCCCCTTGTGAAACTGCATGACAGCGAAATTGACTTTGAGCGTGCAGAAGTCATAAAGAACGGAGAACATCATACGCTTACGGCAAAGGAACATGACATCCTTGCCGCTTTATATCGGAACGCTGGGAGAATTGTTACAATTGACGCTCTGTGTGAAGCGGCTTGGGGGGATAATCCCTTTGGCTATGAAAATTCGCTGATGGCGCATATCCGCCGTATCCGAGAAAAAATTGAAGAGAATCCGTCCCAACCTGTTTCGCTGATAACGATGAAAGGGCTTGGATATAAACTTGTTGTGGAGGGCAAGTAGTGTGAAAAACGAAGAAAGGGGCGGTACCGGGCACAAAAGTCTGTGTTTTTCTAACTCTTTGTGCGAATTCTGTATCGCATGGCAATTGATATGAAAAGCGTACCAAAACTCATCCGGCGTTTTGCCGGTATTATGCTCTTGTCCTCACTGTTGCTTCTTATACTGAATTTTGCTTTATTGGGGATATATACGCTGAATCAGGCGCCGAATAGCTCCCCCTGGATTACGGCACAGGCAGTTGCCGATCATTTATCCAAAAGTGAAACCGGGTATGTTTTAAGCGAAGATACCTCGCTTGAACTGCAACACGCAAATGTATGGGCGATTTTTATTGACAACAGGGCAATGAAGGTAGTATGGCAGACGGATCATCTTCCCGAGGCCGTACCCATGTCATACACCATTTCGGATATAGCGAGCCTGACCCGTGGCTATATCGACGGATATCCTACATTTACAGGAGAAGCGGAAAACGGACTTGTGGTACTGGGCTATCCGAAAGACAGCTTTTGGAAACATATGTGGCCGAGTTGGGATTATCATTTCATCGCCAACTTGCCCAAAACGGTTCTTTCTGTTTTAGCAATCAATATAGCCTTGATTTTTACCATCTATGTGATTGCCAATTCCAAGCTGCTAAAATCCGTGAAACCGATTGTCAGCGGAATACAGGCTTTATCAACGAACCAAGAAGTCTATATCAGGGAAAAAGGGCTTTTATCCGAGCTTGCAGTAAGCATTAACAAGACCTCAGATATTTTAAAAACGCAAAGCGGACAGCTCCGAAAAAGAGAAACCGCAAGAGCAAATTGGATCGCAGGGGTATCCCACGACATACGAACACCTTTATCAATGGTAATGGGCTATGCAGGACAGTTAGAAAGCGATGTGCAGTTATCAGAAAACAACCGTCAAAAAGCGGCGGTTATTGTACGCCAAAGCAAACGTATGCGAAACCTGATTAACGACTTGAATCTTGCGTCTAAGCTGGAATACAATATGCAACCGCTAAGCCCTGAAAGACAAAATCTGATCGCCGTTGTCCGTCAGGTAGTAGTTGATTTCATCAATATGAATATTGATGAAAAGTACACGATTGAATGGGAAACAGACGAAGCATTAACTTCTTGTACCGCAAATGTTGACAAAGAATTAATAAGGCGGGCAGTAAGTAATCTGATTCAAAACAGCATAAATCATAACGAACAAGGATGTCATATCTTCGTTCGTGTTATTGCTGAAAATAATGTTTGTACTGTGATTGTTTCCGATGATGGTGTGGGTGCGACAGATGAGCAGATTAGAAAATTGAACAACACGCCGCATTATATGGTGTGCGATGAACAAACAACCGAACAGCGCCATGGCTTAGGACTGCTCATTGTCAAACAAATCATATTTGCACACAACGGCATAATGCAGATAAAGCATAGTGAATACGGCGGCTTTGAAGTTGGTCTGAGCTTGCCGATGTCTGCGTGAGGCAAAAGAGAAAATATGTAAAGCCCTGATCCCCACATTGATTTGTGAATGATCCGGACTTTTGTTTATTCATGTTTTCTGAACGGGCAGTGATCATCTGATTCTCACCGCGAATAATTTACGCCATCCGTTTACGGAGCCTTTGATAGAATAAAGCTGCTACCATCATCAGAATTCCCACCAGGAACAGCCACAGCTTTGCTGTGTAGCTGCCTGTGACCATAGAAAACAGGTAAAAGCT
>NZ_JAWXXL010000034.1:0-9822 GCF_034334985.1 Acutalibacter intestini | reverse complement strand
ACGATGACCGGGTTCTTGCTGTCGTTGATGATTTCAAATTGGATGCCGGAAAAATCCGCGTTGCCCTGGGGCGTGCTACCGGTGATACTGTCCCGCTTTTCAACGGCAATGCCGCCCCGCATGACTGTATCCGTCACGCTGGCGGTGTTGTCATTGAACTCATTGTTAGACCCTGCGGGAATCTCGCAGAGCTGGGTGGATACATCGCTGACCAGATACCCCTCGCCCGCGCTGATCTCCCGAAGCGTCCAGTCCTCGCCATAGGGGAAGTAGTCGGTGGTGAACTGGCCATTTTCGTCCGTGGTGTACTCCTTGACCAGCTCATTGCCCTTGTAAACGCCGTACTTTGCCCCAGCCAGGGAGCCGTTGCCCTGGGGTGTGGAGCCGGTTCTGTCGTCTGTTTTGGTGACCGTCACCCGCCAGCGCTTCAGCTTGTTCTCGAAGTGGATGGAGGCAGTCTGCCCCTCGGTTAGCTGGAAGGTCTGTGAGTCCGGCTTGACGTATTTGTTGGGAACATTGATTTCAGTGGCGGTATAGGTGATTTTGCTCCCATCGGCGGCGTAGATGGGCAGTCCGTCAATGTCAATGTTGCCGCTGGCGTCGGTGGTCTTTGTGGTGCTGCTCCCATCGCTGCCGGTGATCTGGAACTGTATGCCCTCCACCTTTCCGTCCTCGGAGGTCTTGACCAGACCTGCGCTGCCTACCGCATCGGTCTTGAACTTGATGTAGCAGCGGACCGGTTCGCCACCGGCGGGGTTATAGGTGGCAAAGTCCTGCTGGGAGGGATCGCTGGTCTGCCAAACAGCTACAGCGCCCTTGCCGCCAGCCATGGAGCTATTATTGTCAACTTGGGACGATGTTTTCGGATTGAGGATTGCTTCAGTCGTAGAAAGCGTTAGAGTATTTCCATTGCTGACCACGGAAACTCCGGGAATAGATCCCTGGAATTTAAACCGGCTGAGTACTCCATTGGTATCCGTAACACTAGCGTATATAGTGCATAGAGCACTCGCCCAGAGCAAAGGCGTTCTTCGCGCAGCGGTAGTACCAGTACGGCTTTTTACCCTGATGATTCTCCACAAAAGACATCGACCAGCCACAGTCCGCGCACTTTACCAATCCCGCAAATACCTGTGTCGTACCGTTTTTCCGTTCCCTGCGGCGGTTGGCAATCTGTTGTTGAACTCGGGAAAAATCATCCCGGGAGATGATGGCATCATGGGTGTTCTCCACTGTAAACCACTCAGATTTCGGCTTAGTCGTTTTCTGCTTTGACTTGAAAGAAACCGTCCCCGACTTGTTGTGAACGCTGTCGCCAATGTAAGTCTCATTGCGGAGAATGTTCTTCACCTGCCCCACCGTCCAGGCGTAACGCTTGTTTTCCGGCTGGTCGGCATACTTGTTGGCATTCGTCCCATAGCGCTGGAAGTTGAGCCAAGCCGCTGTAGGGATCTTCTCGGCAATCAAAGTGCGGGCGATTTTCTCGGCCCCAACACCGCTCAAGGACAGATTGTATATCTTCTCTACAATCCATCGGGTTTCCTCATCAATCAGCAAATGCCCTTTCTGATTTGGGTCTTTCACATACCCAATAGGCGCGCAAGCGCCATAGTGTGCGCCATTGGCAAACCTTGCACGGAACGCCGCCTTGACCTTTTTGCTGGTCTACCGGGCGTGCATTTCATTCAGAATATTGAGGAATGGGGCCAGCTCATTCTCACCGTTAAGGGTGTCTACATTGTCATTCACGGCAATATAACGCACACCTTTGCTGGGAAAGTAAATCTCCGTATATTGGCCGGTCAAGATGTAGTTGCGACCAAGACGGGATAAATCCTTCGTCACCACGCAGTTGATTTTGTCATCCTCGATGTCATCAATCATGCGCTGAAACGACGGCCGGTCGTAGTTTGTGCCGCTCCATCCATCGTCCACATACTCGTCAATGACGGTCAACCCATGCTCTTGGGCGTACTGCCGCAGCATCATGCGCTGGGTCTGAATACTACCGCTTTCGCCTTGTAGTTCATCGTCACGGCTTAATCTCATGTAGAGCGCAGTCTTGTAAATCTTTGTATTGCTCGGTTGTTTCACTCAAAAAACCTCCTAAAAAAGAAACAACCCACGCTTATGTAATACTCACTAAGTTCAGTATAGCACAAACATGGGCCGATTTCCAGCTTTATTTTACTTCAAACATCTCTCAGGATGCAGCGCGGTGCACAGCGTCCTCCAGTAAATTATCGATTGATTTTCCCTGCTCCGGGAAGTGCTCCGACACCTTGATTTTGTATTTCCCCACCACGAAATACTGGGTGCCGCTTTCCGACCTGACAGTCCTTCCAACAGTTTCCTTCTTGTCTTTCGCCATAGGCCTACCTCCATAAATGAAAAATGCCCAGCAGGAAACTCCCGCTGGGTTCGTGCAATCTTGCTTATTCATCATCAAAATCAACTTCATCAATCTGGCCTGTGACTGCCTTTTCAATACGCTGGATAGTGTCCCGCAGGCGCAGAACCTCTTGGTAGTACGCACCTTCATCAACAAGGCCAGTAGCATTGGCCATAAACGCAATCTGGTTCATGTTATTGCCGATCTCTTTCAGTTCACGAGTCATGCCATAGTAATCGGCTGGCGGAGCCTCCCGAGGCTTATAGTCGTGAATCAGCAGCCGGATGTAGCCTGACCTTGTAAGCCCACATTTGCGCGCCTTACGGGTCAGGCGCTTGTAGTCCTGCTCGGTCATTCTCATGTCGAACTTCTTCTGGTTATTCAAATAATCATTCCTCTCAAAATAGAATATGTCTAAAAACAAGGGTCATAGGGTACGCCCTATCCAAGCTGCGTTTGTCCGCACACTCGTCTATACGAGTGTCGGGACAAATGCGATGCTGGCTCGTACCGAAAACGCCTTTCAGCCGTTTTCTCCACTTACCGCCTCACTGACGCTCGGCGGGACGCGCTCCGCGCTCATTTGGCCATGTCATGGGCCACTTTCGCGGTTAGTAGCTGTCCATAGTTGTGGGGGCGTTGAACAGCATAGCCCGCAGGTACTGCTTGATGTTGCGCACCTCGCTGGTGTTGGCGTGAAAGCAGTCGGCAACATACTCGATATGTTCGGAAGTTAGTTTGAGGAATTTGCTCCTTACAACCTCTGCCGGATAATCATCGCTGGCAATACGCACTACCTTACGCTGAGTGCATACAGTTTCCACTATGATGTCCACAAGCTCGTCCAGCAGTGGCTTGTCTACCACATCTACCAGGTGGTCGTACTCAATGTTTTCTTTTACCAACTGCTCATAACTGGCATAACCCGTTTCAAATCCAATCCTATCCTCTCGGGAAAGGATGGGATTGGATATATCTATATTTATTTTATCTTTACTTTGTTTATCTTTATTTAGTTGTGTGCCGTTTTCCATCGGCAGTTTCTCCGTTAGCGGATTATCCGTTGTCGGGTTTTTGCACAACGGCTGTTCGTAGACATTGTAGATGATGTTTGCCAGTTTGCCGCCGCTGCCACGCCTCTGTACTCGTTGCAGGTAGCCAGCCCGTTCCAACTCGTTTATGGCTGAACGGATAGCCCCTACGCCCTCGCGGTTGATGTAGGCCAGCCCCGCGATGGAATAGTCCCAATCATCCGGCAGGGCCAGCATTTGCGAGAGCAGTCCCTTTGCTTTGAGGGAGAGCGCCGGGTCGCGCAGGTGGTGATTGCTCATTACTGTGTAGTCCTTGTCGTGCCGTACTCTGAAAATTGCCATAGCATCACTCCTTGAAAGTATTCTATGTGATAGGGCGACGCTCCTGGTCACCTAAAATGGGCATGAAAAAAGCGGCGTTCAGCCGAAGCCAATACGCCGCTTTGCGGATTTGGGAGTACCAAGTCTACTCCCCTCTAATTATCTTACCACTAATATTATACACTTGACAAAATCAAAAATTCCACTTTTTTCTACTCAATGTTGGTGAAATAAATATTTTCTAATTATGTCAAATTGAAATTATATAAAAATAAACCAAGTTCATAAAAAATTTACATTTGAGAGAATGGCTATGGTAGTGGCGCTAAACGCCGTGAACTCCAAAAGCAGATGTGCAAGTTGCACACTTACTTTTTTTGTTCGGTATCTCTAACTGTTGGCAGCAGAAAAAACCAAAAATGTAAAATGTAAACTTGATTTTCTGATTTGAGGTCATGGAAAAATTTGCCGCAACCTCAAAGCTGGTCCGCCGAAATTTGTTCACAAATCATATACCTCGCGAGAATCAGAACGAAATATCTTCATTCCGATTTTCACTTGAGCATTATACGCCTCTTCACTACGCTACTTTTTCACATTACAGATTGTAGCACATCATTTTTCGTTTGTCTTCCGATAGACTTCCGATATTTGAGGTCGTGGCAGATTCTGCCATGACCTCAAAACTGGTCACCGAAAATCTTTCGCCCACCAAAACGACATTTTGCCGTTTTGATTTTTGTGGGTTTCTTTTGTTGCAGTCAGAGGTTGTTAACAAATTTCATCACCATCTGCGCCGCCTCAGCCCGAGTAGCGTTCCCCCTCGGGTCTAGCACACCGTTCCCCTTGCCGTTGACAATACCGCTCTCATGGGCCCAGCACAGGGCTTTCCACGCATAGGTGCTTACCTTCCCGGCGTCGCTGAAATCAAGCTCATTCTTGCGCGGTTCGGGGCTCCCGGCGTACCGCCAGAGCATCACGGCCAAATCCTGCCGTGTAATAGGCAGGTCAGGAGCAAATTTGCCCCCTCCAACTCCGGCAACGATACCTTCTGCCGCCGCCCAATTTACCGCGTTCGCGTACCAGCCGGTGGTCACATCGCTGAATCTGCCGCTGCCGGACTTGGGCCTGCCTTCATTGTTGTAGATGATCTGCGCGAACTGAGCGCGGGTCAGGCTGTCGTTAGGGCCAAACCTGCCGTTTGCGTAGCCAGACATCAGACCGTTCTTGCAAACAAACTCCACCGCTTTGATGTACCAACCGGTATCACTCACGTCCGGGAATGGGTTCTTCCATGGCTCTGGCGATTGGCTGGGGGATGTGGTGGGTGTGGGGGGTGGCGAGCCAGTCGGCGTAGGGCTGGGGGAGTCCGTAGGCCCTGGGCTGGGCGTTGGCGTCTGAATTGGTACAAAATCGGCCTTCACGGTCACATCCCTGCCGGGCATTTTGAAGGTGAACTTGCCGTCCCTTTCAGTGAGTTCCACAGTCTTATTCTGGCTGTCTGTAACGGTGATTTTGTCCAGCTTATAACCATCGTCCGGCTTGACTGTCAGTGTCACCGTGCCGCCGGAATAGATGCTGGTAGGGTTGGCAGTGACAGTGCCATGCTCGGTCTTGTCGACCTTCACGCTGTAGTAACTAACAGGAGGATACCAGCCGCCTCCGCCGCCAGAACCTCCGCTGGACGACTTCTTTACCCAGCCCAAAGAGACCGGCGACAGGCCGGTGACAGTGAACCGGATACCTTCCGCTGTCTTGGTAACAGCGGGTTGCTCCGTTGCTCCGGGAGTCTTGCCAAAGTCGGTGGTGGTAAACATATGGGTCACAACAAAGTCATGGGTATTCTGGCCAGTCCCCTCCGGGTAGGGCAGGGTAACGGTAAGCCTGCCCTCTGCCGGGAAATTATCTCCAGTGGCAGGTGTCCAATTCTTTCCGCCGTCATCGCTGACCATCAGCGATACATCGTACAGTGCAATATTCTCTGCGGAAACGGCACTGTTTGCCTCTGTCACCGCCAGCTTCATGGCTGTTTCCAGCTTTGCGGGGGTGTTCAGTTCAGCATGATTCGCTAATCCCGCCGGTACGGTAGAAATTCCTGTTTCCACTTCCACCTTCATCTTGTCTTGTTCCGTGTCGGCAGGCAATTCCGGCGGGCGAGGGACTACGTCCACCTTGTTAATAGTAAACGGTACTGTTACCATGCCAGTATAGTTCCCTTTGCCTGTGACAGTGACCGCATAAGTACCTGGCTCGGCTTCAGTGGGAATAGCGGCGGTATAGTCTATGTCCGTTGTTAATGCTTTGCCGCCCAGAGTGACGCTTCGGATGACCGGGCTGTGAGGCGAGCCACTGTAGCGAAACGCGGTGGAGTCCAGTTCAATCTCAGCGTTTTCTATGGAGGCGGGAAGTATTTTTACCATAAAACTCTTTTCACCCAAATCTCCTGGCAGCTTGGCTGTAAGATTCAGGTCCGTGGGAGACAGGGCGCTGGTGTCAATGGTGATCTCCTCATTCAGATTCCCCTCCGCCATTTTCGTTTGACCATTGTAAATCTCCACGGCAGATTCTATGGCTGGGGTGGTGGTCAGCGTAACCCTTGTGGTTTCACCGTAGGTGCAAAGAAGGGGCTCTGCGGGGACGTTCAAGGTTACACTGCTCAATTTGACAGATGTCGCGAAAGAGTTGTCGCTTTCCCGAATGAATTGCGAATCTACAATTCCGCCGCTGGGCTCAATAAGCGCCAACCCCTCTATGGATAAACCGCCCGGCGAAAAGACGGCGGTCATTGTGCCCACTGCTGTAATTTCAGACAGGGAAAACGTAGCGCCCTCCGCGGCATAAATGCCAAATGACGCATTTCCCAGCGAGGTAACCTTCGCCCCATCACGGATAGAAAGGTTACTGCAGGAAATGGTGGTAGTTGGGGCATTCTCATCCGCCCAATTTGAGGAGGCCCATATGGTTCCGCCAGATATGCGCAAATCCTCCATTGCGGAAATCGCGTAATATTCTTCACAGGAAGTTTTTATCTCGCTATTTGTGATGGTAATGCCGCCCTCGCTTGCATGGATGGCGCTGGCGTTATTGCCTCCTGAGGCAATTTCGACTTTGGAGTTTTTAATGGCGAGATTGCCTTTTGGGCAAAATATCCCTTCGCCGGGGCTGGCTGCCTTCAGGGTGCAGCCCTCTATGTTTAAGTCCCCATATGCCATGATGAGGGAATTGTTGATATCACCAGACAGTTCCCCGCCTCCCATGACAGTAATAGTGGGATTCCCAGTTCCTACGGCAGCGTCAATAGCGCTTCCGGCAGAGGATATCTGGTTCTTTCCAATCAGTTCTATCGTGATGGGCCTGTCCCCTGGCAGAAAGATAGCGGTGGTTAGCGCACCAGGCGCAAACGCTGTAACATTCATCCTGATGCCATTCAGCGTCAGCTTATATCCACCGTCAACCTCCTCCCAGGTATAGCCCGGGCCTTGGGCATGGGTTTGGCCTTCCCCCTCTCCTACGTTGGTAAAGTTCAGCGTAGTCGTAAGCGTCTCATTTGCCCCCAGTGCAGCAGGCGGACACATTCCCAGGCACAATAGCAGCGCAAGCAAAATGCTCAATAATTTTTTCATACCGATACCCCCAAAAAATAAAATAATTTATATCAGCCCCAAGGCCCGGGCGGCGGCAATGGCCTGCGCCTTGCCCGAAGCGCCCAGCTTGCGGTAGTTTTCCTTGATGTGATAGCGCACGTTGTCGGACTTCATTCCAAGCCGTTCGGCAATCTGAGTGGCCGAAAGCCCCTCGCTTTGCAGGCGTAAAATCTCCAGCGCCGTGCTTGAAAAATCCTCCCGTACGGCGTTCCTGGGCGAAAGATAGCCTGGATAGCGCCGGGACATCTGCTGGGTCTCCTCCAGCACCTGCCGAAACCAGGGACTGTCCCGGCCATGGGCCTTGAGCAGCGGCAGAATAGCCGGCCCCAGCTCGCTGATGAACCGCACAAAGTGATAGCTCCCGGCCTCGTCCAAAGCGGCGGTCAGCATGGCCTCCCACTCCGTCCCCAGCCGCTGGCGTACAATGGCCCCCAGCACCCCGGTCTCCATGCGGATGTAGGTCCTATAGCAGCGTTCGGCGTACTCGCTAAGCTTTTCTAGCAGGGCCAGGGCTTTGAGGTTTTCGCCCAGCGCCAGGTAACAGCGCACCTTGGTGAGATACCGGTAGCGCTCCATGGTGATGAACTCCTTATCCTCGTCCGGCGCGGCCTTCATCCACTCCCGGACCGCGTCCATGTCCCCGGCGTAAAGGGCTATCCTGCACCGCATAGCCTGTATATTGGGCAGCATCTGCATGACCCGCTGCGCCTTTGCCGCCGACTGGAAAGAGTCCAGAATTGCCCCCGCGTTGACAATATCCCTTTGCAAAATCATCATCCGCACCCGTTGTCCCACCGCCGCAAAGGCAATCTCCAGCCTGCCTCCGGACTCGGTCTCCACCTGGCCCCGGGAGAGCAGGGTCAGCACCTCGAAGGTTTCGCCGCCCTTCTCAAAGAGGCTCTCGCCCAGGGCTACTTTCGTCAACCCCTTGCCATAGCTCCCCAGCACCCGCTCTACGAGAGGGCCTACCGTTCGTGCTAAAGCCCGGTCGGAGCGGCTCCACTTACAGAAGTCCTTGCCGCCGTTCATGGTGCTGGGCACGTTGCTGGTAACAGAGAACTCCGGCAGCCGCACCCCCTGGTCCAGGAGTATAGCGGGCGCTCTCAGCATGATTTTCAGCACATCCCGGCTCCCCCGGTGGGGCAGGCCGATATCAAGGTAGCAAAGGCGGCTCTGGGCCTCGCGCTTTGTGCCGCCAGTGGCCGTCTTGGCAAAATCAGCCAGCTTTTTGTACCAATACTCGCTCTTTTCCGCGTCCATGAGCATAGAGTGGAGCATACTAAGCCCCGCCATAAGCACCGGACTTTTGGCCGCCTCGCCCTCGTCCATGCAAAGATAGTACTGCCGCAGCTCATAGTAGTGGCCTGCTCCAGGGTTCGCCCGTGCGTTGCGGACCAGCAGCTCCCTGATCTGCCCCCAGTCCCCGCAGCGCTCATACATTTCCAGCGCCTCGGAGATATTCCCGTTCATCTCGTACCAGACCCCGGCATTTTTGGCGCAAGTTCTCAGCTGCTCCTCTCCCAGCGATTGCTTGGCCCTTTCACGCAGAGCGTGCAGGAGCACTGGTCTCAATCGGTATACATCGCCCTCCAAAAACAGGAAGTTTCCGGTTTCAGCCGCCCTTTGCAAATAAACCGAAGCCTGACGGCTGGCGGTAATCAGCTCGGCCAACGGCAAGGTGAACGCATCCACTACGCTGACCCGCATGAGAAATTCCAGCAGTTCGCTGTCCCACTCCACCATCACGTAGTCGGTAAGGTACCGGGCGAACGCGTCGTGGATTTCCTTTCGCATCTGCGGTCCGGGAGCCATGCCCTCGGCCATTTTCAGGGCCGCATGGCGTACCGCGTAGGCGTTTCCCTTGGACTTCTCCGTCAGGAACTGCAAGCCGTCCTCGGTGTAGGAAATTCCCAGCCTATCCAAGTACCCGGCAATTTCCTGCCGGCCCAAGCCCAAGTCGGTTTCCTTGATCACCATAAAACCCACGTTGATGTACTCTGGCATAAGCCATGCGGGCACCGGGCTGCGGCTTATGAGTATGAGCCACACATCAGGCGCAGCTATGATACGCCTGACCATCTCCCGCCGGGATTCCTCTAGCAAATGCAGATTGTCCAGCACCACAATCCCTTGGGCTGGGACGTCGCTTTCATCCCAGCGCCTGTTCCCGCAGTCCAGATATGCGGGGCGGCACTTCTCCATGTATTTCTGTATAAAGGCCGTCTTGCCATAGCCGGTGGCGCCGTAGATATAGGCGGTCTGCCCGAGGCTATTCGCGGCTTTCAGCTTGCGGTAAGCGCTCCCCGGTATGATATACTGTTCCAATGCTCACACCTCCACCCTAAAAATGCGCGCAGAAAAGCCACAGGAAACACGATAGTGCTCCTGTGGCTTTTTGTGATATGGAGTTGAAATGGGCGCAGTTATGCCTTGC
>NZ_JAWXXL010000033.1:0-26837 GCF_034334985.1 Acutalibacter intestini | reverse complement strand
CTTGCTTGCTTGCTTGCTTGCTTGCTTGCTTGCTTGCTTGCTTGCTTGCTTGCTTGCTTGCTTGCTTGCTTGCTTGCTTGCTTGCTTGCTTGCTTGCTTGCTTGCTTGCTTGCTTGCTTGCTTGCTAAACAATTATTTGCGCTCATCTCGAAATTTCAACCCTTTTTCTGTAAATTTTTTGTGAAATCTTGGCTCAATAAACCATCTTAAGCCTATGATACCACATTATACAGCATGAGGGGTTGCGAAGTACACTCCTTAAATTGGGTAGTGCGACTGGGTTTGCTAATTGTAAATTATCTCGTTATTCACAATTTCTCTTGCGCACGCCTGGGCGTTGTTCATTCTGCCAGCCCATGTAAGAGGATTTGTAGCTTTCAAACCCTCGGTAATACCGCGAGCCTGTTTCATCTGCTTAACAAGAAGTTCATATTGCTCCTGCGCTTGCTGGTCGATGTGGGCAAGGTAGGCGTTTAGCTTACCGTTCATTTGGAGCGAGTTGTAAATTATCGGCCTCTGCTCTTTTAGGTACCGCTTATGCTGTCGGCCCCATAAACCTATGGGCTGCTTTTCATCCTCTGATACTGTCAGGCAAGGATAATAGTAACCGTCTCTCAGCTCATACCATAGGCCATTTGTTTCGTCAAAAAATTGGTTCTCCATTTTATAAATCCTCCAAAGGTGTGTTTAGCGGGTAATTACTAAGCGTGGGCGTTTCATGTCTTTAATTATAGAACTTCCCCGGCTCCGGTTCCGTGAGATAGTATTTGTCTGTGTAGGGATGCAGCTCCAGCAGGTAGTATTCGATTTTCTCCGCTATCCCCTGTGCGCCGCTGTATTGCTCCCAGCGCATAGGGCCTGCCCAGCCAGCGCCCTCATAGCAGAGGCCCCGGTCATACTGGACCGGGCGGGTCAGGTTGAGCGCCGCTTTTATTTCTTGCATTTTCTGGCTGTCAGGATTGTCCGCTGGGTGGTAGTAGAGGCAGAAACATCCATCTGTTTCCTCGGCAGTAATATAAAATCTGTCACTAGCTGTACGGGTCAGCATTTGAACAAAACCATTGGCTACAGCCGATGTTTCATTGTATTCGCTCGGCTCGTCATTCCAATCGCCCAAGTATTTTCTGCCGGCATCTTCCGAGTTCACCAGAGAAGAATCCCACACGGCTGTAGTTCCATCATAGGAGAAAAGGGGATCATCATCCTTCCCGTGCAAAACGTAATCTAGTATCTTTTCAGGATTCAAATTATCCTTGAGTTTATCTCGGACTTCATCTGTTATAGGAATCCTGGGTGCATCCGGGTCGGGAGAGGGAGAAGGGGACGGGCTGGGGGATGGCGTGGGAGGCTGGGGATTCTCACCGCCGCCGTTTGCCAGCAGTTCCCGGCTGCTGTAGAAGATCTGCGCCACCTGCGCCCTGGTAGCTGTGCCGCTGGGGTCCAGCTTTCCGCCGCTGCCGTTGATGATCTTGTGGGTTATGGCCCATTCCATAGCGTACTTGGCGTAGCTGGACACCTTGTTCCCATCCGGGAACTGTTCCAGCAGGCCAGCCCGCACCGTCAGGTCGCAGTTTGTGAATTTGGCGTAATTGTAGAGGATCACCGCCATCTGTTCCCGTGTCACGCGCTTGGCGGGGCTGAATTTCCCGCCGCCTGTGCCGTTTACGAGGCCGTTCTGCACAGCCCACTCCACCTGTGGAGCATACCATATCCCCGTTTTCACATCACTGAAACTGCTTGTGGGGTAGTCCTTTGGGTCAATTTTGGCCTTATTCCCCAGCACCGTCACGAACATCCCACGAGTCATGGGTTCTTCCGGGGAAAAGGTGGTCGAGGAGGTCCCGCTGAACAGCTTTTCGCTCACGGCATAGTCCACCGCCGTATAGTACCACTTACCCGGTTTCACGTCCGTGAACTTCTCTGCCGCTGCATTTGCAGGAAAGGGCACGGTCGACAGCATGACTACAGCCGCACCCGCTGCCAAAAATCTTTGAAACAACTTTGACATAGGTTACACCATCCTTTTGTGGTTTGAGAATTTTTCTAACCACAGGATACCGCAAATGGTGTGCCTATGTCCAGCGTTTTTTGAAAATATCCTGCAAAAATTTGCGAGAAATTTGGAGGGTTAACCGAACAGCGCGGAATCAGGCCCTTTTACATGACCGGGCCGCAGTCAAAAGGGAGGTCATCCTCCGAATCGAAATCCTCCACGGGAGACGTGTAGTTCCGCTCGGGTGGCACGTCCTCGTCTCCATGTGTGAACGCAGCGTCATCCTGGCGCTGTCCCTGCTGCATGGTCAGTTCGTAGGAGTGAAGTATCTGCCCATACAGGGCCTCCCGCGCCTCTTTTGTAACCGGGAAGAACACTGGGCGGGTCAGCTCGGTGCCATCCTTGATGTAGCTCTGCTCCGGTTCTTTCACGAACAGGCCGTTCCTGGAATCGAAGATACGGAATCCTCTAACAGCAAAGGCCCCAGCAATGTTGACGTTTGCCGTGGCCTTGAGCTTGCTTTTTGAGCTGCTGATGGGAAAGACGCGAACGGTCAGATCCGGGAGCGGGGGCGGGGCCGGAGCCTCTTGGGGACTTGTCCCGGCATTGGCCTGGGCCTGCTGCTGGGGTGCGTCTGCTTTTGTATGGGTCTGTTCTTTTCTCTTTGCCATAATTTCCTCCTGTTATTCTTCATGATTTTTCTCCGCCCATTCCGCAATGATTTTAGCCGCGCAATCTAACTGCTGGGCGGGAGAGAGGCTGGTTAGAAACTCAAAGGCCCGCTGGCTCTGAGGGCTACTCTCAGCTTGGTGCATGGCTTGCACAAACAGCTTGATCATCTGCGGGGGTTCTGTAATGCAGCTATCGCACAGCCGCTCCCGCTTGACCAAGGCGCAGTCCTCGCTGACCACGGCAAAGCTCACCACATCGCCCCGCGCCATGCCGATGGCGTCCCTTACTTCCTGAGGAATAGTCACCCGGCCGCGTTTGCCGAGAATCCGCAATGTTTTCTCATCGTTCATTTCCATATATAATTCCTTTCCACCGGGGCAAAGCCCGATAATGATATTTGCTCTGGCAGCGCCAGCGATGTATCGTAGTTGGAGATGAGCAGCTCCTGATACATATTCCCAGGGTCGTACCGCTGGGCCAGATTGTTGATGCGCTCGATCTTCTCGATGTAGACCCCCGGCACACTGTACAGCGCCCGGATGGCGTCGCAGTCATTGTAGGACAGTAACCAGCGGGCTTTTATTTCCAGCAGGATTTCCGCCAACAGCATATGGTCCGGAAACCCGAACAGATTTCCATAGTAGTCTTCAGTCAGCACATAGGGCGGGTCCAGGTAGAAGATGGTACCCTCGCTGTCATGGGTCCGGATAAGCCGCTCATAGCTCATGTGCTCCACCACCACGTACTGAAAACGCTCCGCAACTGCGTCGATCAAGGGAAACGCCGCCCAGGTGGACCGTGGGCTGGCCCCGAATGATGTTCCTCCGCCGCCGTAGCTCTGCCGGATGAGCTGATAGAAGTCCCGCGCCCAAAGGACAGGGTCCTTGTTGTGCCCTCTGGCAAGCCGGGCCTTGACGGTGTCGAAGTCCTCCCGGGCGTTGAGGATGTACCGCAGCGCTGCCTGCAGCTCGGATGGGGAATCCCGGACTACCCGAAAAAGATTGACAAGGTTGGAGTTGAAGTCGTTGTAAATCTCCTTGACGGAGCGCTCCTTGTTCAGCAGGACAGAGGCCCCGCCGCCGAACACCTCCACATAGGTTCGCTGCCTGTAGTCTGCCGGGAACCGGCTGATAATTGCCCTGCATAGGGCTTGTTTCCCGCCTATCCACGGGATCATGGACTGAATAGTACCACCTCCATTTCTCTGGGTATTTTTACTCTAATGGGCGGCCCCCTGACCATATTTCGCTCACTCCTTTTTATCGGTGTTGACCGGGTGCTTGACCCGGTCCTTTTCCTCTGCACGTTTGGCGTTATTCCAGCCATCCACCGTGCCAGTAAGGTAACCCGTGATGCGCCGGATGCGCTCGAAGTCACGGCCCTCGCCAACGACCTTTTTGCTATTCTTCATGGCGACTGCTCCTGCATGGGTTGCTGGGCCGCTGCCAGCACATTGGCCCTTTCCTCGATTTCATGCCAGATAGTTTCCTGCTGGCGGCTGTCTTTCTCCTTGACCGTGTCGCAGAGGTCCGACATGGCGTCCGGCAGTTCCAACAGGGCCTTCGCCTGTTCATCGTCCAGCTCGTTATACTCCATCGTCAGCAGGATGTCCTCCCGCACCAGGTACTCCCATGCTTTATACAAGATTTGCTCGGGAGGGAGGGCCAGCAGTTCATCCCGGAAGGCTGCCTGCTCCTGGCACAGCTTTTCATAGAGCTGCTCGTCCGGCGTAGCCTGCTGTTCATTTTGGATTACCGTGAAACTGTCCTCGAAGGGCATAAGGCTCAGCGACCGCCCGTTGTCCCACTTCATGAGCAGTGCCGGTTGATCGTCCACACCCATCACTGTCCCACACAGGCCCGCGGGCATCCCATGTTTTTCGTTACAAAGGCTGTTCAGCCGGATTCGCGTCCCTACCGGGTACTGCTTTTTGACCATCTCAACCTTATTTCTGTCGAAGTTCATTCTGATCCCTCCCTTCCGTAAACAGCAGCCGGTTGGCCGCGCTCAGTCCGTAGCCCCGAATCAGCATGGCGGTCTGAATCACCAAAAAGTACCGGGGCGGCAGCATACTGGCATCGGCCAGTTCTGTGAGAGCAACGGTTTTGCTGCCGGTGATGATGTCCTTGGCCACCGCGAAACAGACATAGGACATAGCGTCCAGCCGCCGGGGTTTCATAGCCGTGATGTCGATCTCGTTGGTACCGATGTGGTTCTCGGCCTGGCGCCAGAGCCTGGGGTCGGCCGTCAACAAAAAAAGGCCGCAGCATACTTTCTGCTACAGCCCTTGTGATACCTGATTTCTTTCTCAAACAGCACGCCGTGCTTATCGTTTCGGAAGATCATTTTTCCCGGCCCCTTTCTGTTGTTTCTTCTGTTTCATATCTTTCTGAATAATCCCGGCCTCTGGTGGGTCCCGCTGGAAGCCGGGAATCTGTTGCATAAAACTCTCGTAGGCACGGTCTGTCTTACTTTCTGTAAACTTTGGCACTCTGCATACCTCCTAAATCTTTCTCTGGAAAAAGAAAAAGGGCCATGATTTTCATCATGGCCCTTCTCTAAAAATATTTTGTTTTTCTTCTGCCCTGACTCGCTGTTTGTCAACCACGCAGGTTCAGATCCCAAAAATCAGGGTGGCATCCCCCAAAACACGTCACGCCGTGACGGTCGTTGGAGCATAAGCGCAAAGCGCGTTGCTTGGCCTCTTGAACGCCAAAAAACCCCGGAATTCCGGGGTTTTTTCGGTGTGGCATCTTTTAAGATGTGTAACCTTGGCAAAGGTGGCTATATCTGATACAAATGCACACCCTTTTTGCGTAGGGGGTGTAAACCATCAAGGGGGTGAGTATACAGTTTATTAGTCTTCAACTATTTATCAAATTTGCAAGATTCCAATTTCTGTATCCATCCTTTCAGTCGAGAATCCGACTGAAAAGCTAAATCATCTATATGTTCTTTCATGTGATTCAATATTGCAACTCTTTTCTCTGTGAAAATACTTTGTCCTCGTTTGTCAAAATCATTTTTATACAATTCAAAAATCTTTGCATATTTTGCTGCGGTACTAAATGTATAACTGACATTGTTATCTGGGTGTTTCAAATGCTTGGTTAAACATTCATGGGCTTTAACTAAAGTCTCAATTGCATCATCAGGGCTGGGGGTACACCCTTGAGATGCATTAAATAGCAAATTTTCAATTAAACAATTCGCCTTAATGTTTTCAATGTGGAATGGAACAAAATCAGGGGTTTTTTTCGCAATTGCAAAAGCATTTTCAATACATTGGTGTGCTGTTGAAAAATCATCAATGTCTATAGCGGCAACTGCAAATTGTTCCCAATAGAAGGTATTATTTTGGCAGAAAGAAAGATTCCTAAGATTATCGTAGAAATCAATGACCGTATTTGCATTTTCAGAAGTTCTTGGGAATATCCTAAAGTGAGAATGTGACACCAGATTTTTCAATAATTCCAGGTACGCTCTATTCGATTTGTATATTTGATTAGCCGCTTCTATAACAACAGTCATTGTACCAATTAAACTGTTTATGCCAATTACAGAACGCAACAGTTCTCGTGCAACTACAGAAGATTTTACAGTGACATCATCGTCATCCAGATTAAAAAATTCTTTAATAAATATATTGTCTTTTGCCGTTAATAGTACAAAGTCAATTTTTAATAGATTCAGCATCTCCGTAAAGTTGAAGTCAATTCCCATAACGGACTTCATCAACGCCAAAACAGCCAAATGTTGAATTTGAGTGGATGAGCCTGAAAAATTATTCCAAGTTTCAACGATACGCTGTTCTATGTCCGAAGATTGATATGCATCTAAGAGGAAGTCTGCAAAATGCGAATGGCAATGTTCTTGTATGTACCTTTCGATGGAATCTGATTCCGTAAGAGCTTTAAAATAGAGCTTATTATTCTGTATTACGGAACGCAAAGACAGTACATCTTGAGGGCTCAATGTATCCAAGTAAATCGGTTTGATGTCTGTTTGCTGAATTCCAAGGCTACCTGTTAATGCCTGATAGCTTGGATTAAGGGACTTCCTTGCTGTTAGAATAAAGGTGATATTCCGTTTATCAAGGTATTTAAAAGCAGAAAGTACATCCAATTTACTCTTATAATTATCAATTATCACCACACAACGACGATTTCGAATTGATGCAATCTGTTGGGCCTCCGTGGAGAGGTGCTGGTTGGCCTTGCTAAAGACAAACACATCTACTTCATATTCACGCAACTCATTGCGGATTAACTCGCAAAACATGGTCTTACCATTACCCAAGTCCGACAAGGCCAGAAAAACTTTCTTATTCGGATAGTCACGTAGTACAGCATCTACAGCCGTTCGCACAATAACATATGGATATTCGCCATGCTTTTTCTGCATAAGGCCGCTGACAAATTCGCCTCTACAATAGAAATTGCTAATTTGGGGGAATGAAATGCTCTCCGGTTTGAGTTGTTGCTTATATTCGTAAATAAAGTTTGTAAATCGATGAGTTATTATAGACGGAACATAGATTTTCTTTTGTGCAGAAACTGCATCAGCAAATCCCTCAATCCCGATAAATTCGCATGACCCATATTGTATGAGTAAGGCTTCATCCATCGGGTTTGGATTAGGCGCATCAATAAAAAGAACTTTAGCTTTTATTTTAGGAGACGAAAGGAGTCGCTTGATGTCTAAGTCAAATTGCATAGAGTATCCAATAACAATGATTGCATTCGCTATTTGCAGATCGGATTTAAACAGCTCAAACCATTCTCCACCTTCCAGCGATTCACAAGAATAGCTTGTGTCCATTAATTTAAACTCATTATTTATGGTATCTCGGTTCAGAAAATCGATATGACCATTTAAATGAACACACACATTATCAATAGAATTGCCCTCGATACGCATAGATGGAACTATTGTAGATAAAGCAATACCATTTTGCTGTGCCGCAGTTTCTATAACAGAATCATAGTTTGTCGTGTATATTCTTTTCCATGGAATGGACAATAATGTTTGATGCCATGACTCTGTATGTAAAACACTAAACTCTCTTTTTAGCAACTCGATTAGCTTATCTTCCCCCTGATTTAGAGTGAAAAATTGAGCAACTGTAGCCAATGGCCTATCCTTTGATGCTCCGCAACCATCTGCTATTGCGTCCCTCAATCCGTCTCCTACAGGAAATGGGTGTTTAAGTATATTTTGGGCACCACGAGAGAAACCAGAACCCGCAAAAAGAATCGCTTGTCCACTTAGAGCTGCATTGATTGCATTTTCCATTTCCATATAATCATCTCCATCTCCACTTTTTACCTAATAATGTACCACAAAACTACAGGCAGGTCAATGAGCAGCTTAAAGCCTCCCAAGATAAACATAAACAGCCCTTACATAAAAGGTTAACTTCAAAAATGTGCGTGAGGGTAGAATCAGAAGATTTTATACCAGCGCAACAGGTCGCCTCGCCCTTCTGCCTCCAGCCGCTCCACCGCATAGCGGAGCCATTCTTCCGGCGTGGGGATATCCCCAGCGCGCGGTATCCGCTCCCACGATGCGCGCTTCTCTGGGTCTGGGTCATTCATCCCAGCTTCAATACGGGCCGCGATGATGGCCCGCATTTCTTCTACTGTGATATTCCGCTCCTGGGCCAAGTGTTCAAAAAGTGTTTTAGGTTCTTCCATGACAACCTCCTGTTTCAATCAGTATCCCCAAGCCAGGGCCAATAAAACGCTATGACCCTTTTGGGGCTTTTACTATCTACCTATCGTGCCTATTATAGCACCCTTTTGGGAATTATAATAGTTACAGATAGGCAGGTGATGATGTGGACGCACAAGGCCGTATTAAAGACATGATGGTGGAGCGCGGCTGGACGGAATACCGGCTGGCAAAGGAATCGGGCTTGTCCCACTCCACCGTTACAAATATGTTCAAGAGAAACAACGCTCCCACGCTGCCGACCTTGGAAGCGGTGTGTACGGCGTTCGGTATTACTCTGGCACAATTCTTCGCCGAAGGGAACCCTCTGGAGCTGACCGATGAGCAGCAGACAGTGTTTGCAAAATGGACCTCTCTGTCGGACAGGCAGAGAAACCTTCTGCTGGAGCTTATGGACACGATGTAAAAAACCCGTTGATCCCATTTTGCGGAATCAACGGGTTTTGTGTATGTCAGCTCTCTATCTCAGTGCCGTTCTGGAAGGTGAACACCAGCCGCCCATCATGGTAGGCCGTAGCTTTCTCAACCACTGCCAGCCAAAGCCCCTCATTAAATTCGGTAATGGCCTCGGTGTACTCGGAGAGTTCAAACATAAACCCGCCGATGGCATCCGCCTTGGCCAGCCGCTGGGCTTTCTCTTTCTGGAGCGCGTCCAGCTTGGCCTTCGCCGCATCGTACCGGGCCACATAGCCATTGTAGCGTTCGGCGTATTCCTCCTGGCTCTGGGCGCTCCGGGCGTTCTCCTGGATGCACCGCTGGGTCAGCTCCGTCACCACCGCGATCTCCCGGAGCAGTTCGTCCAACTCTGCGTCAATGGCGGAGCAGTTGGTGAGGTGGTCCTGCATGATGCGGCAATCTTCCAGCAGAGCATCCTTGCCGTTCAGCAGTTGATTGAAAGCCGCCAGGAACCGGGCTTTGATGTCCTCCTCCCTCAGATGGGGCGTCCGGCACTTCCGCTCTCCGGCAAATTTCTCGTTGCATTGCCAGATAGTGCGGCGGTACTTGCTGTTGGAGTGCCAGACCTTGGAGCCGTAAAAGCTGCCGCAGTCACCGCAGACGATGCGGGCGGCAAAGATGCTGCTGCCGCTGTAGCGATGGCCCATCCCCTTCCGGCGCACAAACTCGGCCTGCACCTTGTCAAACTCCTCCGGGTCGATGATGGGCTGGTGGCTCTGCTCGATGTAATACTGCGGAACTTCGCCCTCGTTGACCTTCATTTTCTTGTCCAGGAAGTCGATGGTGAATTTCTTTTGCGTTATGACCCAATCACCAATACAATTCAATTTTTCCTCCAAGTCGGGGTGCAAAGGGGTTCAAATTTCTTAGGGAGGGTGCAACGGGCAAAAATCCGCTGAATATGGGACTTTTCCAATGCTTTTAAGGTAGAATTGTATCTATAGGAAACTGCAAATGCGAGGTGTGTTATTGTTCGGTCAGCGAAAAAAGCGGTAACCCACCCGCCTCAAAAGTCAGATGTGACTTTCTTTTCCGCCGCAAAAATTGTATCAAGCCCTGGGTATGTGGAATTTAAAATAGAGCCAATGTTCCGAGGGTGTGACTATACTTCTTTGTCTGGAAAATTTGCGTAACCCACTACCAGATAGGCGTCCACTGTGATAAAATAAAATCAGTCATAAGGAACAATCACCGTTTTCGGAGGTATATGTAATGGATATTCAAAGCACGATTACCAGAGTCAAAGGAGAATATAAGGACTATTTGCGACAGACACACCCTGACTGGGCAGACAGTACAGTAAGCACCCACGTCTCCGATGCTTTCTATCTGTACCAGAACACCATTGCCCTGTCCTTCTGGAAATGCTTTGCAGACGATGGCTCTATGGCGGCAGCCCAACAGGATCTGCTCGATTACTTCACCAATGAGGTTATATCTGATCGGGCCAGGGAGCGGGCCAAAGGATACTATAAAGATTTGACCATGCTCAAAGAATTCATTGATTCCAAGGGTGGAGTGCGGCAGTACATCGGCTATGAGTATGACTGTGAGGTCACGATTTATCAATATGCCAAACGAGTATATGATGGCGAGGTGGATGTCAAGGATGCGGTAAAGAAACTGTGTGCAAAAGTTCCGTGTTTTGGAGAGGGAAGTCATAAATTTACTGTTGGGACATTGTTCTCCGCCATGATGAACGGAAAAGTCTATACATGGAAAGCCAACACGGAACTGACTTCCTATTTTATCGAACACATTGGCGAGGACTATGGGCGGGATAAACTGGTCAACGCATTGCAGGCAACACTTGAAAATAACAAATATTACTATGGGCAGACCGGCAATAAGTCCACAAGCATCCGCCGTAGCTGCCGCAGGATTGCGGAGCAGTACGACATATCCATCTCTTTTGGGGATGATATTTTTGACGGCATTATTCCCAAGGACTCCAGTGATGCCGTGCTGGCTGTAGACACCGCTGCCATCCGATATTGGCTCTACGCCGCCGGAGACGGCTCTGCCAACTGGGAAAGCGACTATGCCGAGGGCATCATGGCGATTGGCTGGCCGGGGATGGGCGACCTGTCAGCCTACGGCTCTAAAGAGGAGATGCGCGCCAAAATGCGTGAGCTGTACGGCGGCACCGGCTCCTACCGAAACCAGGTGCTGGCTACCTGGCAGTTTGCCAATGAAATCAAACCCGGCGATGTGGTCTTTGTCAAAAAGGGTCTGAAAAAGGTCGTAGGACGTGGTATTGTTGAGGGTGAATATGCTTATGACGAACAGCGGGGAGAGTTTTGCCACACCCATAAAGTCCGTTGGACGGACAAAGGCGAGTGGGAACATCCTGATCAATATGTAATGAAAACTCTCACCGATATGACCCCCTATACAGACTTTTTGAAGAAAATGCAGGCTTTGTTTGACGAGGGCAAACCAGAAGAGTCCCTTGATTCCGGGGAAGAAACAACCGCTTACGATCCCTACACTGCCGAGGATTTCCTGCAGGATGTCTACATGGACGCGGAGCGTTATCAAACCCTCAAAGCCCTTGTGCTGACCAAAAAGAATGTGATCCTCCAGGGCGCTCCCGGTGTGGGAAAGACCTTCGCCGCCAAGCGGCTGGCCTACTCCATCATGGGGGAAAAGGACGCCTCCCGCGTTCAGATGGTGCAGTTCCACCAGAGCTACAGCTATGAGGATTTTATCATGGGGTTCCGACCCACTGAGACGGGCTTTGCACTGAAAAAAGGCGTGTTCTATGAGTTTTGCCGAAAAGCGGAGAAGGACGATGAGCGCCCCTATTTCTTTATCATTGATGAGATCAACCGGGGCAATCTGAGCAAAATTTTCGGGGAACTGTTCATGCTGATTGAGAGCGACAAACGAGGTGTCGAGCTGCAGCTTCTCTATGCGGACGAACAGTTCTCCATCCCTGGAAACGTCCATATTATCGGCATGATGAACACAGCGGACCGCAGTCTCGCTATGTTGGATTACGCCCTGCGCCGCCGTTTCGCGTTCTTTGAAATGCCCCCGGCCTTTACCTCCTCCGGCTTTCAAGCGTACAAGGCGAGAATCAACAATATCAAGTTTGACCGGCTGATTGAGACGGTGGAACGGCTGAATAAAGAGATTACTGAGGATGACTCTTTGGGCGAGGGCTTCCGCATCGGCCATAGCTATTTTTGCACGAACCTCAACATCAGCGATGAGTGGCTGCGCTCGGTTGTGGAATTTGAGTTGATCCCTCTGCTCAAAGAATACTGGTTTGATGAATCGGCAAAAATCAAGGACTGGAGCCACGCGCTGTGGGAGGCCGTCAAATGATCCGCCGGGTTCAGAACATCTACTATATGCTGGCCTACGCTTTCCAAGTCCTTCACGAAAACGGCTACAGAGACGTGGCGGCGGAGGAATTCGAGAACGGGCTGGAGCTGCTGTCGGCCATTCTCTGCCGGGGCGTTTCAATTCAGATCAAACGCGGTCTGGGCCGTCAATACCTCACGAGGGAAGAGGCGCTTTCTTCCCCAAGAGGAAAAATTGAAGTTAACGACTCTGTCAAGACGCTGGTTATCCGAAAGAAACAGCTTGTGTGCGCCTACGATGAATTTTCCGTTGATGCCTACCCCAACCGGATCATTAAGACAACAATTTCAGTGCTACTTCGCTCAAATCTGTCCAAGGCCAGAAAAAAGGAATTGCGCAAACTGCTGATTTTTTTCGACGGGGTTTCCCTTCTGGATGTCCACACCATTTACTGGAATATCCCATATGACCGGAACAATCAGACCTACCGCATGATTCTTGCCGTCTGTCAGTTGATCCTAAAAGGGATGCTCCAGACAGAATCTGGTGGGGCCGTCAAGATGATGGAGTATCTGGATGACCAGAGCATGGCAAAGTTGTACGAGAAGTTCATTCTTGGCTACTATCAGAAAGAACACCCGGAACTCAAAGCATACGCTCCACAGATCGATTGGGCTGTCACTGACGGCAACCGCGCACAACTCCCCGCCATGCAGACGGACATTGTGCTATCAAGTAGGGATACCAGGAAAACGCTGATCATCGACGCGAAATATTACTCCCACAATATGCAGATGAAAATGCCCTATGGGATCAGGACAGTCCACTCCGGCAACTTGTATCAAATCTTTGCCTACGTCAAAAACTGGCCCACCGCCCCTGACGAGAGCGTAGCTGGAATGTTGCTGTATGCCGGAACAGACGATGAGATCCAGCCGGACAATGACTATCAAATCAGCGGGAACACGATTAGTGTGAAAACGCTAAACCTGGACTGTGATTTTACACGCATTGCCGAACAATTGGATGCGATTGCCGCAACGGTTAAACCGCCAAGAGAATAAAAGAAAAAACCAGTGCCGAAGGTGATAACCCGCTATCATCCCCGGCACTGATTTTTATTTAGTATTCATCGCCTGGATCATCTGCAGCGCCGCCTGTTTCTGCTCCGGGGTAAGTGATACCCAGTTGTCAAACAGCTCCTTCAGCTCCGGGGTCAGTTCCACCATCTCGCTCTCGGCGAAGAACTGGGCCAGGGAGATGCCAAAGGCGGAGCAGACGGACTCCAAAGTCCCAATGGAGGGAACCGTGTTCCGCTTGAAGATATTCGCCAGCGTGGACTCGGAAAGGCCGCTCTCTTTCGCCAAACGGTAGGCCGTCCAGCCTCGCTCCGCCATCAGTTGCCGCAGCCTGGAATGTGTGTCCATGATGCCACCTCCCTCTTATCAATATTTTACCGTTCACTTAAACGGTTTTATACAGTTGACTTGTACGGATTATACCGTTATATTGAACTGTATTAACCAGTGGAGGAGGACGGTAAAATGTCAGAACAGGAGCTGCGGCAGCATCGGTGCTGCTTCACCGGGCATAGGCCGGAACGGCTGGGAATGCCTGAATCAGAAGTCATTTCCTGCCTAAAAGAAGAAATCCGCACAGCGATTGCTGGCGGATTTCAGACATTCATATCGGGGATGGCGAGAGGAGTCGATCTCTGGGCGGCGGAGGTCGTGCTGGCCCTTCGAGACGAGGGGGCGGCAGTTCGGCTGATTTGTGCCAGCCCCTACCGGGGCTTTGAGAGCCGCTGGAGCCGGGAGTGGCAGGAGCGGTACCGCCGGGTAATGAAGCAAGCCGATCTGGTGCGGTTCATCTGTCCCGGATACAGTAGGGATTGTTTTCAGCGGCGGAACCAGTGGATGGTGGACCACTCAGCGCGGGTGATCGCCGTCTATAACGGCCAGCCCAGCGGGACGCGGAACACCATAGAATACGCAAGGCGGCGCAACGTGCCGGTGATCCTGCTCCCGCGCTGAGCGCTGTCAGATCGTCAGTCGAATCCCGGACAGAAACACTACCGCCAGTTTTCCGTCCGGCGTCAGTTCCATGTGATCCAGCACCTTTAGCGAGAAGTAGTAGTCGAACGCTGCCAGTTTGCCCACCTCGTCCAGCAGCCAGAGCATCTCCTTTGCCCGGTAGCGGGTGAGCGTGTCCCCGGCAGTTTCCGCTTTCCGGCGCAGAGCCGCGCCGTATTGCAGTTTCTTGCTGACCACCAGGTTCCACGCCCGGACGAAGGCTTTCTCAGGGGCGTCCAGCGGGATTTTTGTCTGGGCGCAGAGGGGCAGGCCCTCACCCCTGGCTTTCCCCTTACGCCAGCGCCCGCAGCGCCACATGGTTTCAAGGGTGCCACTCTTGCGCTTGGCATAATACTGCACCACGCCGCTCCCGCAGGAGCCGCAGATGATCCGGTTTTTGAAGGGCAGCTCCACAGAGGACATGGGTTTCCAGGTCTGACGGCGCTGTATCTCTAACTGCGCGAGCTTCCAGACTTCCTTGGAGACGATGGCCGGAACGCAGTCCTCCAGATAGTATTGGGGCAACTGGCCCTTGTTGGGAACTTTTTTGTGGGAAATCGGATCAATATGAAATGTCTTTTGAAACAGGCAGTCCCCCATGTATTTCTCATTGATGAGTACATTCATCACGGTGCGGTTGAACCACACATCATTGCCCCGCCGGGTGGGGATGCCGTCCGCATTCAGTCCTTGGGAAATCTGCTCATAGTTCAGGCCATCCAGAAACTCGGAGTAGATACGCCGGATGACCGCCGCTTCCTCTGGGACCATATCCAGCGCATCGCCGTCCTTGCGATAGCCGTAGAGGTTGGCGAGGGCGAGACTCTCCACGCAGCCCTTTTCGTACCTGCGCCGCTTGCCCCACTTGATGTTCTCGGACATATTCTCCGCTTCGGACTCCGCCAGCGCCGCCATGAGGGTCAGCATCAGTTCACCCTCCGCCGAGCAGGAATGCAGATGTTCCTTTTCAAAGTAGACATCAATGCCCAAGTTCCGCAGTTCGCGGGTATAGAGGAGCGTGTCCACGGTGTTGCGTCCAAACCGGGACACGCTCTTGGTGATAATCTGATCCACCAGCCCCGCGCGGCAGTCCTCCATGAGCCGCAGGAACTCCGCCCGGTTTTTCACCTGGGTGCCGGAAATGCCTCTGTCAGCGTAGATACCAACAAACTGGCAGGACGCATCCCCGGAGAGGACTTGCGTGTAGTGGCTGATCTGGGCGACAAGGCCGTGAAGCTGCTCATCCTGGCTGCTGGACACCCGGCAGTAGGCCGCGACCCGCAGAACGCCTTTTTCCGGCAGTTTCTGATAGATGGGTGTGACCGTTTTCTCATTCGCCATTAGTGGTTCCCCCCGTTCCCTTGCGCTTTTTGTACTGGCGCACACCAGGCTCGATAGGCCGGGAGACCTCTGTCCCGTCCCGGAATACAAAGGTCACGGTGCAGTCCGGATGCACCTTCATATAGTTGAGGGTGGCCTGCCAGACCAGCGGGTCGAACTTGGTCAGCGGTGTTTTTCGCTTTTCCAGTTCGGCGAGGAACGCGCCCACCTGCACTCGCTTGGCGGCGCAGAGAGCGATCTGTGCGCTGACCTCCTGTTTCTCCTGCTGGAGCGCGTCATACCGGGCCACATATTCTTCATACTGGCGGTTGATCTCCTGGAGGGAACCGCTCTGCTTGCTGCCCTTTTGGAGCAGAGCGTTGATGAGAGTGGATAGTTCGCCGCATTCCCGGTTGATGGCATCCAGCCGCGCCTGATACGCAGAAGTATCGGTGATGGCGTCCAGGCAGAGGGCGTAGTTTTCCGTGATTTCCGCTTTCCGGGCCAGCAGGCCGTTGAACGCGGCCACAAAGCATTGCTCGATATTCTCCTCCTTGAGGGTGTGCGTGGAGCAGTAGCATCGCTTCTGGAATTTGTTATTGCAGTGCCAGTGGACTTTGGCGTACTTGCTCCCGGCGTGCCAGACCTTTCTGCCATAGAATCCGCCGCAGTCAGCGCAGACGATCCTGCCGGAAAACGGAGTCTTGCACTGGGCGTGGCCACCCGCCGCTTGACGCCTGTGGAACTCCTCCTGCACCATCTCGAACACCTCCGGGCGGATGATGGCGGGATGATTATTCTCGATGTAGTATTGGGGGTACTCACCCTCATTTTTCTTCGTTTTCTTGGACAAAAAATTCACTGTAAACCGTTTTTGTAAGATCGCGTCCCCCTTATATTTCTCATTGTGGAGGATGCTCTCTACCGTGCTGGCGTGCCAAGTAGCCTTTTTCGCCGGGGTGGGGATACCGTCCTCCGTGAGACGGGCGGCGATGTCATAGGTGGATTTCCCCGCCAGAAACTCTGTGTAGATGCGCCGGACAACCACCGCTTCCTCCTCTATGATTTCCATCTCACCGTCCTCCGCTCCCTTTTTGTAGCCGAGGAAGTGGGAGTAGCCCAGGCTCATTTTGCCGTCCGCGAACCGTTTACGCTGGCCCCACGCGGTGTTGTCGCTGATATTCCGGGCCTCCTCCTGGGCAAGGCTGGACATGATGGTAATGAGCAGTTCGCCCTTGGAGTCTAATGTGTAAATGTTTTCCTTTTCAAAGTAGACCTCCACGCCCTTTTCCTTCAGCTTGCGGACGGTGGTCAGGCTGTCCACCGTGTTCCGGGCAAAGCGGCTCACCGATTTGGTAAGGATCAGATCAATTTTTCCGGCGAGGGCATCCGCCACCATCTGATTGAACCCGTCCCGCTTTTTCATGCTGGTGCCGGTGATTCCGGCGTCAGAGTAGACCCCGGCGAAGATCCACTCCGGGTTGCCTTGGATGTGGGTTGTGTAGTAGTCCACTTGGGCTTCGTAGCTGTTCTGCTGCTCGTCCTTGTCGGTAGACACACGTGCATAAGCCGCCACCCGGCGCTTTTTTACCGGGGTGAAGGCTTGCGCCGTCCGCAAAGGGGCAGTCGCCTCGATTTTCCGCACTTTCTTTTCCGCCATGCCGTTCACCTCCTCGCCAGCGCTCTCTGCCGCGCCGTCTCCCGCATCTCCGCTGTCCAGCTCTCCCGGCGGGAGCGGTCTTGCCAGCGGTACTCCTCTGTGTGACCATCCCGGAAATGGAACCGCAGGAGGTTGTCCGGGCAGGCATCTATGGCCGTAACTGCGGCGGCAAATGCCTCGTCCTCAAAGGAGCGTAGCCCCAGCACCTGGGCGCAGGCCGCTTTTAGCGTCCCCTCCGGGATGGCCTTGGAGGTGGGGCAGTACCGCTTGCCCCTGGTGTTATAGGTAGAGCAGCACCAGGCCACACCGCTGGCGGTGGTTTTCCGGCGGTAGTTCTTTCCGCAGCCGGAGCAGCGGATCAGCCCGGTGAACGCGCTGGGCGTACCCCGCTCTCCTGTGTGGGCCGATCTCCGCCGGGCCAGTTCCGCCTGTGCCGCCGAGAAATCTTCCCGGCTGATGGTGGCCTCGTGGTCATCCTCCACATAGAACTGTGGGAGCTGCCCAGTGTTGTCCACCTGTTTCTTGGACAGATGGTCCAGACGGAAGGTCTTTTGCAGGAGCAAGTCTCCCGCGTACTTCTCATTTTCCAGAATCGTCCGAATGGCGCTGGGATGCCATTCACAGCCCAGCCGGGTGGGAACGCCCTCTTCATTGAGGATTTTACAAATCTTCTGTGTTCCAAGTCCGGAGAGATAGAGGGCGAAAATCCGCCTGGCTGTCTCCGCCTCCTCCGGCACGAGGGTGAACACACCGTCCACCAGACGGTAGCCCAGCATGGTGCAGCTGTTGGCCCGGCCCACCTCAAAGCCCTTGCGAATGCGCCACTTGCAGTTGTCGCTGCAAGACAGGCTCTCGGCCTGGGCAAAGGATGCCAAAAGGGTGAGAGCCATCTCACCATCGGCGGTGAATGTGTAGATGTTCTGCTCCTCAAACCAGACCTCCACACCCAAGGCTTTCAACTCCCGCACGGTTTCCAGCAGGGTGACGGTGTTCCGAGCGAACCGGGAAATGCTCTTGGTAAGAACCATGTCGATGGCCCCGGCACGGGAGTCCGCCAGCAATCGCTGGAACTGCTCCCGATCCTCTTTCGTACCTGTCGTGGCCTCGTCCGCATAGACCCCGGCGAAGTCCCAGTCCGGATCGTTGCGAATAAAATCGCGATAGTAATCGATCTGCGCCGCCAAGGAAAGGAGCATGGCGTCCTTGCCGCAGGACACCCTGGCATAGGCTGCTACCCGCCGTTTTCGGATGCTCTCTTTTGGCGTTGGTGTGATGTCAAAAATGTGCTTGTTCATGGGACACCTCCTTCGGTAGGTAGCATATTACCTCTGTTTTCCCCGGTTATCCACTCAATTCTGCGGCATAATGTTCACAAAGATCGGGCGGTACTTTTGTGCTAAGATTGTATCGATTTTATCGTAATCTGACCGGGAGACGTGCCCATCTTCCAACAGTTGGCGGAATGGCGCGAGGCTGACGTGGTAGAGGATTTCCCGGTGGAGTTGCTCCTTCGTCATGTCACTGTACCCCCTTGGAACCGGGCCTGCACATAGCACTGGTGGGAGCAGTATTTTCGGCGGCTGTTGCCGTAAGCGGTGAACGGCTTTCCGCAAGTGGGGCAGACAAAGCTGTAAACCGCTTTTTGTTTGACCATCTCCGGGTGGGCGTTCCACCACGCCTGTCTGCACTGGTCAGAGCAGAACCGCCGGGGTTTTTGCTTTTCCGCTTGAATCAGTTTTTTTCGCACTGAGGGCAGCGGTTCCGCTGTTCCGCTTGCTTTGCTGCCCGGATACCAGCCGCACCGTTCCGGCAGCAAAAACTCTTCACGGTATCCTTTGAAATACCAACCTTGGCGGCAATAGCGGCATAGCCATGACCTGAATCTCGTAAGGATAGGATCTTTGATTTCTGTTCGGTGGTCATAAAGTCGCACCTCCTTCGGGGTACCCAGAAAAAGAGGCGGGACTGTCAGGGTACAGAAAGTAAAAAAATATGCCCGCCAGGGAGAAAACTCCCCAGCGGGCCTTTGCGGTACCTATCAAATTTTCTGCGCGTAGTCCAAGGCAATCCACCCCGCGCCGGATTTCAGTCTGCCCCAACCCTTGGCGGAGCCGGGACCGTCCTTGACCTCGGTGATGGTGAACACCCCAGCCCCAGTGAACTTCCCGGTCTTGGCGGTGTTGGTGCCGGGGCCTGTGCGGATGTTGAGGTCGGTGGCGGTCACCCGCACCTTGAAGGAAACGGCGACAGGAGCCGGAGTCGGAGCAGCCCCGCCAGCGGTGGCGAGGATAGCATTGAGAATGGTGACGATTTTCTCCCCATAGCCCGCACCGGTGGCCCAGCCCTTACCCTGGGGATTCTCCTGCTGGCCCAGCCATTCCACCACCTCGGCGCAGCCCCGCGCCACATACTTAAATCGGGGATCGATGCACTCACACTTCAGCGGCTCGGTGGAGGCGTAGGCTTTGAGGTGCTGCACCTGCGCCCGGATGCCGAGCTGGGCCGTGGAGAAGGAATTACCCTTCAGCCCATTGGCGGTGACACCCATGCCGCAGAAATTATTCTGGTCCAGCGTGACGGCGGAGCCAGCGAAGCCAAAATTTCCGGTCTCCAGACAGGACTGCGCAAAGGCGATGTCGCCCCGCACACCCTCCGCCGCTCCCTCGGACAGATAGAGCGGCACCATGTCCAGAACGCTCTGGGCCACTTTGGGATTTTTGGCCTTAAGGTAGGTGCGCATCTGCTCCGCAGTCGCCACCGCCGCGCCCATGATCTTCGTGCCGGACACACCGCTGGGAGCGGCGGCCCCGTCGCCCATTTCGGCTTTGACCGCCTTGCGGAAGGTGTCCATGGTGTAGGGCAGGCCGAGCTGCGTCCACAGATGCTCCGGGTCGCCGTGGTTGGAGGCGATGCCCCGCTTGCAGCCCTCCTTGTGGCTGACGATGACCCCGTCCCCCAGAGGGTCGAGGGAGAACTTCTGGCAGAGCATGGCGAACAGCTCCACCGCCGCCTGATAGGTGCGCTTGGCAACGGCCTGGGCGGTGGCAAGGTCAGAGCAGGTGAAAGTGGCCCCGCCTGTGTACTTGATGCAGCCCGGTTCGCACATCTCCACACCGATGTGGGTGTTGTTGCCGCTGGCCCCGCAATGCCAGCCCCGGTGGTTCCAGGGGAGGCACTGGTACACGGTGCCATCGTTGCCGTCAATGAACGCATGGACGCAGGCCCGGTCGTAGCTGGCCTTGTTCCAGTTGCGGACGAACACCTGGGCGCTGGGCTGGGGACAGCCCACAGAGTGAAGCATGAGGCCCTTGACCGTGATCTTCCGGCCAGCGGTATAGCAAGGGTTCTTAGTCAGGATGGTTTCAATCAGTTTCATTCCCCGTCACCACCCTTCTCCGCCCGGTCGTGGAGCTGCTCCAGCACAGCCTTCAGTTTCTCCGGCACAGGCAGGCCCAGGTGGGCGGCGTTCTCCACCAAGGAGACACCCTCGTTGGACAGGTAGAAAAAGATGATGGCAGTCCGCAGCACCGAGCCGGTGCCGATGACCTGCACATCGAGGATGTTCGCCACCCCCACCAGGAAGAAGATCAGCACCTTCCGGCAGATGCCACGAAAGCCCACCTCGCTGGACAGCTTTTTGTCGTTGACGGCGCACATGACCCCGGTGATGTAGTCCACCACTGTGAACACCACCAGGGCGATGAGGAGGCCGTCACAGCCGCCCAGGAAGTAGCCCAGCCAACCGCCCACGGCGGTGAGCACCATCTGGATCGTGTTCCAGAACTCTTTCATGGAAAATCCCTCCGTTTCAAAAATGTGTATAATAGAAGGCCATCCGCTAAACGGCGGACAGCCTTTCATCCGTTATGCGGTTTCTGTTTTCTTGGCCTTGATATAGGCCGGGAGGCCATCGCTGACGATCATAGGGAGCCATGCGCCATCGGTGGCATAGTCGAAGTTGGTGTTCAGTGTGATCTTCGCCAGCTTGACCCGATTACTGGTGTCCTGCCCCAGAATGTAAAGGGACTGCTCATCCTGGGAATAGCCAAGCCAGCCGAATTGAGTGATCGTTCCCAGCACCGAGGTCGTGTCGAGATATCCGAACGACCCGTCCTCCAGAGTGCGGGAAAAAATGATGCCAGTCCCAACAAAAATAAGGTAGATACCTTTGCCCCACAGATAGGCAGCGGCATCTACAAACACTTTTGCACTACTCGGTGTGGGAAGGTTTAGCTTAATGCTGGCAACCTTGGTATCCGAGGTCGATGCCCATGTGAAATTGTTGACATCAAAAGTGCTGAGGACCTTCGTATCCCCTGCAACATTGAGTGGGCAGGCTGAACCTCTTGCGGTGATAGAAATGTTTGTGTATCTGCTATCTGTGGAAAACAGATTAGCTGGGCTGGAGTAGACCGAATAATATCTTGAGCTGCCGCTTGAATACGCATAAACCGAAACCAGCTCTCCCATATGTCTTGTACTGTAACATGACCGCTGATTTTTGAAGTAGGTTTCATCTGTGCTGATAGAAGTGTTGACGAGCGTAGCGTTTTGGCTTCCCTCGACCCAGGTCAGCGCACCGGGCGATGAATTACCGTAGGTGTAGTATCGATCACCAATTGCGCAATAATAGGTCTCTACACCAGAAACCATTTTTGCCACAACATAAGGCACATAAAGTGCTGGGCTGAATTTGGGAAGATACTCATAGCGAGAGTCACTTTCCTTGGTTATGGTTGAAAACGGCATCTCCACTGTCAGTTCCTCTTCATCGCCTGAAAACTCTGCACAAAAAATCAGGAGATATTTTGCCGAGGAAAACTCTTGAGGAATTGCGTTATCTGTGCCGCCCATCAGAAACTGTGACAGAAACAGCTTGGCCTTGTTGCCGGAGTGGTGCGGAACAATGGAAAGAGCAAGCGGTTTGGCTATACTGGGGGCAATGAAGTCGGCAAAGTAAGGACTGGAACTGGTGACGGGGATAGCCTTGATTGGCCCGTTTCCTTCGAGGTCAATCCCATACAGTTTTCGAGCGGAAAAGGAATACACCCACAGCCTGCCGTTATAGACCACGCCATTGCTGATCTGCGAAGGAACCTCGCCGCTGGAAAGGATGCTGAACTTATCGCCGCTGGGCATCAGCTTTCCAAGGGAAGCGACCAGTTCGGGATAGCTCGTCTCGCTGATGTAGCTGCCATCGCATTTGAGCCAGTTCTCATTGGCACTGGTGCTGGGCATGAATCGAATGGTGCCAATGGGATCATCCTGGCTCTCCGCCTGCTTGATGACCTCCTCCCGCAGCTCCTGGAGGCCGTCCTCCAGACCGGCGATGCTGGTCTCGGTGTCGGTGAACAGGTCCTTCAGCACATCGATCTCACCCACCACATCGCGGGCGGTGAACACGCAGGTGCCGTCCTGCACCGTGTCGCCCACCTGGGCGATGCCAGCGTACTCCACAGGCTCCGCGGCGGCGGTCACACCAGCGGTAGTGCAGTAGAGCGTCACCCAGCCGGGGGACTTTTTGCAGGTCACGAAGTCGCCTTTGAAGTATTCGGTGGACCGCTGGAGGGAGCTGGCCCCGCCGCTGCCGGAGGCCCCGATGATCTTCTCGAAGGTCGGCACCAGGTTGGTGATGCCCGTCCGGGTCACACCAAAGGTAGCCAGCTCCAGGTCGTAGGCGGTGTTGTTGAAGTTCACGTCCTCGTCCCCGGTCAGGTCGGTCAGCACCGAGGCCGTCTCAGTCAGGAGCTGGATCGGCTCGTCCGCATTGGACAGGTCCATGTGGATGTAGAGCCGCCCCTGGAGGGTGCCGGAGCCGCTGTTGAGGATGACGCCAACCTCGCAGTCGTACACCTCGAAGAACCGCCCCTTGATCATGCCGAAGCCCTGGGACACATGGAGGACGTTGCCCCTGGCGTAAGTGACGTTGCAGCCCTTGAAGATGCCGTTGGTGCCGATGACCGTCTGCTGGATGATGGCATCGTCCAGCGGGGTCACGCTGCCGTCGCGAAAGGTTTTCAAAACGATGTTGTTAGCCATTGCCGCTCCTCCTTAGAATTTTGGTGAGGTCCAGCCGGACGGTGCCGAATACCAGCTTGGTGTTTTTCCCGCGCTCCCGCCCGGTGAGGATGCTCCGATAGGCCACCCCGTCCGAGATGATGTCCACCTCCTGCCCGAACTCTATCCGCTCCGGCTTCACCAGCCCATCGTCATTCGCCATCGTCAGCTCGATGAGATTGGAGTAGGCCAAGCCGGAGAACTTGTCGTGGGCGGCGCGGATGGTGGCGGCATCGAAGGTGCCGCCCTCCTCGCTCTGTACCGCCTGCATCTCGCAGACCACAGGGGTGATGCGGTCCCGGTCGTAAGTGTCGTAGCCCAGGTCTGGGTGGAGGTAGTAGGTGCAGGTAGCGGCGTAGTCGGAACTGTCGTACAGCACCAGCTTGTTCACATCTGCGCTGACCTGCTTGATGGTGACGCTTTTCTTGATGATATTGGGAAGGTCCGCCTCGATGGTGAGGATGCTTCCCCCGGCCCGGCCCACCGAGAGGTGTATCTCCCGGTTCTGGATGTCCAGCGCGGCCTTGACCAGAATGCCGTACTTCTGCATGGCGGGGATGATGACCGAGTCCATGAGGTTGACGATGTTGTAGTGGCCCCCGCTCTGGGCTGGGGTGATGTGGAGGCTCCAGTCGGCGGTGGCGCTGGTGTGGGCAACAGACAGGCCGTGGATGTTCTGGAGGGCATCCGGGTTGTCGATAAAGGTCTCCCGGATGCGGTCGCAGATGAACTCCTCCAAAGTACCAGTATTTTGCAAATCCACATCAAACAAAATACTGGTGTTTAGCAGCTCCACCAGGGGCTTGTAGGAGATGGTCTGGAGCCGCTTGGAGCGGTCGGTGCCATAGCCGATCTCGGTGACCACCCCGGCGTACTCCTCGCTGCCCCGGCTGATGCGGATGAAGTCCTGCTTCTGCACATTGGGCAGAGCCAGCACCGTGATGGTGTTCTCGTCCGAAGTGAGGTAGTCCTCTTTGTAGGTGACCTCGTTGACATTGGTGTTCCCGACCATGGTGAAGTCAGGCCGGAAAATCTCCACACTATACGGTTTCATACGAAATCTTCCCTTCCACCATCATTTTCACTGTGTTCAGCCCATCGTGGGAAACGGAAATGCGGTTGCTCCCATGCTTGAGGTGGAAAAACCGCTCTGTGGTAAAGTCGCACTGCTGGTAGCGATTCGCCACGATATCGTCCGCCGCTCCGCGCTCGGTGATGCTGTAGGGAATGCCGGTGGCATCCACCACCAGCTTGTGGTCCGCCATGATGAGGCCCTCGTAGCGGCCCGTCTCGAACAGCTCATTGTCCACATAGTGTTTCCAGACTGGGTTGAGGCAGGGGCCGAAAATGGTAATCTTGCATGGGCTGTCCTCGTAGCTGTCGCTGTCGATTACCAGTGTGTTCTGGGACACCTCGGCGTAGGAGTAGGTATAGGTGTACGGATACACCTTGCCGCCGATGGACAGCACCCCGCTCTGCCGGGTCACGCTCTTGTAGAACAGCCCGGTGGCGAGGAACGTCACATCGCAGACCAGCCCACCGCCGCCCTCCATAAGCTCCCCCTTGGAAAGCTCTGTCAGACGAACAGGGACGCGGTATGTCTCGTCCGTCTGGTAGATGAGGGTCAGCGGCATCGCCCGGACGAACCGGGAGAAGTCCCGGTAGGTCTGGTATGCGGAGGCCCCGCCGAACAGGATACGGCCCGACATCTCCCCCTGGGAGAACAGCTCCTCCAGAGGGATGAAGTCGGTGCCGACCTGCTCGTATTGGGTGCCGTCCTTGAAGCCCAGGCCAGCGATGGAGTGGAAGAAGGAGGAGCGGCTGTTCAGGTCCCAGCCGTCCCCCGCACTGTTGGTCAGTCTGAATTTTCGGATCATAGGAAAGACCTCCCCAGCGTTCGGTTCATGCCATCGGACAGTTCGCCCACCAGGGTGCCGGAGTCCAGCACGATCTGGCGGTTGGCCAGCCGGGGCAGGTACTTGGTGACCACCTCGTACATGGCATCCAGCCGCGCAGACAGGTCGGAGCCATTGTCAGCGGCGGCAGTCTCGGTGTATCTCCCGCTGCCAGTCTTTAGCGCGTCTAAGCTGCCCGCCGCCACAGATACAGTGGGGGTGAGGGCCAGATCGTCCGCCACGCTGTCGATGGCGGCGCGAACGGCTCCCCGGCTCTGCTCGATGCCCCTGGCAAGCCCAGCCATAAAGTCGGGCATCCAGGATTCATAATCGGTGAGCGGCCCCTCGTCCGGGACGGAGAAGTGGAGGAAGGAGCGGATGGTGTCGCCCACGCTGCACACAGCGTCCTTGACCGCGCCGATGGCCCCCTTGATGCCGTTGACGATGCCCATGATAAGGTCGCGGCCCCAGCCCACGGCCTGTTTGCCCAGGCCGAGGATGTGGTCTTTGACGAAGTTGAAGCCGTTTTTTACCGCGTCCAGGACGTTCTTCATGGCGTTGGACACACCCTCCGCCAGCTTGGAAAACACCCCGGTGACGGCCTCCCGAATGGCGTTGACCACATTGGACACGGCCTCCTTCAGCGCGTTCCAGGCATTGACCACGGCCTCTTTCAAGCGGCCCATGATGCCGGAAACGGCCTCCTTGATGCCCTCCCAGACTGCGACCACTGTTTCCTTGATGGCATTGACCACCGTAGTGACAGCGGTTTTGATTGCCTCCCACGCTGCGGTGATCGCGGTTTTCACCGCCTCCATGACCGTCAGCACAGCGGTCTTGACGGCTTCCCAGGCAGCGGTGATGGCAGTCTTGATAGCTTCCATCGCTGTGGTGGCCGCAGTTTTGATTGCCTCCCACGCTGTGCTCACGGCGGTCTTGATAGCCTCCAGCGCCGTGGAGATGGCAGTTTTTATTGCCTCCCATGCTGTGGTGACAGCAGTTTTGAGCGCCTCCATCGCCGTGGTGACCACGCTCTTGATGGCCTCCCACGCCCCGGTCACCACCGATTTGATGGCTTCCAGCGCGGTGGTGAACACACCCTTGATGGCCTCCCAGATGCCGGAGAGGAACTCCTTGATCCCATTCCAAGCGGCCTGAGCCGTGGTGGAGATAGCTGTCCATAGGCCGGAGAGGAAGGTGGCGATGCTGTTCCAGATGGTCTGCGCAGCCGTGGAAATGGCTGTCCAAATGGTGGAGAGGAAAGTGCTGATACCATTCCACACCGCCTCGGCAGCGGAGCGGATACCTTCCCACAGGCCGGAGAAGAATGTGGAGATACCGCTCCAGATGGTCTGGGCGGTGGTCACGATACCCGTCCACAGGCCAGAGAGGAAACCGCTGATGGCATTCCAGACAGTCTCTGCCACAGAGCGGATGCCTTCCCAAAGGCCAGAGAAGAACTCAGTGATGCCGCCCCAGATGGCTTGGGCGGTGCTGACGATGCCTGTCCACAGGCCGGAGAGAAACTCCCCGATGGCACTCCACACAGCCTGGGCCGTGGTGGAGATGGCCTCCCACAGCCCAGAGAAGAAGTCGCCGATACCACCCCAGATGGTCTGGGCCAAGTTGACGATGGCCTCCCATGCTCCCTGGAAGAAGGAGGACAG
>NZ_JAWXXL010000032.1:0-41109 GCF_034334985.1 Acutalibacter intestini | reverse complement strand
GCGCAGGATATCTCTCATAACATTCATTCATTTATGCGTCGGCTCCAGCATAATCCCTCTCGGGTTATTCGTTTTTTCCTCCATCCGCTTCTTTCCTATCTTTCGGCGGAGGAGTAATACCTTACGAGGGAGCAAAAGAAATGTTGTTGGTAGATGAAGTTGATAATAAAGAGTTTTTGACAGGATTGTTTAATGCTATGTATGAGGAATTGCCTACCCCTAAATCGAAAAAGAAGAAATAATAAAATAATAATTTGAGAGGAAGTGTTACTGATGGAAAAGTTTAAGCCGTTTATTATACCTGTGGCATTATTGGTTTTAATTGACCAGACGGTTAAAATAGTAATTTCAAAAGTATTTATGAAATGCGAATTTGATATAATAGCCAAAGTTTTAAGATTTAATCCAGAACTAAATACTCGTTTATCTTATGCTGGAAATTTCTTCGAATTATTATCAAGTCCGTTTGTTACCATTTTATTGAATGTGTTTGTTTTGTTCCTCTTTTTTTCAGGATATATGCTATATCAGGCAAAAAGAGCACATATAAGTTTTTGGGTAAAAATAATAATGATTTGTGGCATATCGGGATGTTTATGTAGCTTGATTGATAAGCTGTTTTGGGGTGGAAGTTTAGATTTTTTGCAGATACCTACCCTTTTTATTTTTGATTTGAAAGACTGCTATCTTACAGTTGCAGAAGTTATATTTATTGCTATTGGAATTTTGAATAGCAAAGAAATATCGGTTAAAGAGTATTTACATTTTTGTTGTAACAAATTTAGCTTGTAAACTTCTGGTTTATTATTTCTTATACATCGGGTCAACTTGCCCCGAACTTTTACAACTAAATACCCGCCGCCCACACAGCGGCACACCGAGCAGGAAATCTGAAAAGGTCTCCTGCTTTTTTTCTGCCCCAAATGAGGTGGTAAAACGCCACCCCATCCACCAATTACCGAAAGGAGGGACACGAAATGCCCTGTCCACACAACGAAATCACGATTGTTCAGCGCAGCCAGCGGCAGTCTGCGGTTGCCGCCGCTGCTTACCAAAGCGGCGAAAAGCTGTTCTGTGAATACGACCAGCAAGTGAAGCACTACCCGGAAAAGCGTGGTATCGTCCACAATGAAATCCTGCTCCCGGCAAATGCCCCACGGTCGTATGCAGACCGCAATACCCTATGGAATGCCGCCGAAGCGGTGGAAAAACAATGGAACTCCCAGCTTGCAAGGCGGTGGGTGCTTACCATCCCAAGAGAGATACCGCCCGACCAGTACGCTGTCCTTGTCCGGGAGTTCTGCCAGAAGCAGTTTGTTTCCAAAGGCATGATTGCTGATTTTGCCATCCATGACCCCCATCCGCCGGGACATAATCCCCACGCCCATGTCCTGCTCACTATGAGGGCAATGGACGAACATGGGAAATGGCTTCCCAAGAGCCGCAAGGTTTATGACCTTGATGAGAATGGGGAACGGATAAAGCTGCCATCCGGCAGATGGAAAAGCCACAAGGAGGATACGGTGGACTGGAACGACCAGAAGTATTGTGAAATCTGGCGGCATGAATGGGAGGTCATCCAGAACCGCTATCTGGAAGCCAATGACCGCCCGGAGCGTGTGGACTTGCGTTCCTATGCCAGACAGGGGCTTGATATTGTCCCTACTGTCCATGAGGGGGCTGCTGTCCGGCAGATGGAAAAGCGTGGTATCCAGACGAATATCGGCAACCTGAACCGGGAAATCAGAGCCGCCAACCGCCTGATGAAATCCATCCGGCAGCTTATCCAAAACCTCAAAGGCTGGATTACCGAGCTGGGAGAAAAACGGAAAGAGCTGCTTGCACAAAAAGCGGCGGAGGAAGCAACACTTCTTCCCAATCTGTTGATGAAGTATATGGAGATACGAAAGGAAGAACGGAAGGACTGGACAAGGGCTGGACAGAACCGGGGGACTTCACAGGACTTAAAGGCAGTCAGCGAAGCCCTGTCCTATCTCCGGCAAAAGGGGCTTTCCACTGTGGAGGACTTAGAAGCATTTCTGGAATCTTCCGGGAAATCAGCCGCAGATTACCGCAATCAGATGAAGCCAAAGGAAACCCGCAGCAAAGTGATTGACGGAATTCTCGCCAGCCGGATAGACTGCAAGGAATGTAAGCCTGTCTATGAGAAGTACCAGAAGATATTTTTTAAGAAAACAAAGGAGAAATTCAAACAGGAACACCCGGAGGTTGTCCGGTATGAGAAAGCCGCCGCCTATCTTGCCAAACATCCGGACGATAAGGATAAAACGAAAAATGAGCTGCAACAGGAGCAGGAAATGCTTCTTAGCGAAATCGCAGAGCTGAAAGTACCGCTGACCGAGGTACAGGAGGATTTGAGGAAACTGCGGGACATCCGCTACTGGGTACGGAAAGCAACACCCGGCACAGAAGAAAGCAAAGAGCCGCCCAAGAAACAGCCTATCAAAGAAGTCTTGCAGGATAAGGCTGACGAGAAAAAAGCACAAAGAACCGCCCCGGCACAGAAGAAACACAAACAACAGGATATGGAACTTTAACAGGCACTTGCCATTTTCAATCAGAGAATGTCAGGTGCTTTTCTTATTTTCAAGGAGGGATAGATTTGAATGTATTTGAAGCTGTGAAGCAGTCCGTCACAACAAGACAGGCTGCGGAGCATTATGGAATCCATGTAGGTCGGAACGGGATGGCTTGCTGCCCGTTCCATAACGATAAGACCCCAAGCATGAAGCTGGATCGGCGTTACCACTGCTTCGGCTGCGGTGCGGATGGAGATGTGATTGATTTTGCCGCTGCCCTGTATGGACTGGGAAAGAAAGAAGCCGCCGTACAACTGGCACAGGACTTCGGGCTTTCCTATGAGGACTGGAAGCCGCCGGGAAAGGCAAAAAAGCCCAAGCCCCGGCAGAAATCCCCGGAGGAACAGTTTCAGGAAGCAAAGAACCGCTGCTTCCGTATTCTTGCCGATTATCTCCACCTGCTCCGGGCATGGAGAAAGGATTATGTCCCGCACTCCCCGGAGGAAGCCTTACAGAAGCAAGACCATGTGGAATATCTGCTGGATGTGCTGCTGTTCGGGGAGACAGAGGAAAAAGCGGCTTTGATTACGGACTACGGAAAGGATGTGATACAGCTTGAACAGCGAATGGCAGAGCTTGCAGCCGCAGACGCAGCAAGAACTAAAAAACACCATGAACGCCATGCAGCCGCCCCAGAGCATTGAGGAAATCAAGGCGGGGCTGGAAACCACCGAGAAAGGCGGTGTCCGTCAGAGCATACGGAACTGCCTGACCGTATTCCAACGTGACCCGCTGCTTTCCGGGGCTATCGCATACAACATCCTGACTGACCGCAAGGACATCATAAAGCCCATCGGTTTTCACAGGGAAAGCACCGCCCTGAACGATACGGACATGAAGTATCTGCTTCTTTATCTGGAAGAAACCTACGGGCTTACCAATGAGAAAAAGATTGATAACGCCATCGGGATTGTGGCGAATGAAAACAAGTACCATCCCATTCGGGACTATCTCAATTCCCTTATGTGGGACGGTACAGAACGAATCCGTTTCTGCCTGCGGCACTTTCTGGGGGCTGACGCAGACGATTACACCTATGAAGCGTTGAAGCTATTCCTGCTGGGTGCAATCTCACGAGCCTTTCAGCCCGGATGCAAGTTTGAAATCATGCTCTGTCTGGTAGGCGGTCAGGGGGCTGGCAAGTCCACCTTCTTCCGTCTGCTGGCAGTCCGGGACGAGTGGTTCTCCGATGATTTGCGGAAGTTGGACGATGACAATGTGTACCGCAAGCTGCAAGGTCACTGGATTATCGAAATGTCGGAAATGATGGCAACCGCCAACGCCAAGAGCATTGAGGAAATCAAGTCATTTTTAAGCCGGCAGAAAGAGGTTTACAAGATACCCTATGAAACCCACCCGGCAGACCGCCCCCGTCAGTGCGTGTTTGGCGGCACTTCCAATGCCCTTGACTTCCTGCCCCTTGACCGTTCCGGCAACCGCCGCTTTATCCCGGTCATGGTGTACCCAGAGCAAGCCGAGGTTCACATTTTGGAGGATGAAGCCGCTTCCAGAGACTATATCGAGCAGATGTGGGCGGAAGCGATGGAGATTTACCGAAGCGGCAGGTTCAAGTTGGCTTTCAGCCCCGCCATGCAGCGGTATCTCAAAGAACACCAGCGGGATTTTATGCCGGAGGACACCAAAGCCGGGATGATACAGGCGTATCTTGATAAGTACACCGGGAGCATGGTCTGTTCCAAGCAGCTCTACAAGGAAGCCTTGAACCATGCCTTTGACGAGCCGAAGCAATGGGAAATCCGGGAAATCAACGAGATTATGAACCAGTGCATTGACCGCTGGCGGTACTTCCCGAACCCAAGAATGTTTTCCGAATATGGCAGACAAAAGGGCTGGGAGCGTGAAAACCCGGCAACGGACTCCGGCAACCCGTCTGAAAAAACGATGGACGGTTTTGTGGAGGTCACAGAACAGATGGAGCTTCCATTCTGAAAATGACAGCCCGTTGCATCCCCTGTTGCTATCCCGTTGCCGAGCCGGTTGCCGGGGAAAACCCCATAATTGCGGGCTTTTCTCCCTTATAACAACCAAAACAACAGAAAAATAAAAGAAAAGTATAAATAGTAACCATCGCCAGATTGAGATTGTTTGCAAGGTCTTTTGAAGCCCGTTGCCGGACTTCGTTGCCGACACCCTCTGTCTGGCTATTTTCATGTATGGAGGATAACTGCCTATGGCAAAAAACAAAACAGAGATTCATGTTACAACAGTGTTTGACGGGGAGCTGGACGCAACTGATGTGTTCGTCAGCCTGATTTCCCAGAAATACGGAAAGACAAATACGAAAGAATATCTTGCTAAAAAGAAAGATTTGAAGTATAATGAAGATGAGGTGCAAAAGAGCCAGATACCGTCTGGATTGTGTGGGTAAATGGCTATGATGAACGAAATGGAATACAGAACAATCGGTTCGGCACTTACCGGAGGGTATCGTGCAGCGGTCTATTGCAGGCTGTCAAAGGACGATGACCTGCAAGGCGAAAGTGCCAGTATCGCAAACCAGCGTGATATGCTGGAAAAATACTGCGAAAAGCAGGGATGGGAGGTTGTGGCAGTCTATCAGGACGATGGCTTCACAGGTCTTAACATGGAGCGTCCTGATTTACAGAGAATGTTGAGAGCCATTGAGCGCAGGCAAATCAACCTTGTCATCACGAAAGACCTCAGCCGACTGGGGCGTAACTATCTGCAAACCGGGCATTTGATTGAGGACTTTTTCCCAAGAAACGGTGTCCGCTATATCGCCATGAATGACGGTATCGACACCCTGCGGGATAACAACGACATTGCCCCGTTCAAGAATATCCTGAACGAGATGTACAGCAAGGATATTTCCAAGAAAGTCCATTCCTCTTATCTTCTGAAAGCGCAGAAAGGACAGTTTACCGGGTGTCTTGCCCCGTTTGGGTATCGGAAAGACCCGGAGGACAAAAACCATTTGCTCATTGACGAGGAAACCGCCCCGATTGTGCGGCTGATTTTCGGATATGCCCTGAACGGTCATGGTCCGAACTATATCCGCAGACGGCTGGAGGAAGAAAAAATCCCCTGCCCCACATGGTGGAATCGGGAACGGGGGCTTCGCAATACCCGCACCAAATGGGAAAAGAAAGACCCGGAAAACGGGCGGTATATGTGGGACTTCTCCGTTATCAAAGACCTTTTGATGAATCCCGTCTACACCGGGGCGATTGCTTCCCAGAAAAAAGACTACCGCTTCAAAATCGGCACGATTGGGGAAAAGAAGCCGGAGGACTGGATTGTGGTGGAGGGACAGCATGAACCGCTGATTGACCGCATGAGTTTTGACATTGTGCAGAACAAGCTGAAATCCCGCCAGCGTCCGGGGCAGACCAATGAAATCAGCCTGTTTGCCGGACTGCTAAAATGCGGCGAGTGTGGGAAGTCGCTGACGATACGCTACACAAACGCAAAACATCCCCAGCGGATATACTCCTGCAAGACCTACAATGCCTTTGGAAAGAACCACTGCACCCAGCACCGGATTGATTATGACACCCTTTACAGCCATGTGCTGCGGAAAATACGGGAATGTGCCAGAGCTGCCCTGATGGACGGGGAAGCGGTTGCCGACCGCCTGACCAATACCTGTGAAGCCGAGCAGCGGGAACAGCGGGAAGCAATGGAACGCTCCCTTACAAGGGACGAGGAACGGATTGAGGTTCTGGACAAAATGGTAATGCGGCTTTATGAGGATATGATTGCAGGGCGTATCAGTGAGCAGAACTTCAACACCATGCTGGAAAGGACACAGACCGAGCAGACGGAGCTTAAAACAAAAGTGTCCGAGGGCAGGAAGCGGCTGTCCGATGAAGTCCAGCTTGCCAATGACGCAAAACAATGGGTGGAAGCCATTCAGGAATACGCCAACATCACAGAGCTGGACGCAGCCACCCTCAACCGCTTAATCAAAGAAATCGTCGTGCATGAGCGCATTGACGAAAATAAAACAAGACACATTTCTATCGAAATTCATTTTAATCTCAAACCCATCCCGGAGGTGGAACAGGTCACTGCCTGACCTGTCCCGCCGGGACGGTTCTCTTAACAACACCATATAGATTTTTTGTACGCCGCCGCCCGCCATCGAGCAGAGTTTTTACACCTAATTGGGGATAAAACAGCTTATGGCGGGCGGCGGCGTTGCCCTTATCGGCATGACCCTTGTACCGCTGCTTTCCGGGCTGTTCGGTTAAGAAGCGCGGGTAAAGGCTTATGCAGAGCATACTTGACGCGATTAACGAATGGATAAAGGAAATCCTCATAGGAGCCATAAACGGTAATCTGTCAACTATGTTCGGGGACGTAAACGAAAAAGTCGGCACTATCGCCGCAGAGGTAGGGCAGACCCCGCAAGGGTGGAACGCAAATATATTCTCCATGATACAGACCCTTAGTGAGAATGTAATCGTACCCATTGCGGGGCTTGTCATTACCTACGTCCTATGCTATGAGCTTATCAGCATGGTAACGGAAAAGAACAATATGCACGACGTTGACACTTCCATGTTCTTCAAATGGGTGTTCAAGGCGTTTGTGGCAGTCTACCTTGTGACGCACACCTTTGACATCACTATGGCGGTGTTCGATATGGCGCAGCACGTTGTTTCCGGCGCGGCGGGGGTAATCGGCGGCAGCACAGAGATTGATGTTGCCGCCGCCCTTGCTTCCATGCAGAGCGGGCTTGACGCTATGGAAATCCCCGAACTGCTCTTACTTGTCATGGAAACAAGCCTTGTGAGCTTGTGCATGAAGATAATGTCCGTACTGATAACCGTTATCCTCTACGGGCGCATGATAGAAATTTACCTTTACTGTTCGGTATCGCCTATCCCGTTTGCAACTATGACTAACCGGGAATGGGGGCAGATAGGAAACAACTACCTAAAATCCCTGTTCGCTATCGGTTTTCAAGGCTTCCTCATTATGATATGCGTCGGCATTTACGCCGTACTGGTAAACAACATGATAATAGCGGACAATCTGCACAGCGCGATATTCTCCCTTGCAGCCTATACCGTTATCCTCTGTTTCTCCCTGTTCAAATCCGGCGCACTGGCGAAGTCGATATTCTCCGCGCATTAGCGGCGTGTCAAGGGCAGGGTGGAGATTTTCAGAGCGAAGCGGCGAAAATACGACCCGACCTTGATGCGGATAACCCCCATATAATACGGGCGGGCAAAGGGCATAGATTGACCTTTGCCTTGATTACCCTTATGGAAAATTACAGCAACACCAAACCCAGAGAAAGGAGGTTTTCACTTGGCGTATGTACCCGTACCCAAAGACTTATCCAAAGTCAAGACAAAAGTAGCTTTCAACCTTACCAAACGGCAGATTGTATGTTTTGCGGCGGCTCTCCTGTTCGGCTTGCCGTTTTTCTTTCTGCTCAAAGACAGCACAGGCACCAGCCTTGCGTCTATGGCTATGATTGCCGTCATGCTGCCCTGTTTCCTCTTTGCCATGTATGAGAAGCATGGACAGCCCCTTGAAGTGGTGGTGAAGAACATTATTCAGACGAAATTCATAGCCCCCAAAGAACGACCATACAGGACAGACAACTTTTATTCCGTCTTAGAACGGCAGAGAAAACTTGAAAAGGAGGTATCAGCGATTGCAAAAGGAAACACGAAGAAACAGCGCGGCGGGAAGCGCAAAGCCTAACCCGCCCCGCAAGCTCACCCGCGCCGAGAAAAAGCAGATTGCGGAAATCATCAGACAGGCAAAGGGCGACGGGAAAGCGCACACCGCGCAGCAGACAATCCCCTATATCCAGATGTACCCGGACGGTATCTGCAAGGTTACGGGACGCAAATACTCAAAGACCGTCGCCTTTGAAGATATTAACTATCAGCTTGCACAGGCAGACGACAAGACCGCCATTTTTGAAAACTGGTGCGACTTCCTCAACTACTTTGACGCTTCCGTTTCGGTGCAGCTCTCTTTCATCAATCAGGGGACGCAGCGGGGCGAAGCGGAAAAAGCGGTCAATATCCCGGTACAGGAGGACGCTTTCAATTCTATCCGCACAGAATACCGGGATATGCTGAAAAACCAGCTTGCAAAGGGCAACAACGGGCTTGTCAAAGCAAAATATATCACCTTTGCCATTGAAGCCGACAGTCTGGGCGCGGCGAAATCCCGCCTTGCCCGTATCGAAACGGACGTACTCAACAACTTTAAGCTCTTGGGCGTGTCTGCCCGCCCCATGACAGGCTATGAACGCCTTAAAATGCTGCATGGCATTTTCCACCCGGAGGGCGGGCAGTTTGCCTTTGATTTTTCATGGCTTGCCCCGTCCGGGCTTTCCACAAAGGACTTTATCGCCCCGTCCTCTTTCCGTTTTGGCGAGGGGCGTTATTTCCGCATGGGGCGCAAAATCGGCGCGGTTTCATTCCTTGAAATCCTTGCGCCGGAATTAAACGACCGTATCTTGTCGGACATTCTGGACTTGGAAACGGGCGTTATCGTCAATCTGCATATCCACAGTATCGACCAGACCGAAGCCATAAAGACAATCAAGCGGAAAATCACCGACCTTGACAAAATGAAAATCGAGGAACAGAAAAAAGCGGTACGCAGCGGCTACGACATGGATATAATCCCGTCCGACCTTGCCACGTTCGGCAGCGAAGCGAAGAACCTCTTACAGGACTTGCAGAGCCGGAATGAAAGAATGTTCCTCTTGACGTTCCTTGTGGTGAACATGGCGGACACGAAGCGGAAACTGGAAAATGACGTATTCGCGGCGGCGGGCATTGCACAGAAGAACAACTGCGCCTTAACCCGCCTTGACTACCAACAGGAAGCGGGGCTTATGTCCTCTGTACCGCTTGGGGAGAACCTTATCCCCATTCAAAGAGGGCTTACCACGTCAAGCACCGCTATCTTTATCCCCTTTATCACACAGGAGCTTTTCCAGACGGGCGCGGCTTTGTACTACGGCTTAAACGCCCTGTCTAACAACATGATACTCTGCGACCGCAAGCAGCTAAAGAACCCCAACGGCTTAATCTTGGGTACGCCGGGAAGCGGGAAATCCTTTGCCGCCAAACGGGAAATGACAAACGCTTTCCTCATTACAGACGACGACATTATTATCTGCGACCCAGAAGCAGAGTATTTTTCCCTTGTGCAGCGGCTTGACGGGCAAGTGATACGGTTATCGCCTACGGGCAAGGGCATTGACGGGAAGCCCCAGTATGTGAACCCTATGGATATTAACCTCAATTACAGCGAGGACGACAGCCCCCTTGCGCTGAAATCCGACTTTATCCTCTCCCTCTGCGAGCTTGTCATAGGCGGCAAGGAGGGCTTGCAGCCCGTCGATAAGACCGTCATTGACCGCGCTGTTAGGAACGTGTACCGCCTTTTCCTTGCAGACCCCGACCCGGAGAAAATGCCTATCTTGGGCGACCTCTACAACGAGCTTTTGAAGCAGCCGGAGCCGGAAGCGGCGCGTATTGCGGCGGCGTTGGAGCTGTATGTTTCCGGGAGCCTTAACGTATTCAACCACCGTACCAACGTGGAGCTGAACAACCGCCTTGTCTGCTTTGACATCAAGCAGCTTGGGAAGCAGCTCAAAAAGTTAGGTATGCTCATTGTGCAGGACCAGGTATGGAACCGCGTCACCGTCAACCGGGCAGAAAGGAAATCCACCCGGTATTTTATGGACGAATTTCATCTTCTCTTGAAAGAGGAACAGACCGCCGCCTATTCCGTTGAAATCTGGAAGCGTTTCAGAAAATGGGGCGGCATACCCACAGCCATTACGCAGAATGTCAAGGATTTGCTTGCTTCCCGCGAAGTGGAGAATATCTTTGAAAACTCTGATTTTGTCCTCATGCTCAATCAGGCGGCGGGCGACCGGGCTATCCTTGCAAAGCAGCTCAACATCTCCCCGCAGCAGATGAAATATGTCACCCACACCGAAGCGGGCGAGGGGCTTATCTTCTACGGGAACGTGGTGCTGCCCTTTGTAGACCGCTTCCCGAAAGACACCGAGCTTTACCGGGTAATGACGACGAAGCCGGAGGAAGTGGGCGAAGCATGATAAAAAACGAAAAAAATATAAAACCACTGACACATTTAAGCCTGTTTACCGGGATAGGCGGCATAGACATAGCCGCCGAAGCCGCAGGCTTCACAACCGTCTGCCAGTGCGAATGGGCGGATTACCCAACCGCAGTATTGGAAAAGCACTGGCCGGACGTTCCACGTTTCAGAGATATACACACTCTGACAAAGGAGGCTTTCTATGAACGGACAGGAAAAAAAGAACTCACGCTGCTCTCCGGCGGCTTCCCATGCCAGCCCTTTTCCAGTATCGGGCCAAAAAAGGGGTTTGAGGACACCCGTTACCTCTGGCCGGAAATGTGCCGCGTCATTAACGAACTCCGGCCCCATTATGTGCTTGGCGAAAATGTTGCTAACTTCATCAATATGGGGTTCCACAAAACGCTCATTGACCTGGCAAAAGCGGGATATGCTGTTTGGACATTCGTACTTCCTGCTTGTGCCGTCGGCGCATGGCATGAACGCAAGCGAACTTTTATCGTGGGGATTGATGTTTCCTACTCCCCTTGCCGCCGACACAGGCTCAAGGACAAGGACGGAACGGATAAGCATATCCCCAAACGGGGCGTTCCGCCGGAAGAAACGGGACGGGAGGTACTGGTCGGCGGGGCTTTCGGAAACAATCTATTTTCTGACGCCGGTAACAGACCCGTCCCTGCGCTTCAACCCGGAATGGGTGGAATGGCTGATGGGCTTCCCACAGGGGTGGACGGAAATATCCTCTGGTGCATAGAGCCTACGGATATTCCCCGGCTGTCCCCGAACACAAAGGACAGGTCAAAACGCCTAAAAACGCTTGGGAACGCCGTAGTGCCGGCACAGGTTTACCCAATCTTAAAATATATCGCGGACATGGAAACCGGGAAATGTTCGGAATGGTGCGTCTGGGAAAAGGAGGTGGCAGACCATGAAACAGTATAAATCCAGTGACAAGACCATGCTGAAAATGACCCGCGAGGGGGCTGTCGAGGTAAACGCCGCCACCGGGAAAAAGAAACGTATCAGCAAGCGGATAAGGGACGCGGACTTTGCAAAGACCGAAGCCCCGCAGCAGCCGGAACAGGCAGCGCAGCCCCTACCGGGCGGCGCAGCTCCCGCGCCCACAGCCGACGCGCCGCCGCTTCCCCATGCGCCGGGGGCAGAACGGGAACAGGACACCGCCGCAGCCGAGCGCGTCTTGGAGCGTATCGACGGGGCGCGTACCAGAAAGGCGAGTAAAAAAGCGGTGAGGAAAGCACAGGCAGAAGCCACAGCAAAAGAAAAATCTTCCCGCTTGCAGTTTACCGACGAGGAACGGGCAACGCCGGAGCTTGAAAGGTATATCCGAAAATCGGACAAAGCAGCCGACCGTCTGGATGCGGCAAAGGCGGCTATCCCCAAAGAAAAGAAACTTGTACGGGAGCGCACCTTTGATGAAGCCACCGGGAAAGGCAAGACCCGCCTACATTTTGAGGAACAGGAAAAGCCCATAGGAAAGAATAAGCCCCACAATAACCCACTATCCCGCCCCGCACAGGAAGCGGGTATTTTCGTCCACAACAAGATACATTCCGTTGAAAAGGACAATTCCGGCGTTGAGGGGGCGCACAAATCCGAAGAACTGGCAGAGCGCGGCGTAAAGTACGGGGCGCGGAAAGTCAAGGAGGGCTACCACAGCCACAAGCTGAAACCTTACCGGGCGGCGGCAAAGGCAGAGAAAGCGGCGTTCAAGGCGAATGTGGATTTCCAGTACCACAAAGCCCTGCATGACAATCCGCAGATTGCGGGCAATCCCCTTTCCCGCTTTATGCAGAAGCAGCAAATCAAGCGGCAGTATGCAAAGGCGGCAAGGAAAGGCGGCGTAAAAACGGCGCAGAAAGCCGCAGAGAACACCCGCAAGGCGGCAAAAAAGACCGCCGAGGAAACAAAAAAGGCAATCGCTTTTGTAGGGCGGCACCCGGCGGGCGTATGTATCGCCATTGCCGCGCTGCTCTTATTCATCATGGTATCGGCGGGGCTTTCCTCTTGCGGCTCCATGTTCTCCGGCTTGATGAACGGCATACTTGGGACTTCCTACACGTCGGAGGACAGCGACCTTGTGGCGACGGAAAATAATTATGCCGCAAAGGAAAACGAGCTTCAGCAGCAGATTGACAATATCGAAAGCACCCACCCCGGCTATGACGAATACCGCTATGACCTTGACAGTATCGGGCATAACCCCCATGAGTTAGCGTCCTACCTCACCGCCCTTTTACAGACCTACACCCCGCAGAGCGCACAGGCAGAGCTAAACCGCGTCTTTGCCATGCAGTACACCTTGACGCTGACGGAAGAAACGGAAATCCGCTACCGCACAGAAACAAGCACAGACCCGGAAACCGGGGAAACGACCACCGAGGAAGTACCCTACGAGTACCATATCCTCAACGTGAAGCTGACGAACAAGCCCATTTCCGAGATTGCGGAGGAACTTCTAACGCCACAGCAGCTTGAAATGTACCGCGTCTATCTGGAAACAAGCGGCAACAAACCGCTGATTTTCGGCGGCGGCTCCCCCGATATGGGCGCGTCCGAGGATTTAAGCGGCGTACAGCTTGTAAACGGCACACGCCCCGGCAACACCGCCGTTGTAGACCTTGCGAAGCGGCAAGTCGGCAACGTAGGCGGGCGACCCTTTTGGAGCTGGTACGGATTTAACAGCCGCGTGGAATGGTGCGCCTGTTTCGTTTCATGGTGCTACAATCAAGCCGGGAAAAGCGAGCCGCGCTTTGCCGGGTGCCAGTCACAGGGCGTACCCTGGTTCCAGTCACGCGGGCAATGGGGCGCGAGGGGCTATGAGAATATCGCCCCCGGCGACGCTATCTTTTTCGACTGGGACGGGGACGGGAGCGCAGACCATGTGGGGCTTGTTATCGGAACGGACGGGGAGCGCGTCTATACCGTCGAGGGCAATTCCGGCGACGCCTGCAAGATAAAGAGCTACCCCGTCAATTACTCCTGTATCAAAGGCTATGGGCTGATGAACTGGAATTAACATATTTTTGAGCAAAGAAAGGAGAAATTTATTGATGGCTATGAACAAAATTGAACGTATCGACAAAGAGATTGCAAAGACCCGCGAGAAAATCACCGAGTACCAGAACAGATTAAGGGGGCTTGAAGCGCAGAAAACCGAAGCGGAAAACCTGCAAATCGTACAGCTTGTGCGCTCCATGCGCCTTTCCCCGCATGAGCTTTCCGCTATGCTTTCCGGGGGCGGTATTCCGGGTATGGAAGCCGCGCCGGGCTACCCCGCAGAACCCGCAGACCATGACACCGAAGAAATGGAGGACACCGAGAATGAATAAGAAAATCCTTAGAACCTTGACCGCACTTTGCGCCGCCCTCATGCTGACGGGCGGCTTTTCCGTCACCGCCTTTGCACAGACCCCGGAGGGACAGGACGCTACTGACGACAGCGGCGTTGTCTACGAGGAACCCCAAAAGGAAGAACCCCTTACCCCGGACGGGAACGCGACCCTTGTAGACGATTTCGGCGGCAACAAGCAGCTTATCACCGTAACGACCAAAAACGGCAATTACTTTTATATCCTCATTGACCGGGACGACGAGGGCGAGGATACCGTACATTTCCTTAATCAAGTGGACGAAGCCGACCTTATGGCACTTATGGAGGACGGAAGCACCGAAGCAGCCCCGCCCGTCGTTTGCAGTTGCACCGATAAATGCGAAGCCGGAAAGGTAAATGTGAGCTGCCCCGTCTGCAAGGACAACATAACCGCTTGCAGCGGCAAGGAAGCGGAGCCGGAAACCGAGGAACCGACGGAGCCGCCCAAAGAAAAAGGCAATGCGGGCGGGCTTGTGCTTTTCCTTGTCGTGGCACTTCTTGGCGGCGGGGGCGCGTTCTATTATTTTAAGTTTATGAAGCCGAAGCAGAGCGTCAAGGGCGGCACCGACCTTGAAGATTTCGATTTTGACGACTACGACGAGGACGAGCCGGAGCCGGACGAGGGGGACGGGCTTTGTGATGAAGAACAGGAGGACGAGGAAGCATGACCCTGTTTACCGACAATCCCTTTGAAAAGATGATGATACAAAGACCGGGCGGGCGGCGTGACAATGCGCCGCCCGTTCCCCATTCCCCGGCTTGCGCTTCCTGTCCGTACAAAGGGCAGCTCCCTTGTGTGGGCTACTGTCTGAAACAGGTACAGGAGAAAAAGGCAAGCGAGCCGGAACGCTGAAAGGAAATGTGGAAAAATTCCTTTTTGTATGGTAGAATGTTTACCATATAGCAAAGGAGATGATGAAATGGGAAATAAATTAACAGACGCTTTAATTGCAACAGGAAAGGGAGCTGTATCATTATTCCCCGGAGGTGGTTTTTTAGCCGAATATATAAGTTTGGCACAAGGATATATTGCTGACAAGCGAATGAATGAGTGGAAGTTAAAAGTTGAGGAAGTATTAGAAAAAATACCACGTTCAATAGATGAATTAGCACAAGATGAGGCTTTCTATTCTTGTATTCAAGTTGCTACTATGGGAGCAATGAGAGCATATCAGAAAGAAAAGCAAGAACTTTTTGCTAATGCACTTTATTCTTCTGCAAATAACATAGACATATCAACGGATAAAAAACTTTTTTACTTGTCATTGCTTGACAGCTACACATTAAGCCATATCATGTTACTAAAATACTTTTCACAAAATAATTACAATGAGAATGACAATGTTATTAGGAGAGGTATGGTAACAACTCGTGTAATTGGCGGAACAGAACACCCTATAAAGGGAATTGTTGAGAAAATGCCCTGTTTTGCAGATGATACTATATTTGTAAAGCATATTACAGGACAACTTTGTTCAGACAGTTTAATAAGCATAATAGATTTTGACACACCCGTTTCAAAAGAACGTGCAAGAGCAAAAAGAACTACAAAATATGGAGATGAATTTTTAGTATTTATTCAAGACTATCAATAGACAATCCATTTAAAGAGTAGCCGAAAATGGCTACTCTTTTATTTTACCCCAAAGGAGGATTTTTATTTGATTTTAATTATCGCAGAAAAGCCGAGCGTGGCGCAGACTATCGCCGCCGCGCTTGGCGTTAAGGAAAAGAAAGACGGATATATCGAGGGCGGCGGCTACCTCATTTCATGGTGCGTCGGGCATTTGGTACAACTTGCGGAAGCTGCCGCCTACGGGGAGCAATATAAAAAATGGAGTTTTGAGAGCTTACCCATTCTGCCGGAGGAATGGCAGTACACCGTTGACCCGGACAAGGGGAAGCAATTCAAAACCCTAAAAGAGCTTATGCACCGCGCCGACGTTTCCGAAGTGGTAAATGCGTGTGACGCGGGGCGCGAGGGAGAATTGATTTTCCGCTTTGTCTACGAAGCGGCGGGCTGCAAGAAGCCCATGTGCCGCTTGTGGATTTCCTCAATGGAGGACGGGGCAATCAAGGCGGGCTTTGCTTCCCTCAAAGACGGGCGGGACTATGACGCGCTCTTTGCGTCTGCCCTCTGCCGCGCAAAGGCTGACTGGCTTATCGGCATTAACGCCACCCGGCTTTTCTCCTGCCTGTATGGAAAGACTTTGAACGTGGGGCGCGTCCAGACCCCGACCTTAAAAATGCTTACCGACCGGGACGCGGCTATCTCCCATTTCCAGAAAGAAAAATATTATCATGTGCGCCTTGATTTATCCGGCGCGGAAGCGGCAAGCGAAAGGATTTCAGACAAGGCAGAAGCCGCCGCGCTGAAAGGGGCTTGCGAAACACAAACGGCGGTATGCGTTTCCCTCACCAGAGAGAAGAAAACCGCAGCCCCGCCGAAGCTCTTTGACCTTACCTCTTTGCAGCGGGAAGCGAACCGCATTTTCGGCTACACCGCGAAGCAGACCCTTGACCTTGCACAAGCCCTTTATGAAAAAAGACTGCTTACCTATCCGAGGACGGACAGCAGCTTTCTTACTGACGACATGGGCGGCACCGCAGCGGACATTATCGCGCTGCTCTGCGAAAAGCTCCCCTTTATGGCGGGCGCGGACTTCACGCCGGAGGTTGCAAAGGTATTAGACAGTAAAAAAGTATCAGACCACCACGCAATCATTCCCACTATGGAGCTTGCAAAGGCTGACCCGGACGCGCTGCCGGAAAGCGAGAAGAATATCCTTACCCTTGCGGGGGCGCGTCTGCTTTTTGCCACCGCCGAGCCGCATATCTTTGAAGCGGTTACGGCGGTTTTCTCATGCGCCGGGACAGACTTCACCGCAAGGGGAAAGACCGTACTTGCGGAGGGTTGGAAAGAGCTTCAACGCAGATACCGGGCGACGCTGAAAGATAAGCCCGAAGCGGAGGACGGGGAAAATGCAGACGTGACGCTGCCGGAGCTTTCCGAGGGACAGGGCTTTCCTAACCCCGCCGCAAAAGTAACGGAGCATACCACAACGCCGCCGAAGCCCCACAGCGAAGCAAGCCTTTTGTCGGCTATGGAACGCGCCGGGAACGGGGACACCGACCCGGACGCGGAACGCCGGGGGCTTGGCACTCCCGCCACCCGCGCCGCCGTCATTGAAAAACTGGTAAAGGGCGGCTTTGCGGAGCGCAAGGGGAAGCAGCTTATCCCTACCAAAAACGGGAACAGCCTTATCTGTATTCTGCCGGATATGCTCACTTCCCCACAGCTTACCGCAGAATGGGAAAACAATCTGACGCAGATAGCAAAGGGAGCCGCAGACCCCGGCGAATTTCTGTCCGGCATTGAAGCTATGGCGCGGGAGCTTGTGCAGACACACGCTGCAGCACTGGACGGGAAAAAGGATTTGTTCCGGGAGGAAAAGCCCTCTGTCGGCAAATGTCCCCGGTGCGGTTCCCCTGTCTATGAGGGGAAGAAAAACTATTATTGCAGCAATAAGGAATGTATCTTTACCATGTGGAAGAATGACCGCTTTTTCGAGGAACGCAAGACCGCCTTTACCCCGAAGATTGCCGCCGCGCTCCTTAAATCCGGCAAGGCGAATGTGAAGAAGCTCTACTCCCCGAAAACAGGCAAGACCTACGACGGAACTATCGTTTTAGCCGATACTGGCGGGAAATACGTCAACTACCGTATCGAAGTGCAGAAGAACTAAAAACTTGAATAGCAAGCATAGGAAGCGGGTACCCACTTCCGTAAATCCCTGTCCTGCCGCTGACGCGCCGGACGGGGATTTTGCTTGTTGGGAAGTTTCCCAAACCCTCTAAAAAAATGAAAAAATTGTTGGCATAACGCACAGCCCACCGTAGTACGGGGCGAACCCCAAAAGCGCGGCGGTGCGCCGCCATTTCAGAAAGGAGCGAATGAATGGAAAAGAAAAAAGGTTACTCCATGTTTGAGCGTGACAAGTTAGACCCGGCTGACAGTATGCGGATAGAGCGAAATATTTATTTTGAGGAACAGACCGCTGACCTTTCCGGGCTTACCGCCCTGCCCTTAGAACAGTTACAGGCATTGCGGGAAGAATACGCGGCGGCTGAACAGGCAGCTTTTGAAGCCTTGCAAGAACAGGCGGCGGCATGGGACGAACAGGCGGGAAAGACCCTTGCCATTGACAAAGCCATTGAGTATGTGAGGACACCCGAAGCTACGCATACCGCGAACCAGTGGGAAGCTACGGACTACGGGAAGCACATCAGCAACCGCGTCTACCAAATGCGCTACCACATATCCGAGAATACCCGGTATGACAGGGAAAAAGAGAAATCCATTCCCTATTCGTGGACGCTTTCATGGAGTATTTACACCAACAGCCCCCACAATTACGGACAGGCAAAAATCGCCGGACAGGAAAGGAAAGTCTTTGCAGACAAGGCAGCTATGGAAAAATATCTGAATGGGCGTATCAAAGCCTATCAGCATTTATTCACCGAGGTATCGCCGCCTATCCCGCCAGAGTATGCAGAGCATTTCAAAGTAAACGGGCAGCTTTTACCGGGCTATGCTATCGAGGGCGAGGAACGGGCGCAGCCTACCGCTGAAAAAGCAGCCCCCACCACAGCAGAGCCGCCACAGGACACCGAACAGAGAAAGGAGCGTGAAACCATAAACGAGCAGTTTTCAATTCTTATCGACAGCCGCAGCCGCTTTGAAACAGGCAAACCGGGCGGCGTGTGGCTTCCCATGCCGACCACAACAGAGCAGCTTCATGCGGCTATGGAAAGCGTCGGCATTACCGCAGACAATCCGCAGGATTTTTTCATCAACGGGTATTCTTCTACGGAGGACTGCCCCTTTGACTTGCCGCTTTCCGTTATCCAAAGCGCAAGCATGGACGAGCTGAATTATTTTGGAAAACTTCTGGAAATGCAGAGTGACGGGGACAAGGATAAATTTGCGGCGGCGGTTACACATGGCGAGTATGCCGGAAGCATGAAAGACCTTATCAACCTTGCACAAAACCTTGACTGTTACTGGCTCTATCCCACTGTCCGCAGCGAAGAAGATTACGGTTATTATCTTATCGACGAACTGGACGAGCTGGAGCTTCCCGAAGAAGCAAAGAAATATTTCAAGTATGAAGAATACGGGCGGGACGCAGTTAGCAAGGATAAGGGGCAGTTTACCGAACAGGGCTATATCTATAACAATCAGAACACCTTTACCGAATGGTATCGGGGAACGGAAAACGAGATACCCAAAGAATACCGTGTTATGAGCTTCCCACAGCCGGAACGCGGCGGACAGGACAAGACCTTTATGGACGCAGCCGCCACAGAGCAGACCGCCCGAACCGCCGCAGAGCAGCCACAGGAGCCGCACCCGGTTATCCCTATCGTGCTGACAGCCGGGAAGCCCGCCGAGAAATTAAAAGAGATTACCGACCGTCTGGAACAGGGCATTACGGAACTCTTTGACAGCGAGCGTTACAAGGAATATCTGAAAGTCATGTCAAAATTCCATAATTACAGCTTCCGAAACACCGTCCTTATCGCCATGCAGAAGCCGGACGCTTCCCTTTTGGCGGGCTTTTCCGCTTGGAAGAACAACTTTGAGCGAAATGTGATGAGAGGGGAAAAGGGAATTAAAATCATTGCCCCGTCGCCCTATAAAATCAAACAGGAAATGCAGAAAATTGACCCGCACACACAGAAGCCCATAATCGGCAAGGACGGAAAGCCCGTCACCGAGGAAAAGGAAATCACCATACCCGCCTACAAGGTGGTATCAGTCTTTGACGTTTCCCAGACCGAGGGAAAGGAGCTGCCGGATATTGCCGTTGACGAGCTGACGGGCGACGTTGACCGCTACAAGGATTTTTTCGCAGCCCTTGAAAAGACTTCCCCCGTTCCTATCGCCTTTGAGAATATCGAGGGCGGCTCTCATGGCTACTACCACTTGGAGGACAAGCGCATTGCTATCAACGAGGGCATGAGCGAATTGCAGACCTTAAAGACCGCCATTCACGAAATCGCCCATGCGAAGCTGCACGACATTGACCTCAACGCGCCAAAGGACGAGCAGCCCCGCGTTGACCGCCGCACCCGCGAAGTCGAAGCGGAAAGCGTCGCCTATACCGTCTGCCAACATTACGGGCTTGACACGTCGGACTACTCTTTCGGCTACGTCGCCGGGTGGAGCAGCGGTCGGGAGCTTTCCGAGCTGAAAAGCTCCCTTGAAACGATACGCAGCGCAGCCGCCGAGATTATCAATTCCATAGATGGGAATTTAGCGGAGCTGCAAAAGGCACAGGACAAGGAGCAGACCGCCGGACAGGAGCAGCCCACCAGAGAGGAACAGGCAGCCCCGCCGGAGAAGCCGGAGCCGGAAGCAGCCGCACCGGGAAAATCCGGCGCACAGGAAAAAGCGGGCGCAGCCCCGAAAGAAGCCTTTACCCCGGAAACGATTTACAGAGTGCGCCGGAACCCTTACAGCGACAGCCGGGAAAACAGCTACCTCTTGCAAGCCTATGTGACACAGGAGAACGGGCGGGCGAAAATGGGCGACGTGCTTTATACGGGAACGCCGGAGAAATGCCGCAAGCTTATGGGGCAGCTCAAAAGCGGCGAGCTGACCGAGGGCGACGTAAAGCAGCTTTACGCAAAGGCACAGGAAACGGCGCAGACCGCCGGACAGGACAAAGACACCTTTTCCATTTACCAGATAAAAGGCGGGGACGAAACAAGGGATTTCCGCTTTGAGCCTTACGACCGCCTGCAGGCGGCGGGGAATGTGGTTGACAGGGCGAACTATGAGCTTGTCTATTCCGCGCCCCTTGCGCCGGAAACTTCCCTTGAAGATATTTATACCCGCTTCAATATCGACCACCCCAAAGATTTTAGGGGACACAGCCTTTCCGTTTCGGACGTGGTAGTGCTTCATCAGGACGGACAGGACGCGGCGCATTTCGTTGACAGCGTAGGCTTCCGGCAAGTGCCGGAGTTTTTACAGGAGCAGAAACAGCTTACCCCGGACGACTTGGAAACGGGCGAAACTGTCAAAACACCGAGAGGGACTTTCCATGTAACCGCCATGAGCCGGGAGCAGATAGAAGCCGCCGGATATGGCTTTCACCACCAGTCGGACGACGGAAAGTATCTGATTATGGGGAATGGGACGCGGGCGTTTGCCGTTGCCGCAGAACAGGCGCAGCGGGACAATCCCTTGAAAACCGCCGAGCAGACCACAGAGCAGAACGGGAACATGATTGACGGTATCATCAACAACACCCCCACCGTTGACGAACTGGAAGCAAAGGTAAAGGCGGGCGAGCAGATTTCCCTTGTTGACCTGGCTAACGCTGTCAAAGCCGACAAGGAGCGCGGCAAAGGGGCGAAGCCGGAAAAGAAGCCCTCTATCCGGGCGCAGCTTAGAGCCGACAAGGAAAAGGCGCAGAAGAAAAACGCAAAGCAGAAGTCACAGGACTTGGAAAGGAGCTGACCCATGCCGGAACAGAGTAAATTTGAAAACGTGGATTTGTTCGCTTCCCTTGAAGCGATTATGAAGCAGAACACAGGCTTTTACCAGAGCGACTTAGACATTGACAAAGAGATTATCGCAAAGGCGGCGGCAAGCCCCAACAGGGAGGACAAGACCCTTTTGTGGTTCTGCCGCCCGTCCGGGACGCACTGTTTCCGGGAGCGCGACGTTTTCCTCAAAGACACCGCGCCCCACAACACATGGCGTTTCTACATGGAGCAGACAAGCGACCGCGTCCTTGCCTATGCAATCGAGCTGACGGGAAAGGAGCGCGGGAAAATTAAGGGCAATCTGTACGAACTGGACTACGCTAAACATTATGAGCGCGTCAAGGAAAAGGAGCTGCCCGCCGATACGGTGAAGCTGATTTATGAGCGAGGGGAAAGGGAGATACCCGCCGGACGGTTCTTCAACGGCAACCCAGACCCGCAGCTTGGGAAGTTTGAACGCTTTGAAGCCGTACCCAACGACCCGGACGCGCTGCAAGCTCTTTTACAGGAAGAACGGCGCAGCCGGGAGCAGCTTTCGCCGGGGGACTTCAAGGCGCATATCGCAGCCTTGCGGGACGGGCTGATTGAAACGGAAGCGCGGCGCATTGTGCGGGAAATGAAGCGGCATTACGAGCCGAACAGCCCGAACAAGACCCATTTCATGGCAGAGCTTTCCCCGGCGTTCATGCGGCTTGCAGCCACAAAGGACACTGACCGCCTTTTCTCCATGCTGCCCTACAAGACCCTTTCCTTTTCCAAAATCGAGGGCAGACATGGGACGTATGCGCTGATTGACAAGGGGGAGAACCGGGACAGGGAGATAAGGAAGCCCCGCCCCTCTATCCGGGCGCAGCTTAAAGCGGACAAGGCAAAGACCGCCCCGAAAAAGGCGGCGGCGAAAACAAAAAATCACGATTTGGAGGTGTGAACATGACAAAACTGACCGTAGAGGAAACAAACCTTTTGAGCATTTACAAGACCGGGAGCCGACAGGGGCTTATCGTCGCCATGAACGCCGCGCTGCCCTTTATGGACGGGGAAATGCGGGACTTTGCAGCCCGTACCCTTGCCAAAGTGGAGCGCATGGGCGAAGCGGAGTTTGCGGTGCTTCCCATTTACGCCGCTGATGAAGTATGAACGGGGTTAAGCGGCTGACGCCGCCCCAGAGCCGGAAAGTCAACGCCCTTGTGCGCCGGACGTGCTGCAACTATGATAACGGGAACTGTATCTTACTGGACGACGGGGACGAGTGCGTTTGTCCGCAGCTCATTTCCTATTCGCTTCTCTGCAAGTGGTTCCGGGCTGCGGTGCTTCCCGCCGACAGGCTACTCTATGCGGAGCTTTACCAGACAGGGGACAAGAAGAAGTGTACCGAGTGCGGCGCGTTCTTTGCGTCAACCTCTAACAGTGTCAAATACTGCCCCGTCTGCCGGAAGCGTATCACCCGCAGACAAGCCGCCGAGCGCATGAGGAAAAGACGCGCCCCTGTTACGCAGTAGGTGCGGAAAATCCCTTGATTTACAGGGCTTTCCGGGCGTGAAAATCGGATAGGCGATACTTTATACCTTTACCCCCGAAAATGGCGTTCTACTGCGTAACATTCACGAAAGCAGCACCCATAAAAAGACAGGGCGCGGAAGTCATATACTGGCTTCCGCGCCCTGTTCTTTTTTTGCCTATCTGACATTTCCCTTTTCCATTTCTTCAAGCGGGAACTGCGGGAGGGCTTCTATCAGCTTCTTTGTGATGGACTGGCGCATATCTTCGTTGATTTCCTGTTTCGTGCTTCCGTCCGGCTGTCTGACCGCTACCGTCGATAGCCTGTCGATTTCGTCCTTGTAGCACTCCACGACTTTCTCCACCGCCCATTTTTCCCCGGCGACGGCGGCGCGTATGGTTTCATATTCCGGCATTTTCTGGTTTTCCATGCTCAACGCTCCTCTGCATTTTGATAGCCCTATCATAGCACAGCGGCGGGGATTTTGCTATCCTTATCCGCGCTCTGTTCCCTTTTCCCGTTCCGGCTGCCTGTCTGCCTGTAAAATGCTGTCAATGTTCTGCTTGATAATGTCATATTCCCGGACTTTCTTTTTCAGCTTCCCATAGTCGGCGTAAAGGGCTTCTTTCTGCGCTTGGAGGGCTTCATACTCCGATTGCAGCGCGGCAAGGTTCGGGAGCTTTGCAATGCCCGCCGCTTTCAGCGACCTTGCGGCGGCTTCATGTAGGATAATCGCCTGTTCCTGTCCGGCGCGGTATTTCTCCCTGTTCCTTGCCTTGCGGTATGCGTCATAGACGGGCTTTGTCTTTTGGTAGGTGGAAACATTCTTGATAAGCACCGCCATGTCCGCAAGCCGCTTTTCCGCGTTCTTCAATGCGTCTGCCGCCTGTCCGCTTTCCGCTGCCATTTCTGCAATCCGGCTGACTAAATCCGCGTACTGTTCAATCTTATGTTCCGTCAAGAAATTCATGGTCTTTGCCGCCTGTTTCAGATTGTGGATTTTCGCCCATTGTTCATAGCCCTTACTCTGCGCCGCCTTGATACTGTTCTCAATGTCGATAAGCAGCGAAACGCCGCGCTGTTCTCTGGGGGCTTTCGCCGCCTTTGCCCGTCTGCCCGCTATCCGTTCCCTTATGGCTTCCTCTGTATAGTCCGCGCCGAGGGTTTTTAGGCGGGTGAAGCGTTCCTGTCCAGGGGCGCGGCATGATACATATTTCCCCGGCTTTATCTCATAGCCCGCCGCCTGTAACCGCCGCAACAATTCCTCAAAACTGGAAACTTGAGGGATAAGCGCGTCAACGGCAATCTTTAGCTTGCCTTTCCAACTTGTACCCGTCTTTTCTGCTTGGTATTCCGCATAGCTCTTTCCCTTGCTGCCCTTGCCGGGGACGACGACGGACAAGCCATTTTCCCGGCACAGCTTGTCGCTCATGTTCCGTATGCCGTAATAGCTCCTTTTGTTGGAATTGTACTTGTGGTGGTCTACAAAATTCACCGCGCAAAAAATGATGTGGTTATGGACGTGTCCTTTGTCAATGTGCGTCGTCACAACATACTCATGCTGCCCCTTTGTTACCGCGTCGGCAAGCTGCTTTCCGATTTCATGGGCTTTCTGATAATCAACTTCCCCCGGCTCAAAGGACTGTATCAGATGAAAGGCTAAATTGTTCCCCTTTTGGAGTGCTTGGGACAATGTATATTCAAACTCAATATCTGCCGTTTCATAGGAGCAGCCGAAAGAGGACACAAGCATTTTTCCGTCCGTCTTGTCCGGGTTTTCGATATAGTCAAGGGCTTTGCTTAGAGTGCTTTTAATAGGCTTAATCTTTGTAACCGCCATATCTCCGCAAGCACCCCCTTTATTTCCTCTATATCCTCTTGGTATGCGTTTCCTGTCGCGTTTACGCGGCGTGCTATCTGGTTGACGTTGACACCGATTTTCTGTATCTCTGCGGTCATTGCCTTAATGTCGCTGTGGTCTATCTGAATGATATACCCGTCAATGGCAATCTTCCGCAGATATGCCGCCATGTTCCGGGTGGGTACGAGCTTCATTTTTTCCAGTATTAAATCCCGTTCCGCTTCCGTCACTCTGAATTTGATTTGCACCGTCCTTTTGCGTCCGTCCATGTGTTCGCTCCTTTCCTTTCCGTTCCGAGGGTTTGGGACACTTCCCAACAAGCCATTTTCAACCGACGCGCCGCAGCGCGGGAGGGGGAAAATACGGAAGTGGGTACCCGCTTCCTATGCTTGCTACGAATGTTTTTATCCTTTATGCCCTTATCCCCTACTACGGAGAAAAAGCTATTTTGCCAAACTTACGCAAAAGAAAAACGCTGCAATCCTCAAAAAAGATTACAACGCTTTCTAAATCCTGTTCAGTTTTAAGCCGGACATTCCTATTCGCCCTCTTTTTCGACTTCGGAAATCTCTTTTGCCGTTGCGGTCACAATCCGTATGCCTGTATCGCTCATACCGTCAAGGAGCGCGTCAAGCTGCCGCCGCTGCGTGTTCTTCTCCGGCGGCGTTTCCAAAAGGAACTGGTCTACGGATATATTGTAGCGGAGCATAAGCTCAAAGAAAATCTGTAAACTTGGGTGCTGCCCCTTGTTCTCAATGTTCGCAAGGTAGCGCGGCGAGATAAACATTTCGTCGCTTACTTTCTTGCGGCTCTCCTTGCGCCCTGTCCGCGCCGCCTTTATCGCTGCCCCAAAAGCCTTGAAGTCGTATTTCGGTACTGGTCTTTTTGCCATAGTTATTCACCCTATTACATTTTACTGTTCACCTTTTCCTTTGAATATGTCTACACTGTTCTATTAGTTAGCCAAAATAAATCATATTTTTCCGCCTTGCAATTAAATACCGGCTGAATGTATCTTGACAAGCAGACACAAAAAGAATATAATACATACCAAACGAATGAAATGAAAGGTGGTAGATACATGGCGCGTAATAAATATCCAGAAATAACCGTTGAGAAGATATTAGAAGTGTCACAGCGGTTATTCATGGAAAAGGGGTACGACAATACAACTATTCAAGATATTGTAAATGAACTTGGCGGATTGACGAAAGGAGCAATTTATCATCATTTCAAATCAAAAGAGGAAATTATCGACGCATTAGGGGGAAAACTCTTTTTTGACAACAATCCATTTGTTACCGTACAAAATCAGAAGAACCTAAATGGTTTAGAAAAAATGCGTGAAGTCATTAAGTTAAACCACGCAGATAATGATAGAACTGAACTTGGAAAACAGAGTATACCTCTTTTGAAAAATCCCCGCTTGTTGGCTGAACTGGCTGATACAAACAGGAAATTGATTGCCCCTCTTTGGTTGCAGCTTATTCAAGAGGGAATAGCGGACGGCTCTATCCAAACCGGGTATGCAAAAGAACTATCTGAACTTTTGCCATTACTTACAAATTTTTGGTTAATTCCCTCTGTCTATCCTGCAACCCCGGAAGAACTACTTTCAAAGTTTGCATTTATCAAATATTTGTTAGATAGTATGAACTTGCCGATTATTGATGATGAAATTTTCGGTATGGCACAAAATTACTTTGAACACTTAAACGTAGGCGAATAGATAAAATTGCCTTGCAAAAGGCAGTTTTATTTTCAAACCTTACATTCATTCGTAAGGTATTATTTTTAAGCGCATACATACCGTCTTAATGTATGAAAGGAGAATACTATGTCAAAATTAGACCAAAAAATCGAAAATGCTGCAAACAAAATTGAAGTTGTCGCAAATGAAGCATGGAAAAAGCGGTCATTCCGCATTGTATCTAAGTCTATATCTGCTACGGCAGAAATCGGACTGATGATAGGGGCTGCACATTTATCCGAAAAAGGCTATAAATCAGCCGCCACCTGCCTGTTTGGTTTAGGGGCAGTAGGGCTTGTCTGCGATTTACTTTTTAACAGAAAATAGGAGGACACCGCTATATGATACGATACTTAAAACAATACAAATTCTTGCTTTTCCTTACCGCATTATTTACTGCAATCAGTTCTCTATCTTATGTATTTATTGCTATCTTATTGCAACAAGTTATGGATATTGTAGATATGGGCGATATGGACGGCTTTATCAGAATACTACTCTTTTCTTTAGCCTACTTTGCACTTATGGGAGTATTCATGTACTTACAATCTTTGTTTAGCAAAAAATTTGTCTGTAAAATTATGAAAGCTGTCCGTTCTAAAACCTTTATAGGAATTGAACGGCACACGATTGAGGACTACTCTAAAAATAATACTGCTGATTATTTATCCGCAATTACGAATGATGTAAAAATGATTGAAGATAACTATTTGCTTCCCCTGTTACAAGTTATCCAGTATACGATTATTTTTATAGCTTCCCTTGCTGTAATGATTTACTTTGACATTATCGTTACAGTCTGCGTGATTATCGCAATCGCTATCATGCTTGTTGTACCCAGTCTATTCGGAGGACTACTCTCCAAACGACAGGATAAATATTCTGATATGCTATCCGATTTTACAAACCATGTAAAAGACCTGTTATCCGGTTTTGAGGTTATCAAGTCTTATCGAATGAAAAAATATGTCCTCTCACGATTTGAAATAAGTAACGAGGACACTATAAAAGCAAAATATTCTGTTGACAAGGCGATTGCGGCAAATGAAGCGGTTTCTATGGTGCTTGCGCTTCTTGTTCAAGTGGTTGTTGTTTTTCTTTCTGCATACTTCATTATCATTGATCGTATCAGTGCAGGAGCCTTGTTAGGCATGGTACAGGTAAGCAGTAACCTTGCAAATCCATTATTGATTATTTTTAGCAATATTCCCAAAATCAAGAGTATAAAACCAATTATACAGAAGCTAAATAACCTTTCAGATTACAAGGAACAGAACACAAATACAAAAAAATCACCCTCTTTCAAAAAAATGATTTATGTAGATGATTTGCATTTTTCCTATGATAAGGAAAACGAAGTCTTAAACGGTATTTCACTATCCATTGATAAAGGGAAAAAATATGCTTTTGTCGGCAAGAGTGGGTGTGGAAAGTCTACATTTATTAAGCTGATTGCCGGATATTACTCTGATTTCAAAGGTGATGTACTATATGACGCAGACAGTCTTTCCGTTTTGGATATTGATAAAATAACTGCGCTATCGTCGGTCATTCATCAGAATGTTTATATGTTTGATGAGAGCATTTTTGACAATATTTGCCTACACGAAGATTTCAGTAAAGAAGAATTGCAATCCGTATTGTCTGATAGTGGTTTATCACAGTTTATTGAGCAAGTACCAAACGGACTTAAATATCACGTTGGAGAAAATGGAGATAACCTTTCCGGCGGACAGAAACAAAGAATTGCCGTAGCAAGAGCTTTAATTCGTAAGAAGCCACTGTTGATTTTAGACGAGGGTACGTCTGCTATTGATATGCAAACTGCATATGATATTGAAAGTAGGCTATTGGCAATATCTGATTTAACGCTACTTACTGTCACTCATAATATGAGTAGCGATATTCTTACACTCTATGACGAAATTGTATTTATGGCAGACGGAAAAATAATTGAACATGGCACATTTGAAGAACTTATTACTAAACACGCTGCATTTTATGACTTCTACCAACTAAAGAAGTAGGTATCTTTAGAGGAAAGTTTTTTTGAACTGTACACAATCCTTAAATAATATTATCTGCTCCCTTAACGGGGAAAGAAAAAAACCGTTAGAGGAGCAGATGTTTTTGTATGCCTTTTTACGCAATATCTAATCTATCGGCGGTTTTGAAATATCAAATCCGCCGTTTCTTTTTTATCTTCTCAAGGAATGACGCGGTATCACTGTTGAAATCGGCGGCTAAAGGAGGTAGCCGCCATGAAGCAAAAAGCATATCGACAAAATCCGACAGTTATTGACTTATCAAAAAAAGCCCGCCCACCACCGGGGGAAACTACGCTTATATATATGAACTGTCTAATCATCTGGATACTGCTTACAATGCCTATGCGCCCGTCCGGGCTTTTCGGACGGGCGCATTTTGTACGTTCAAAAAATTTTTGAAGAAATTTCAAAAAATCTTCGGCGTTTTTGAAAAACGCCGTATTGCCCCGCGAAAAGGGGGGAAGCACCACCAACTTTCCAACGAGAAAGGAGGTGAGAATGTGGAACCTAATAGCAGGGAGTTTTACAAACAGTGTGCTTTTCAGAAGTTTTGTAATACGGTATTGCACAATGAAGCTTGCGACACCCATAGAGAACTTCGCAGACACAAGGCAAAGGAAGTGACCTTTTCCGACATGACCTTAGACGAAGCGCGGCAGCTTCATACGTTTGATGAATATTTCAAACGTGAAGCCGCCGAAACAGTCTTTGAGAAAGCCGGGAAGAAGATCACGCCAAAGCTGCTTCTTGAAGCAATCCGTACTTTGCCGGAAGAAAAGCGCAAAGCCATATTGCTGTATTACTTCGAGGGAATGAACGATACCGAGATTGCGGAGCTGTTCAACACGTCGAGAAGCACGATACAGTACAGGCGGACAAGCTCTTTTGAGAAATTAAGAAAATATCTGGAGGAAAATGCTGATGAATGGGACGAATGGTAACGAACCCGGCTACCCGGAAAAAGCCCTTGTTCCCTATCCTGTCATTTTGGCAGCGACAAAGGGCGACCCGGACGCTATGAAGATTGTCTTGCAGCATTTCAGCGGCTACATAGCCCGCCTCTCCATGCGGAAGCTGTACGACGAGCGTGGGAACGTCTATTTTGGCGTAGACCACGACATTCGGGAACGGCTGCAAGCAAAACTGATGATGGCTGTCCTCACCTTTAAGGCAGAGGAATAACCGCAACGGCGGCGGGACGCTTTCTCTCTCCCCCTTTTCCGTTCCGCTGCTGACGCGGACAGCACAGCCATTTTGAACCTTGAAAAAGAAAGCGGCGCAATGATAACGAGAGTTGCAGCATAGCTGCAACTCTTGCGCAGAACATAGGGCAAATCGGATACGTTCCTTTTGCGCCGAGCCATACGGCGGGTGCGCCATGACGCTATCCGGGTGAGGTTATCCCCGCCCGGACAGCCGAGCGACCAACACCGCGCCGGAAAGCAAGTGTAGCGGCTTGCGGGCGACGACACGCAGAATATACAATGATACTTCCTTACAGCCACAGTCCGAGCGTTAAGAGCGTCGCAGGCAATGGGTAGGGCTGCATGAGAACCATGCGGGGGTGCAATTCCCATGAGGTTATGCTAATGACCGTCCGATTAAAGCCTTTGTTTTCTTGAATAGTGGACTTGCTGCTATTCATAGACTGTATTATATGTTTGCGAAAGAAAGGGGGATTTTCTTTGACGCAAAACCAAACGCCCGTTACCACAACGGAGCATAAAATCGGAAAAGTTACTTACCTTGTATGTTCGTCCGCAAGTGAACACGCGACGGACACACTGGATAAAAAGATAAAGAAGCTCATTCGCAAAGACATGGAGCTGAACCCCGCAAACGCCCGAAAATAGGGCGTTTCTTCACATTTTATACATGACACAGGCAGCGGTATGTGGTATAATATAGACAGTACAAATACCATGCTTGTCTGTCGTCGGAAAGGAGGACAAAATGTTACAGACAGACAAGATTACCGCTTTATATTGCAGATTGAGCCAGGAAGATATGCAAGCCGGGGAAAGCGAAAGCATACAGAACCAAAAGCTGATTTTACAAAAGTATGCTGACGAACACCACTTTTTCAACACGCGCTTTTTCGTAGACGACGGATTTTCCGGCGTGAGCTTTGAGCGTGAGGGGCTTCAAGCCATGCTGCATGAAGTTGAAGCCGGGAACGTGGCGACCGTCATAACAAAAGACCTTTCTCGTCTGGGACGTAATTATCTGAAAACCGGGGAGCTGATAGAGATTGTCTTTCCCGAATATGAAGTGCGCTACATTGCCATTAACGACGGTGTAGACACCGCAAGGGAAGATAACGAGTTTACCCCTCTGCGGAACTGGTTCAACGAGTTTTACGCCCGCGACACTTCAAAGAAAATCCGGGCTGTCAAACAGGCAAAGGCGCAGAAAGGCGAGCGCGTCAACGGCGAAGCCCCTTACGGCTACCTTATCGACCCAGATAACCGCAATCATCTGATACCCGACCCGGAAACGGCGCACGTCGTAAAACAGATTTTTGCAATGTATGTACGGGGCGACCGTATGTGTGAAATCCAGAACTGGCTGCGGGACAATGAGATATTGACCGTCGGGGAACTGCGCTACCGCAGGACAGGAAGCAAACGCCACCCCCGCCCACAGCTCAACGCATGGTACAACTGGCCCGACAAGACGCTGTACGACATTCTGACAAGGAAAGAGTATTTAGGGCATACCATAACCGGGAAAACCTACAAGGTATCTTATAAGTCGAAAAAGACGAAAAAGAACCCGGAGGAAAAAAGGTATTTCTTCCCCAACACTCACGAACCTTTGATTGATGAAGAAACCTTTGAACTTGCACAGAAGCGGATTGCCACCCGGCACCGCCCGACAAAGGTTGATGAAATCGACCTGTTTTCCGGGCTGCTCTTTTGCGGGGACTGCGGCTACAAAATGTATGCAGTACGCGGAGCCGGGACGCTTGAACGGAAACACGCCTATACTTGCGGCAACTACCGCAACCGGGCAAGAAATGATATGCTCTGCACTACGCATTATATCCGCAAAAGCGTATTGAAAGAACTTGTCCTTGCAGACTTGCAGCGCGTAACGTCTTATGTGAAAGAGCACGAACAGGAGTTTATCGAAACCGCCAACGAGTGCAGCGCAAAGGCAGTACAAAAGACGCTGACGCAGCAGCGGAAAGAGCTTGACAAGGCACAGAACCGGATTAGCGAGCTGAATATCTTATTCCGCAAGCTCTACGAGGACAACGCTTTAGGGAAACTTTCAGATGAACAGTTTGCTTTTCTGACTTCCGGCTATGATGAAGAAAAAAAGACGTTGACCCGGAGGATTGCGGAACTGACACAGGAAATCGACAACGCTACCGAGCGCAGCGCAGACGTGAAAAGGTTTGTCGCACTGGTACGCAGATACACCACCATTACCGAACTGACCTACGAAAACGTCCATGAATTTATTGACCGTATTCTTATCCACGAACTGGATAAGGAAACGAACACCCGCAAAATCGAAATCTTTTATAGCTTTGTCGGCAGAGTTGATACAGGCGACAAGCCTACCGAAAGTATCTCCTATTTCAGACAGATAGGAGCCGACGTAAAGAGTTATGCTATCTAACATACATCAAAAAGAGGTAAGATAACACCCTCTGCAAAAAAGGTTACGTTATCTTACCTCAACAAAGTTCGTCCCGGTGCGTCCGTTGTCGCAGTAGAGACCGCAGAACTGCATATCTGGTTGGGCGGCGATGTAGCTTTCGATCAGCTCCTTTTGGGCCTCGATGGTGTCGGCCCCTGGCTTGCCGCTGTCCTCAACAGATAACCGGGCATAGCCGCCCACCTTGTATATTCGCTGCTGTGGAGCGGCCTGCTCTGCCGCCGGAGCCAGTGGGTTGACCTTGCGTTTCGTCCTTGCCATCAGACAGCCCTCCTCTCGGGGAGTGCCTGACGGACCAGATCACTTTGCGCCTGGAACTCATCCTGCCAGCGGTATACCAGCTCCACCCGGCGGTCGCGATAGATCATCACCCGCTCGATCAGCGACACCACCAGGCGGCGCTCAAGGCAAGAAATTTTTTGGTGCTTGCGGAACTGCTCTATCCAGCTGTGGTTGGGCAGCTCCATCTCCCGGCCCATCTCTTGCCGGAGGCGGTCGATCTGCACCTCGGCCTCGTCCCGCTGGCGCAGGTAGGTGGCTTTTAATTCCTGATATTCTTTTTCCTCAATGATGCCGTCATTCAGGCTCTCATACAGCGAGCGGAGCAGGGTGTGGCAGCGGTCGAGCTCCTTTTGCTTCATGTCCAGGCGGGCTTGGAGCTTGCGCATATTTGCCTGCTGGAGCTTTGCCACGTCGGTCAGCTCCAACAGTGCGGACAGGTCGATGACCTCTCGGATGTGCTGCCGCAGGGATTCCAGCACTATTTTTTCCAGGGCCTCCGTGCGCAGGCTGTGGGAATGGCAGGTTTTCTCATTCTTATGGGCGGCGCAAACATAGTAGGCGTACCGTTTGCCGCCCGCCGACACGATTTTCCGCACCATCGCCCCGCCGCACTCGCCGCAGTACGCCATGCCGGAAAAGAGCTCCACTGGCTGTCCGGCCTTCGCCGTGCGGGTGTCCAGAGTCAGGATGCGTTGGGTTATCTCAAAGTCAAATGGGTCAATGATGGCCTCGTGACAGTTCTCCACCACAGCCCAATCTACGCGGGGCTTATGCACCAAACGCTTGACTTTATAGCTGGGAGTGGTGACCTTGCCCTGCTCCAAAACGCCGGTATAGACCGGGTTCTTGAGGATTCGCAGCACCATCCCGGCGCTCCACACCGAGCGTTCTTTCACGCGGAAAGCCGTGGTGTAGCGCATACCATGGGACAGCTTATAGTCCATGGGGGTAGGGATTCCGCTGACAGTTAGCCGGGAGGCAATATCAATGGCACTTACGCCCTCCAGTTTCCAGTCAAAGATGTCCCGCACCACATCGGCGGCAAATTCGTCAATCATCAGCTTGTGATGGTCAGCGGGGTCCTTTTTGTAGCCGAAAACGGCAAAGGAGCCGATGAAATCTCCGCGCTGGCGTTTGATTTCAAGCTGGCTCCGAATTTTGACTGACGTATCCCGGCAATATGCCTCATTGATAAGATTCTTGAAGGGGACAAGCAGCTCATCGGATTCCACATGGCTATTCATGCTGTCGAAATGGTCGTTGATAGCAATGAACCGAACACCGAGAAACGGAAACAGGTGCTCAATGTACTCCCCGGTTTCCAGATAGTTTCTGCCGAGCCGGGAGAGGTCCTTGACCACAATGCAGTTGTATTTTCCAGCCTTGGCCTCGGCAATCATCTCCTGAAAGGCCGGCCGCTGAAAATTCGAGCCTGTGAATCCGTCATCCACCTTCATGCCACATTCCCGCAGTTCCGGGTTGCGTGACAAATAGTCCCGGATCAAATCTTTCTGACCCGTGACGCTGTTGCTTTCTTCCTTGTCGCCGTCCTCTTTGGACAAGCGAACATAGCCGCAGGCGTTCCACACCTGGGCAGTCATTTCTTCCATGATACTCTCTCCTAACTGTTCAGTGTAAATCAAGAAAACACTTCACAGCCATCGGAGAGCGCTGATTTTGTCCTGGGGACAGCTTACCACAGACTTTCGATGACGTCAAGTGTTTTTTCAAAGGCGCTTAGCATTTGGAGCGCAGGTAGGAGAGCAGGCAGTCCTCCAAGGTTTTGTCAGTATTGGCAAAGCTGACCTTTACCACATATTTGCCGTGGCGGTAGCAGTAGGGATTGCCGATCTGCTCTATGTAGCTTTTCAGCCGCTCCGCTTTTGGCTGGTTGGTATCAATTGTCACATCTTCGATATCCCGCAGAGTGGCGGGGTTTACGGTGCGGATGTCGATGTTTTGCATATCTCCAAAATTGGCGTGAATAGATTCCATAAAACTCCCTCCTGTGATGAAATCTATGTAAGGGCGGTTTGTCTCTATTCGGAAAATTATTCCTCATAGCTTCAACGATAAAGCGTGCGTCCGGCTGCTGCCGTTGTAAATCTTCCAGACCTCAAAGACGTATTTCTGCGGCACAGGGAGCGCATCCCCGGCGGCATTCGCGCTGCGAGTGATGTGCATGGGGTCAAATTTGCGGCAGCGGCTGGCCAGGCGCTTGGGATCGTACTCGTCGTGGTACATACCCACAAAGCCGGTCACACCCTGGATGCTTTCTGTACGCAACGAGTCTTTGTGCCCCTTCCAGGCAGAAGCAATCACAGCCAGCGCTTCCGCGTAAATCTCTCCGCCAAGGCTCTGGAACTGCCTGTACGCGGCGGAGACACAGCCGATCCGGTTCTTTCCTCTGGTCTGGTTAAAGGAAAGCCGCAGGCCCGCGCTCTCGGTGGCCTTTACAAAAGCAGTGGCGGTCTCTTCCCCGGCGAACACCAGGGCCCGGATTTTCGCGCCAGGGTAAACCTTTGACGCAAAGCCGGTCTGCTGGGCGAACAGGAGCGCCTCTTCCTTTTCATTCAGGCCCGTGTAAACCTTACAGAGGATTGGCAGGTCCCCGCCGCCGTTCAGCAGCTTCCTCGCGGCCACGGTATGCTGGCCGTCGAACACGAAATACCCGCCGTCCCTCGCGCTTACTTTCGGCTCGTTGGCGACCCGCTCGTCAAAGTTCGCGGCGATCTGCCGGACACGGCCATTGTTCAGGCTCCGCTGGTACAGGTCGCGGGGGATCAGCAGCTCAGAGCTGTCGATGTACATCTCACGATATAATTTTTCTTGCGTCACGGTCCCATTCATATCGTTTCCCTCCTTCAATCTGTAAAATGTAGTTCTTCAAATCCTGTAAAGTGGCCGTCACCTGGTTCCGGTAGATTTCATCGGAGATAAGCTGGGGCCACTGGTCAAAGGTATCGTCAAAGTCCTGCAGGACCCTGGTGATCTTCCACTCAAACTGCTTTACCGCCTTTTGCGGCGTCATGCCGGGTTTCTCCTTCGCCATATCCTCTGAGATTTTCTTTATCAGGGCAGAGGATTCTTTATCGGCCTTTACCGTTCCGGGACAGAAAATTTTGTCCATAATGGACCTGCGTTCTTCCGGCTCCGCTTTGGCGATCATCTGCATTTCTCGCTGGGTCGGTTTGACTTTCCCGGAGAGGACCTCCTGACGGAAACCGGGGGACACCTCCTCGGCGGCGGTGGCCCCCTGGGAAAATTGCCCCGCTCTTTTCACATAGCTCTCGCTGGTGCCTGTTTCCGCAGCGATCCTTTTCCGCGTTTTTCCCGATTCGGGTGTGTGGTCATTTTGGCCACATACCAGCTTGATGTGTTGATTACCTTGAAAACCTTCGCTTGCACCGTGGGCCATCTTCTCGGCCTCATACCGGTCGCCGATGAGCATTTTCTTTTGGATCGAGGTCAGGTTTCTGCGGCCAAGCTGATTACGGCATATCCAGCTGAGGGCCTCATAGCGGTTCTCAAAGACCTTTTCGTGTACAGTAAAGGGAATATGGGGATTCTCCCGCACAATCTTGTATCGGTTATGGCCATCCACGATAATGCCATTCCACACAATGAGAGGCATGAGGACCGCACCCTCGGAAAGAATATTGTCCTCCAGCTGCCGGTATTCATCCTCCGTCAACGGAGGTATTTTGCTCTCGAACTCTGGGTCAATCTGTAATAGCTGGGATGTGCTTGTCACGGCGCTCCCACCTCCAAAGGCAGATTGTCCTCATCTCCCAGGTAAAAGCCCGCCCGCAGCGCGGCATCAATCATCTCCATCTGTCTATCGCTCAATCTCCCAGCCCGCTCTCTCAGGCGGCGCTTGTCAATGGGGTGAGAGGTTTCAAGCTGAAACATCACATTGCCGGGCAGACCGCCGATATCGCTCAGCTCCACATGGGTGGGCTGGGAGGACTCCCCAACGGCATAGCTTGCTTCCACGGCAACAACGGTTGGCGTATCGTAAAGCCCCTGGTCGGTCAGAAGGACAAGGACGGGCTGCATAGTTGCCAGTCTGCACCTGGACATGCCGCTCACATCGGTGTAGTAGATTTCGCCGCGATAAAACTCTTGGTATTTCTGTTCCATTGCGTACACTCCTTCGCGTTCATATCTGTGCAACGGCCCGTCGTACCGGCCGTTGAATATAGCCTGTTCGCGATTCCAATTTGCCCCTGGCCCCCCGGAATCGGGGAAATCATCAGGCGGCGGTTTGCGAATCCGCTCCATAAGCGCTTGGCTTCCCCGCCTTCTTTGTGGCCGGGCCGCGAGTTACGGAAGTATCATTATCCCCCTATGCTGTCATCGCCCGAGCGGGAGCAGCCTGCCCTTTGCAGGAGGATGTATCGCTCACCCTTTCGGGATCATGGCGCTCCAACCTGTTTGGCTCTGCATTTTTGTACATATGGGAATGTGCCTGATGAAATGCGTATTCTGTTCTCAAGGTTCCCATCAGAAAAGCTATATCTTCTGATAGGTAAATTCTAGCAGATATCCCGAGATTTTCAGACGTCCTTGTCGGGGTAGTTTTGCCGCATTTACTACCCCTCTTTCGGGGAGTTACTGTGTTAAGGCCATTTGTTTAAGCGTATCCGCAATCTTTAGAAGTTGAGACCGCATCTCAACATTCAGCAATTTGCCGGAAATAATATAGTCAAGGCTCACATGGAAAAAGGTCGAAATTTCCTCTAATGCTTCGATGGAACCACCGCGTTCCCCTGACTCGAGTTTTTGCAGGTAACGCAAGCTAATATGTAACTGTTCGGCCAGCCCCACCTGTGTCAGCCCTCTTTCCTTGCGAAGTCCCTGGATTCTCTTTCCTGTTTCAATAGCATCGTAATTCATGATTCTCCTTTCCCGAACACAGCATGGAAGGTCTTTTATCACCATACAAGGCAAAATCAGGCAAGCAAAAAGCGCCGTACACATCGGAACAGTTATGGAATAGTAAGCCCGTTACTATTACCACAACCGCTCCAACCTTGTACGGCGCTTGGCAGTCTCCACCAGCTTATACCGGTTTCTCTCCGCTTGCTCGATTAGAAGTTGTAGGGTTTATATTCTTAGTTATCTGTGCTGGCGATGGTAATGAAAACCATCGTACTTCTTTTGGCGTTTGGCTTGTCGGAAATACCCAAGATTGACAGGATATTCCTCTTTGCATTTCCTGCAATGGACCATCTTGTGGCCGGTAACATCTGAAAACACCCGTTCCACAAGAAAACCACAGTAGGGACAGCGGATATCCCGCAGGGAAAGTCCCTCTGTTTCCGAACGGGAGAGCCGGAGCTTGTGGACGGTTTCCGGGCTTACCTGGGTCTGACAGGCTGATTTCATAGTACCGCCACCTCACTTCCAAGCCCAATTTCATGGGCGATGTACTCAGAAATGTCATGTCGCTCCAAAAGGTCCAGCTCTTTCAGCCGGATGCAAAAAGCGGTGTAGGAAACTCCCATCACACCCGCCATTTTCTGGACCAGCAGTTTGTCCTCCAGGCGCAGAAGATTGTTTCCGTAAATGGCGATCCGCTCAGAGACATCAAACCTTTTCAGCACTTCATGTACCATGAATCTTGGCATAAGCAGCGCTGCCGCAAGCCTGTCCACTCTGTTCTCCCGGAAACTCAGCAGTTCCTTTAGCTCCTGGGAACTGTAAGCGCGCTCACTATCGTATTCCCGATGGAAGGACGCCATTGTGACCGTCCTGTCCATGATGTAGTGTCCGGCCTCATGGGCAACGGTGAATCTTTTGCGGCCCTCCTCGCCCCGTTTTTGCAGGCACTTTTCCAACACAACGGTCCCCTTCGGAAAGACCTCTCGAATTGGGCGGTGCCGGTCCATGATCCGGAGCGGCGTGATGCCGTCTGAGATAAAGCCGATCTTACTGAAATCATCCTCCGCGAAGCTGCGGTATTTCAGAGGAAGGCCCAGGTAGCCGGTGAGGAAACCCTCTATGTCTACCCGGAGCGGAATATCCCGCTGCTGTCCGAGATACTGGCGCATCAACCCTTCTGCCAGTTCCTCAATTTCCATGTCAGAAAAAAATGAACTCACAAGAAACACCTCCTGGGGGGCTGGCCCTGCTTGCACGCACAACCGGTCCCTGTGTATAATAATAACCGCACGAGCTGTTTTGTACGCTCTGCGAAATTCCTTCCGTCATAAATCTGCCTCCATCATAGCGCCTTGATGATGTGCCTGGCCACTCCCTGGACACGCAAGCTGCTTACATAAATATCCTTGTAATCTGTATTCTCCGGATGCAGATAGTAACACCTGTTCCGATCATCATAGCAAAGACGTTTCAACGTATTGAGCCGGTCATCCGTCAGGGCCACAACGATATCTCCCACATGGGCAACGTCTGTTTTTTCAATCACAACCAGATCGCCGGAGTTGATCTGAGCGTCTGTCATGGAATCGCCGGAGGCCCGCAGGACATAGAAATCACCGTTGCCGAACACGGAAACCGGAAGGGGAATGTATTCCTCCACCATAGCCTCCCGCTCGTCCGGTTCACCGCAGGGGATCGAACCTACCAGCGCCGCATGGTTGACCTCCGGCGTCAGCTTACGGATGTTCTCCGAAGAAATCTCTCCGTTCTCATAGGAGATCATGCCGCGCTTCGCCATTTCCACCAGGTAATAGTACACCGTAGACCTGCCAATGCCCATAGCCTCGGCTAGGACCTTATTGGATGGCGTTTTGCCATGTTCCTGGTAATAGCTTTCCGCAAAAGCCTTGATCTTCTTCATCAGTTCAGGATTCTTGCTTCGCATCATTATCCCCCCCTATCGTGAGCTTCTGCTCACGATAGGGCAATTATAGCATATGCTGGAAGGGAAGTCAATGGGGCAAAAAGTTAGTGCGGCGAAATCACCGCACTATCCGCGAATTTTTTTTATTTCCCCGTTTAGCGCGTCATGTCACCTGGTCGGAGCCTGGTGCGAGAGATGAACGCAGCATCTCTTGATATTGCTCCTTAACCGCAGCTGGTCCAACAATCTGGACCTCTCCGGCAAATTGGAATACCCACGCAAAAAACGTCTGGCTTACAGAAACCTGCGCCCTCACCGTAAAATGCCCGCTGTCCGCCGCCTCTGTGTCCGCATCTTCACCAAAGCGGTCCACGATGGAATCCATCACGCTGTTTTCGCAAAGCAGCTCCACGGTTTCCAGACTGCCCTCATACATACTGAAAACATTGACTGCATAATCAACCGGGTCGAAACCTTCCGGCTTTGGATGGGCTGGCTCATCCAGAACCTCCGGAACACCCATACGGTCCACGCGGAATGTTGTGATCTTTTCAAAGAACTCATAGTACCCCAGGACATAGTATTTATCCTCATTGTAGAGCATGGCGTAAGGGGAGAGGACAAATGGCTCCCCTCCGTGCCGGGGGACCCGCTCCCGATGCACGTCATATCGAAAATACTGGAACGCGATTTTCCGCTCCCATTGATGGCCCGAAAGATGGCGTCGATCACATAATAGACGTTTTCATTTTCCGGCTTGATTCTGCCGACTGTGTACAGGTGCCGGTTCAATTCCGATCCATGATCTGCGCTGGCCATAGAAATGATTTTTTTCACCAGTTCATCGCTCTTTCTCGCGGTGATGAACTTGGAAGCCTCCACTGCATCGACCAGTAGCTTCAGCTCCGGGAGTTGGAACTTGCGGTCAGCAAAATAGTAGCGGTTGGGACGGCCTTCCAGTATAATGATCTCTATCCCGCAGGCGTTTAATGTGTCCACATCGTCACGGATGGTTTCCCGGTCGATAACCGCCCCAAGTCTACTGAAATAGTCGATGATTTCAAAGGTCGAAATGGGATGGTCCTCATCTGTTTGCGTTTGAAAAAGCCGTATCAAGCGAACAATCCGCTCTTTGTTGGTCATATTGCGCTCCTTCCAGGCTGAAACCACCTTTTCCGTATCGATCAAAACAAGTAGTGCGAGTTTATCTAAATAATACCAGAAAAGGTTCCGGGGTGCAATACAGAGTGAACCCAAATAGGAACATGACTGCCATCCTTATATAGAAGCATTTATGCTATTTCTTATGCCGGATATCGTTATGACTTCATTAGTACAAACCATTTACCGCAATCTTCATATAGAAATGTTTCCTTTCCCTTGACCACCACGGCATAGCGGTTGGCTATCTCAAAGGTCGAAGTTGTCTTAGAACCTGTTTAGTATCTAGCCAACCATCCGGTCCAGTGATAAAATAGAGGGGATGAGGGGGGAAGACAGGTGAGGAAAAGCTATCCAAGTGACATCAGTCGGAAACAATTTGAA
>NZ_JAWXXL010000031.1:0-42500 GCF_034334985.1 Acutalibacter intestini | reverse complement strand
GCGCAGGATATCTCTCATAACATTCATTCATTTATGCGTCGGCTCCAGCATAATCCCTCTCGGGTTATTCGTTTTTTCCTCCATCCGCTTCTTTCCTATCTTTCGGCGGAGGAGTAATAAGTATGCAAACCAGGCTTACAACACCATGTACGATACGGAAGGAGAAGTGTTTTTTGCAGACGCCAGAACCATCGATCCGGCAGCGCTGCCGGATATCGACCTTATTTGCGGCGGCTTTCCTTGTCAGAGTTTTTCAATCGCTGGAAAGCGGAGAGGATTTGCAGATGATGCCAGAGGAACTCTCTTTTTTGAGATTGCCCGCCTTGCCGCCGCTAAAAGACCTGCATTTCTGCTGCTTGAAAATGTTCCCGGATTGCTTTCGCACGACAACTGCCGGACGTTTGCGACCATCCTCAGTACGCTGGATGAACTGGGGTACGATGTCGCGTGGCAGGTGCTTAACAGCAAGGATTTTGGAGTCCCCCAGTCCCGCAAAAGGGTGTATATTGTCGGATATCTTAGAGGAAAATGTTCCGGCGAAATACTTTCTTTCACAAGCACAAATGGAGCGACTCTTGAGCAAGTCCTACCAGGCCCGGAAGGTTGCCGGGTCTACTCCCCCAGCGGAGTGGCCCTCACCCTGACAAGCACTGCTGGAGGTTTTGGTGGGCGCAGCGGGCTTTATGATGTGAGCCTGCCCATCAAGGTCATGACGAAAACCGGGTACCAGCTCGCCCACCCCGGCGACAGCATAGACCTGGCCTACGCCACCATGAATACCCGGCGCGGCAGGGTTGGAGATAAGATCGCGCACACTGTTACCCCTGGAAATAATCAGGGGTATTTTTTTATTGACCTGAACGAAAGCCCTGAATTGACGGAGAATGCAAGGTGTCTGCTAGCTAACCAGGATGCGGGTATTGGCAAGTTCAAGGGCGCGAGATCGGGTGTTTTTGTGGAAGGACAAGCCCCTTTCGCTGTACCTGTGCGGGACGCGGATGGCAATCTGCATTACGGCAAAGTGAGAAAGCTCATGCCTATCGAATTCTGGCGCTTGCAGGGATTTGGTGATGAGCAGTTCCACAAAGCTGCGGATACTGGGCTGTCAGACGCACAGCTCTATAAAATGGCCGGAAATGCTGTTACAGTGCCTGTTATCTCCGCATTGGGCGAGAAAATAAAAGATATTTACTGGAGGTCATGTCGTGCCTAATCATGTAACAAATATCATTGAAATCAAGGGCGATACCGCCAGGGTCAAAGCCTTGTTTGAGGCCATTAAGAACGATGAATATGGCCTCGGTTCCATTGATTTCAACAAGCTGATTCCCATGCCGCCGGAGTTGGATATTGAGGAAGGCAGCCGCACAGACCGTGGTCTGAAAGCCTACCGGGACTTCATCGAAGTCTACACTTTTAACAGCAAAAAAGAGAATTTCGACCTGTCCAATATTCCTGAAAAAGCGGAGCAAGCCTTTCTCCGTGTGCGGCCGGATATCGACTCAGCAACGTGGAAGTTAGGAAAACAGGCTTTCCAAAATCAGCAGAGATGGGGCTTTACCACCTGGTACGACTGGCGCATCAAGAACTGGGGCACCAAATGGAACGCCTATGGCTACGAGGGCGGCGTTCAGTTTGACGGCAAATCCCTGCGGTTCCAGACGGCTGGGTCGCCTCCCAAACCCATCGTGACAAAACTCTCCGAAATGTACCCCGACTTGGACTTCACCCACCAGTGGGCCGACGAGGACATCGGGCAGAATTGCGGCGAGGATGAGTACCACAACGGTTCCCTCTGTGGCGAGTATCGTCCTGCTGGGAGAGAAGCCGTAGAGTATGCCAACAGCCTGTGGGATAACGATGAACAGGAGGAAGATGAAGATATGGACGAAGAAGAAAGCATGGGGGGCTGAAACTATGAGCATTAAGCATATTTCCACGGACGACCTGCGCCCCATGGGCAATACAGAAGGGCTCATCATCCAGGGCTGCGGCGGAGATTTGCGGGAGTGGGTGGATGGCATCAACGAAATGCTGACCGAGGAAGGTATTCTGCGGAACGGCAGCAAATTTGAGAAATGCTCTTCCTTTGAGCATGACGGATTGACCTGCCTGCTGTTTCCCTTTGAGGGGGTCAACGTGGATATGGGCCGGTTGGCAATCTGGAGGCTCAAGACACATGACGCCTTTGGGGGCACGTGGCTGTCTGATTATGTGCCCAACCGTCTGGGCGGCTTTGATAGTTCCCAGATAGAGGAAACCGCAGAAACAGAGGACATGAGCATCGGGATATCCATGAAATAAGTATAGCAAAATTTTAGGCCGGTATCAATCGTTCAGAAAGCGATTGGTACCGGCCTTTTTTCGTTTTCTGGACGGTTTTCCGGCACACAAAGGAGATGATGATGTATCAAATCGCCGGTATCGTGGGTGGGCAATAAAGCGCCCATCCTCCCCATTATCTACAGCTTGTTCCCGTTGCAATACGGCAGGTTTGTGGAGGTGTTCGGCGGCTCCGGCAGCGTGCTGCTGGGCAAGCCCTCTGACCCATTCGAGGTGTATAACGACTTCGACCGGAATCTCGTCAACCTATTTCAATGTATGAAGGAACGCACCATGGCAACTATCCGGGAACTGGGTTTTTGCAACCTCAATTCCCGCGCGGATTTCCAGGCTATCAAGAAGTTTTTTCAGCATGAACAATTCGATGACAGATTCCTGGAAGAAGAAATGGAAATGACGAAAATCTTGTTCCCTCCGCCAGTGGCAGAGGAATTGCAGGCCATCCGGCAGCGTATCACGAAAGATTACGATGTGCGCCGGGCCGCTATGTACCTGAAATTATTGCGGTACAGTTATTCCAGCGGGAAGAAATCTTTTGCATCACAGCCCTTTGATTTGCGGCGGCTGTTCAGCCTGATCCAGCAACTGGAGAGTAGGCTGGCCAATGTTGTGGTGGAGAACCAGGACTTTGAAACCCTCATCCACCACTACGACCGGCCTGACACCTTTTTCTACCTCGACCCGCCGTACTTCTCCACGGAGGATATGTACGCCGTAGAGTTTGCCTGGGCCGATCATGTTCGGCTGCGGGATGTGGCAAAGGAGATGCAGGGCAGGTTTCTGCTCTCGTATAACGATTGTACAGAGATTCGGGAGTTGTACGATGGATTTCCCATTTATGATTTCACCAGAGTCCACTCCATGGCCCAGCGGTATGAAGCCGGGAAAGAGTTCAAAGAACTGCTCATCGGCAACTATGACCTGTTCGAGCGGGAAAATGCAAAGCCAGCACAAATGAAGTTTGAAATATAGGATGTGATTATTTTGGCAAGCGAACCATTTATTCTGGTGTCCGTGCCTCTGGAGATGTTTCTGGATGCGGGCATCAACACCGAAAGTATCATTCAAGTGAGCGCCCGTGAGGGCAAGATCATCATCGACACGCCGGACACCACGGATGATTACGTCTGCGACCGTGACTGCGAAAACTGTCCGCTGAATGCTGTCCCCTGCGAGTTCGATTGCGAGGGATGTCCCTGCGAGGCTAACTGTGACGGAAGGGAGCTGGATGAGTGAAAAAACTGCTGCGTATTCTTGGCAAGCGGGGGCGTATCACCATCCCCTTTGAAATCCGGCAGCGGGTGGGCTTTGCTTACAATGACGTGCTATCCTTCACCGAGTCCAGCGATGGCAGGACGGTAATCGTCCGTAGGGAGAAGCTCTGCGATGACTGCCAGGACAAGACTGTTCGGGCCATGACAGATGACCGCACCATGCTGCTGGAATTGCTGGACTCCCTGCCCACGGAACTGAAAAAGGCGGCGTTCGTGCAGCTTTCAGAGAGCCTGGGCAGGCTGCCCCGCCGCGAAATTCAGAGAAAGAGAGGTACGGCGCTTGCAGATCCGGATATTCCAAATTGACAGCGACTACGACGAGGACAGCTTGAAATTCCGCGGGCTTGAACAGACCATGGAATTGCGCGGGGGAGCTGGCATTGACCCCGGAATCTATGAGGAAGTGTTCCGGGGCGACGTGAACTGCAAAGACCTGGAAGAAGTCTACTCCCTGTTCAACATGGGCGGGCACCCTCTGCATCGGGGGCACTCGCTGTCCATCTCAGGCGTGGTGCTGACCGAAAACGGCACGTTTTTCTGCGACCATTTGGGGTTCAAGCAGGTGGATTTCGACCCCGCAAAGGCCCACAAACCAGACGCTCTCCTGCGGATTGTATATGTGGAACCCGGCAGGCCGCCTTTTGTTAGTGAAGTAGGCCGTGACTTGCTTTCCATGCAAAAGGCCGTGGGCGGCCCGCTGGAAGTCCTATACAATCAGGACGGCACCGTGCTTCTCTGCAATGACGAGGGCAAGCTGACCGGCTTGGAGGGCAACCGCCATGTGGGCGAAGATATCATCGCCGGGCCGTTCTTGGTGGTGGGAGATAACGCCGAAAGCCTCCGCTCCCTCACGGATACGGAGGTTGATCGGTATATGGAGCGGTTCGCCCAGCCGGAGGTGATAAGCCAGGAGGAAATGGAAGAAGCCGTTGATTTCACATTTATGTCGATGTAAGGGGAGGCGATAGTCCTGGAAACGATCCGCGCTCCGCCCAGATCGTGGAGCATTTCTGGCTGAATCTTTGTTGCATATTTATTCGGGCTTGGTCTGGACTTTTTCGTTTTTTATGGTATGCTTGTGGTCAAGAAAAACTCCAAGAAAGGATGAACCCTATGAAGAAAATCTTGACTTCGATTATAGCTGCCGCCCTGCTGGTGAGCAGCGCTGGGTGCCATGCACAACAGCCACAAGCCACACGCTCCGAGCCGGAACCTGCGCCCCAGGCGCTTGTACTGAATGTAGCCTCGCCCACCGATACCAGCGATGGACACATCGACACGAGCGCCATTATAGCACAAATCACAGCAGGCTTCAAGGTTAAGCTGGATACGGCAGAAAAGAAGAAAGAGGAGCCCAAAGCCTCCCCTGCCGCCCAGCGAAAAGAGGTGCAGGAATCGGAAAAGCAGCCAGAAAATCCTGCCATAGAGCCAAAAACAGTGGCAGCAACTCCCACTCCCAAGCCACCTGCCACCGAACCTGACGCCTACCTGAAAGTCACCGTGAAAGCCACTCCCACCCCGCCGCCAGAGGCAACGCCGATACCGACACCCGTTCCCACACCGGAGCCGCCAGCCCCAACACCCGCCCCTGCGGAGCCTACCCCAGCCCCGGCAGAACCTACCCCCGAGCCGGTCATAGAGGAACCTGCTTTCGATATCGGCTACTGGATAGGCTACGCCCAAAGCTGCGCCCAGGGGCTGGGCCTGCGGCTGGAAAGCAGCGCAGTAGACTGCTGGGACAACCCCATCGGGGCCGGACCCCACAGCACCTGCCTGGAGCGGGACATCAGCAGTCGGCTGAATAGATATGCAAACGACCCGGATATCACAGACGTGTGGGTATGGTACGAATCCACCGGAAATGGCACCTACAAAATTTATATCGGGTACGCATAAGAACAAAAAAAGAACACTAACACCAAGCGCATCGTGAAACCACGGTGCGATTTTTTTGTGCCCAAACGGGCAGAAAAGGAGAGCAAATGACATCTACAATCAAAAGAAAGAGCATGGCGCTGGTCATGGCCCTGCTACTTTGCTTTTCCATGTTCGTAAGTTTCAAAATGTCCCAAAGCTATACAAAAGCGTCCGGGTCGTCCAAATCGTCATAGTTGAGGATGTCCTCGTCCTCGTCTATGGGCGTTCCGTCCGGCACGTCCGCCTCGTACACGGTGTACTGCTCGTTGGGATTGAGCGTTTTCATGCGGCGGCAGATAAGCCGCTCCAGCGAAAAGGCGTTTTTCTTCTTGTCCGCCTCCGCCGTGTATCGGTAGTTGGGGTGCTGTTTCAAATCATATTTCCGGGAATAGAACGGCGGCAGGCCCCGCAGTTGCAGGATGCACCTGTCGCCGGGCATGGTGGCAAGCTCGGCGGGGGTCATAAGCTCCCGGCCCAGCCGTTGCGTGTTCTGGTTGTAGCTTTCCGACTGCCCACGGGAGCGGCCCTCCGTCTGCATGGAGATGGTGGCCTTGCCCAGCCAGTTCTCCGATATTTCCTTGATGGTGCTGGCCTCCCGGCCCCCGAGGAACACCACGCTGTCCATGTTGCCTAAAATGGTTTCCATTGACCGCCCTGCATCTGGCTTTATGATAGAGAGCATTTTCTATTTGTCCTCGACACCCCGAAAATGCTGATGCGTGATTACGCAAGGGAAGTCACCAAACGGTCAGCAGCGAACTGACGCCACGGGAATTACACCCCAACTGTCGGTCTGACAGAGCCGCCCCCATTGCCTGCGGCGGGCTGGTTACCGCTCGGACTGTGGCTGGACGGGAGTATCATTGTCCTCTTTGTGGGTCTTGGCGAAATCGGGAGCTGCCCGATATTTTCAGTCGATATTTTTTCGCTTACTGCCTTTCGGCGGGTCATGGCGTACCGCTGCACACGCTTACGCTTATTACAGCCACAAAGAGAATGTATTTGGTGAATGGGTATTCGGTTGTCAAAGAGCCGTCCCGTTCCTGCCATAAAGCGAAACAGGTGAAAGGGCTTAAGCCCCTTCACCTGTTTGCTCACTCACCAAAGGCTGCGTGTAGTGTAAATTTTAAAAAATCTTAAAATTCTTTTTCAGCTTTTCAACCGCAATATCCACGCTGAATTTTACCGCCCTTTTCGTGCAGCCCTCCAGCTTCGCAATCTGCTCATAGGTCAGCTCCCCGAAAAAGTACAGTTTCAGCCTGCGCCGCTGTACTTCGGGAAGTTCGGAAACCGCCCTATGTAGCTGCTCGTATTCGATGCTCTCTGAAACAATATCCTCAATCCGTTCTGCCTTATAAAAAGCTCTGTCATTCAGCGTTTCATCGGTCAGCTCGGAGTGTTCAATGTGCCTGCTCACCCTGTTCAGATGGGATATGTCCTCAAGCTCAAATCTGTCAAATGTCTGGTACAGCATTTCGTCAAGCTCAATATTCTGCTGCTTTCCACGCCCGTCCTTAAAAGAGAGGTAATAATGCCCCTCAGCTATCGTCAAAGTGTACGGGTTATACTTGTCCTTTTTTCGGTTTGGATGCTTTTCAAGCATTGTAATTTCCTCCAATCAATCTGAATTTTTTTGAAAATCCAGATTGACGGGCGGAGAACGGCATCCAATCCCAGAAACCGCCTTACGACGTGTTCTAACAAAAAACGACAAAAGAGAAACCGCAAAGGTTCTGTGACCTTCACGGTTTAGGGAGATTTTAGTTCTAATATATAGAAATATGACTTCTACTTGCAGGGTGCAAAGCCCCCATACGCTGACGGGGATTTTTTTAACAGGTTACCAACCCATCCCCGACACGATATATGCAAATAAAAAGCACTTCCCGTATGCAAAAAAATCCCTCCAAACTGAAAACAGATTTGGAAGGACTTCCATTTTTGGCATGGCAAAGCAGCCCACCAAACACTGTTTTTCTATTTTGTGGGCTTCCCTTTACCTCTGATACTATTTGGAAATGTGCCTTTCACCTATATTTTCTTTTCTATGTCTATCACTTTCTGCGTCCATTCTCGGTAAAACGCTTCCTCATGCGACACCAACAGCACTGTCCCCTCAAATTCTTCCAGTGCGGTTTTCAATGATTCTTTTGCCAGTGCATCAAGATGGTTTGTCGGCTCGTCCATGATAAGGAAATTGCACGGCTTCATGATAAGCAGGCACATTTTAACCTTTGCCTGTTCCCCTCCGCTCAAAGTACCGATTTCCTGCATGGCGTGTTTGCTTGAGATGCCGCAGCCCGCAAGACGCTTTCTCACGTCTTTTATCGTAAGCGACGGGTAAGCATCGGAAACAATCTGAATGGGCGTTTTTTCTATATCCGCCCATGCCAGCTCCTGCTCAAAATACCCAATCTTTACCTGCTCCGAAAAACGGAAACTCCCGCTTAATGAGGGTATTTGGCTGATAAGCGTTTTTAGCAGGGTGGATTTGCCAATGCCGTTAAATCCCGTCATAACAATTTTCTCTCCCCCTTTTATGGAAAAGCTGATGTCCGACAAAACAGGATAATGATAGCCAACATCCAGATGTTTTACTTTTAGATGCTCTGTCGTAGTCAGCGGGAGAGCTTCAAACCGAAAATGTGGCTTGATTTCTTTCTGTTCCAGAGCTTCCATCTTATCCATTCGGTCAAGCTGTTTCTGCCTGCCACGAGCCATTTTTGACTTTCTCCCTGCAATATTCCTGCGGATAAATTCTTCCGTCTTTTTGATGGTTTTCTGCTGTGCGGCATACTGTCTGATATAATCCTCACGGAGCAGTGCCTTTTTTCTCGTGAACTCTGAATAAGTGCCAAAATATTTTGTAATCTTCTCGTTGTCAATGTCGCATATCCTTGTGGATATTTTCTCTAAAAAGTCATAGTCATGCGATACTACCAGAAAAGCGTTTGGCAGGCTGGAAAGATATTCGGCAAGCCATGTAACATGCTCCTTGTCCAAAAAGTTCGTCGGCTCGTCCAAAAGCAAAATATCTGGCTTCTCAAGCAGCAGCTTCGCCAGTATGACCTTTGCCCTCTGCCCGCCGCTCATCTGCTCAATCGGTCTGTCTAACCCGACTGCCGTTAAGCCCAGACCTGTCGCTACCTGTTCTATCTTTGTGTCAATCAAATAAAACTCTTTGCGTTCTAATTCTTCCTGATACCTTGCCGCCATGCCTAGCTTTGCCATATCCCCATTCGCAGACTGGCAGTACAGCTCATTCATCCTGTTTTCTATCTCATACAGCCCAGAAAATGCGGATTGCAGGAACTCCCTCATCGCCACGCTTTTATCAATTTGGGCGTACTGGTCGAGATACCCTATTTTTGTGTTCGGCTGCCATACTATCCTGCCAGAGTCGGGGATAAGCTGCTCCGTGCAAATTTTTATGAACGTGCTTTTTCCCGCCCCGTTCTGACCGACAATCCCGATATGCTCCCCTTTGTTCAATGTAAAATCTGCGTTTTTAAACAGATAATTTTCTCCAAAAGAATGCGTTAATCCCGTAACTTCTAATAAACTCATAATCATTGTCCTCTCTTTTTACTGTCTGATTTTTCAAAATGGGCAAAAAAATAGCAGAAGTCAGATACTCTTGGTATCATGCCTTCTGCTATATCCGTTCCATCGCAAACCGCTTGCAGGAAACAGCCCATATACAACAAAAGGCTACGGACAAAACACTGTCCATAGCCTGCTGCACACAAATTTGTACGGAAAAAGAAACAATATATGAAAAAGACATAAAATCCCTCTCATGTACTGCTGCATTTCCCGATGAAATCCTAACGTGTTATATTACGCTATACTCTGTACAATGTTTCATCGGATTTGATTGTACAGAGCTGATTTTCTTTTTAGGCGGAAGTTCGTTTGTGATGTAAAAGCTCATGAAACTGTTCTCCTTTAAAATTAGTGCAAATTATTATAGCATGAAAACCAGCAGTTTGTCAAATCCTATTTTTATGAAATTTTCAGACTTTTCATCTCACATAACTTGAGATTACAACAATTTGATTTTAGAAATTACAATTCTTTATGTTTCAATTTCTACTCACTATCAAGCTTGAATCATCTTTCCTTTCTTCAGTCGGAAAATAGTGTCTGCCTGTTTTGCAAGGTCGTTCGAGTGGGTAACAATAATCACGCATTTATTCATTTCATGGGCGCATTCTTTCAAGATGGAGATAATTTCTGCCGCTGTATCTTCATCTAAATTTCCAGTCGGCTCGTCCGCAAGTATTACTTTTGTATCGGAAGCCAATGCACGGGCAATCGCCACACGCTGCTGCTGACCGCCTGAGAGTTTTAAGACATTTCGTTTACATTCTTCCTCGGTCAGCCCGACACCCTCTAAAATTGGCTGCGGTGAAAGCTTTGCTGTCAAAGCGACATTTTCTTTTGGCGTTAGATAGTCAATCAGATTGTAGCTCTGGAAGATAAATGCCACATTATTTTTTCTGTGATTGGCAAGCCCTAACTTTTCAATGTCCTGTCCATCGTATAAAATCTGTCCGTCTATGGGGCTGTCCAGACCTCCCAACAGTGACAGAAGCGTGGTCTTTCCACATCCCGACTGTCCGAGGATAGCGTACATTTTCCCCTCCTCCAATGCCATGTTGATACCGTTTAATACATTCCGCTTATTGTCATAGGAATAACGGATGTTGTTCATTTCGAAAACGCTCATTGTAAAATCCTCCTAATCCATTTGTGATAAAATCTTTCTTGGTTTCATCTGTATGACCGTGATAGATGCAACTGAAACGGAAACAGCAATAAGTAATGCCCCAAAGATGTAGATGTAGAGCAAATCACTTGGTCTGACATTTACCGGAACACTCTCCACCGTTTCCAGTTCAGAAGTATCATAGGGGATATATTGCCCTGTTATGTCAAGATACTCTGATCCATCGTCTGGAACTTCTATTTCTGGTGCCTCCTGCGATTCGGCTACCCGATGGAAAATCAAATTGCTGATTCCCTGCGAAACAAAACTGCTTGCAACATAAGACAATCCAAATGCCAGAATTGCTATCATAAGGATTTCTATAATATACTGAAAGACAATCCTGCCTTTCGTTATCCCGACAGCAAGCAATATGCCCGTTTCATGCCGCCGCTGTTTTATCCACATAGACAAAATCAATGTTAAAATACCTACGCTTACCAAAACGCATCCTACAATCATCCAGATAATCAGTTTCTGCATCGCTGTCAAAGACGAAGCGACCGCTTCATAAGCAGAATTATCTACCGTGAGCTTAAAGCAGTCCCAGTCCAAATCAAGAGCTTGTATCTGTTTTGCGATGCCGTCAATTTCTCTGGGGTCGTCTACATAAAAATCAACGCCATTGTCATACTGGATTTCATCTCTCTGCATAATTTCACGCATTGCCTTATGGTCGATAACCAGACGATTACGCTTGTCCGTTGATGTAGTATGAAAAGATTCAGAGTCCCCCATATACTCATAAATGCCGATGATTTTCAGCGGTACATCGGGATAATCCCCGCTGTCATAACAGCACTGTACGGTAATGGTATCGCCGAGCTTTAACTTATTGTTCTCTGCAACTGCCGTACTGATTAAAACAACATGGTCGTCGTCCTCTTTGATGTGTCGCCCCTCCACCAACCGAAATGCCTTGCGGGTAAAAAAGTTGAAATACTCTGAATTTGTTACGGATGGAAGTCTGCTGTAATCGCTTCCCTCCCCAAAGCTGAAGCCCGATATAAACTCAAAATCCTTTGCAAAAACACTGCCATCTCCCAAACCATTGTATGACTTGATTCCATCTACTGACAGTATCTCTTGAATATCCTTGTCAGTGATGGGAGTTCCCGTATAAGCGACCATCGTTCCTCCCGCCGCCTGCTGATACTGCCAGTTCGCACGGTTATTTTCATCTAATTCAAGGCGGACGCTCCCGCCTATGGATTGCCGCAGGCTGTATGCTGAATTGTCCGCTGCCTTATAGATAGACAGTCCAGTTAAGGTAAATGTGGACATTGCCAGCAGCAAAAAAAATAAAATAACCGTTTTTACTTTTTTCCGAACCGTATATAAAAATGCTCTTTTCCATGTACTCATAATTTTTATCCTCCTGTCAGCTCATTTTTGATAAAATATCTTTTGGCTTCATACGGGCAACTGGCAGGGATGCCATAATTACCGTGAATATGATAACGAATGTTTCTATCAGAAATTGCAGCAATATGTTTTGCAGAGAAAGCGGCATATGGATGATTGTTTCCATACCTTTTAAGGCATCCTCTGTCTGCCCTGTGACAAAACTGCCTAGTGGAAAAGATACCAGAAACACCAATACAGCCACCATTAAAATTTCATAAATGAACTGCATTGTAATCTGTGAAACGGATGTGCCTATGGAAAGCAATATCCCCGCTTCATGTATTCTGTTCCTTATCCGCATGGCAAGCACAAGGAAAATCACAATGATACCGATAAGCATAACCGCCAAAAGCATGATTCCCGTAAGCTGTTCTAAGGTCTGGATTTGGTATGCAACTGACTGGTATTCCGATTCATTGATTCGGATAAAATAGTCCTCCCACGGAATAGATGCAATCTGTTTTACCTGCTTGACAATGTGCGTCAATTCCTCTGGGTCGGTCACAAAAAAAGCCACGTTTCCAGAATATGCAGATGTTTTTTGGTTAGACAGCTTCCAGAAAATATCATGCGTCGTAAAAATGGTGTCATCGTCATACTCCATTTTGCTGTCACTGGCATAGATTCCTGCGACGAAAACTTTTGCCTGTTCCCCGCTGCCATCAGAAACAGATTTCAATATCAACTCACTGCCAATCCCTAAATTATTTTCTTCTGCCAGTTTAGCACTGATAACAGCCGCATCCGTATCCTCTGCCGTAATATGCCTTCCCTCCGTCAGTTCCAATATCCCGCTTACAAAATCTGTCTGATAAGCGGTTTCCGTATTAGCAGAAAGATTACCGCTTTCCATTCCAGAGAGAAACTCCATCCCCTCCGCAGAAATGGGAAGACTTTGCTCGGCATTGTACGCCTTTATCCCGCCAACGCCTAAAATCTGTTTCACTGTTTCATACGGGATAGGGATTTTATCAGCGGTATATCCCGTTTCGCTTCCGTCAAATTCCAGATGATTGATACTGCCACTCATCGTAAAGGATGCCCCAATCGTTTCCCGTAAAGCTCTGGCTGCTTTTTCTGTTCCACTTCGGATAGAAATGCCGACCATAACGGAAACAGTCAGAAAAAGCAATAGCAAAAAAAGCGTCAGGCTTTTTCCTTTCTTCCGTACATCATAAAGAAATGCCCGTTTCAAGCTGCTCAAAAAATTTTCCTCCTTTCGTTTGTTTCGCTTAAATTTTATACCTCTGGTGTGAGTGGGGTATCAGTCTAATGTGAATGGCATGTGAAATCACAAAAAAACTGCCTGTTTTCGATACAGACAGCTTTTTTATCCTATTCAAATTCAATCGTGAAACGCATCCCACTATTATCCTCTAAGGCGGTAAACATATAGGGGATTTGCAGCGTTTTCAATACCGTGTCTACAATGTATAACCCTAAACCATTCCCCCTTGTTTCCCTGTTTCCGCCGAATGGCATCATGGTATCCCCGCAGGGGGCTTCCTTAACTCCATATTCAAATCGGTAAAATGGTTCAAATATATGTTTTTGGTATTCCTGCAGGATTGGGACACATTCATTTTCCAGAACCAATTTTTGTTCTTCTATATAAATTTTTATAGTACCTCCTTTGGGCGTATAAGAAACCGCATTAGACAGTAAATTGGAAATTACTTTCCTTATCATTGATATAGGGTAATGGACAGAGAAGTTTTCTGAAACATCCATTTCTATGCGAATACCCTTTGATTTTGCAATCATCTGATACGGCTCCGACATCTGCTCTATTAGTTCTGATATATCAATTTCAGTATCTTTTTCCTTATCATTCGTTGCAGATTTTGAAGTGTCTAAAATTTCTTTAATCATCACTGCAAGTTGTTCTGTGAGCATTTTGCATTTTGGCAGATAAATCGTATGGTCTTTGTATTTCCCTACGTTTAAAATCATATTTTCCAACATGGCATTGATAGCCGTAACAGGCGTTTTTAACTCATGGGATGCAGAGCGCAATAAATTTGTTTTCTGCACTTCCATTTCTTCTACCTTATAAATTTCCTGCTCTAAGTTATGGATTGTTTTTAGCAGATTATTATAAAGTGCGTTTACATTGTCTGCCAATGTTTCAATTTCATCGTGTGTATGGACTTCGCAGGAAATCCCATGCGTTAATCCCTGCATTTGTTTTGTTACATTAGTAATCTGCTTGATAGGCTTCGTGAGCATATGGGAATACAGCAATGCAGACAATAGTGAGATAAGCGTACAGGCAAATGCTGTAACAGGCAGGATAACTATGATGGTACTGACTGCATCCTCAATCTGCTGCCTTGATATGACCGCCCTCACATACCCTTTCTGGTTCGGAAATATCTGTTCTGCATATAAATAATTTTTATCTCCTTTGGGACTTTGGGATAATGATATTTTTATCTTGTCATCCGATTTTTCTGCAATGATATTCACATCTTCCTTATTGCCACTTGGATTTTCGGCGTCCTCTGAACGCTTCAAATATCCGTTATCCCCCACGTTCAACAGTTTCATTTCATATGTGTATCCATCGTATTTTACCAGAATATCCGCATACCATTTCCCCGCAAAATCTGTCACGAAAGCGAGCCTGCCCGCATCTTCTGTATCTGCAATTTCCTCGCATAATTTCTCAATATCTGCTTCCAACGCATTACGCTGTCGGTAATTGTAAACAGTAGGAAGCAGGATATAGATTAGCAAATGGGAAACCGCCACAATAATTATCATTAGGCTAAATGTGTATAAAAAAGTCTTTGGAAATAATTTCAGTTTCTTCATATACCCACCTCTAACTTATAGCCAATCCCCTTTACGGTAACGATACAGTCAAGTTCCAGTTTTTTACGCAGGTTCCTAATATAACTGTCTACAATACGGTCTATCACATAAGAGTCATCTCCCCACACTGCATTTAATATCTGCGACCGTGACAGCACCAGACCTTTATGGTCGAGTAGGAGCTTCAGCAAGTCAATCTCTTTTGGCGTTACATCTATTTTCCCCTTTGGGTTGCAAGCAGAGTACCCAGAAAAATCAACTGTCAAATCACCATATTTCCAAATTTTTGTTTCTTCTTTGCCACCTGCCCGACGGAGCAATGCCGTGATGCGTTTTCCAAGCACTACCATAGAAAACGGCTTTGTCATATAATCATCTGCCAGACAGTCAAAACTTGATACCTGTGTATATTCATCTTCCAAAGCCGTAAGCATGATAACTGGTATCTGGCTTGTCTTTCGTACAGTGTTTAATACTGCAAGCCCCGACATGGTAGGGAGCATAATATCAAGAACAATTAAGTCCACTGTATTCTGCGAAAAAAGCTCTAAAGCATCTGTTCCGTCATATGCGGATATGATTTCGTGACCTGCTTCCTGCAAGTATTCAGAAAGGGCTTCGTTTGTATCTATGTTATCCTCTACAATCAATATCTTTGCCATAAAGAGCACCTCCAAGTTTATTTTAGCATTTCTGTGTGAATGGCGTATGAATTTTTATACTGAACCACTTAATACTCCCATTATAATTATCTGTTTTTTGTGATTCAACTGTGCGAATACCCACTTTTATCTCTCAAGACAAGAGATAGAACCTCTTATTAGCAGAGATTTCACATCGTTTTATAGGAACTTCCATCTCTGTAAAATAGATATTATAAAATTTTTTAGTATGGGCGGTGAAAAAATGAGTAATGATTTAGAAAATTTTGATTTTCTGGAATTAGGGCAGGCAATCCAAGATGCCCGTGAGAAACAGCGGATTACAAGAGAGGAATTAGCCGAGGAGCTTGGCATTTCGGCAAGGCATTTGCAATCTGTGGAGAAAGAGGGGCAGTATCCGAGCTTTCGGCTGTTTATTCAGCTTGTTACAATGTTCCACATATCCGTAGACCAGTACATACACCCAGATGTTCCGACAGAGAAAACAACTTTACGTCGGCGGTTAGATGTGCTTCTTGATACTTTTGATGATGCAGAACTGACTATCATAGCAGGGACGGCGCAGGGGATATGTAAGGCAAAAGAGCAGCCAGAGGATTAACCTCTGGTTTTTCTTTCGCCCTGCCCTGCTAATAGTTTGGCACTCCGTAACCGTATATTGAGCTGCTCCCAACTGGATAGCTCTGCTGTTTGCAGGCATCCCCAGAGTTGCCCTCCACGGTGAAGACCGTCCCGTTTTCACATTTCTCTACAATGCCCACATGGTCGATTGAGCCGTCGCTCCCCCAATCAAAGAAAATTAGGTCGCCTACCTGCGGCTCATAGTTCTTATCCTGCCATTGCCCTTTGCCTTTAAACCAGTTCACGCCATCCGAGCATAAAGAGAATTTCGGGATGATGCCGCTCTCCAGATAGCCGCACTGGTCAGCACACCACGATGCGAAACAGGCGCACCATTCCACACGCCCATCAAAGCCGTACCAGCTCCAATAAGGCTGTCCGCCCTCGTTGCCGAGCTGTGTCAGAGCCACTTCTACGATGGCTTGGTTTCCTCCGCTTGTAAACGCCCGCCCATATGGATAGTAACGTAATACATGGGCGGGGTACTGCGTGTCGCCGTATTTTTCCCAACCTAACCTCTGTGCCTGCATAGCGGAAAATTCCACCGCATTTGCATAGGAATAGCCGCCGTAGTTGGTCTTTGCCCATGAGATATACCCGTTGCCGAAGTTATAGCCCTGCAATGCAAGTTTGATACGCTCCATGTCAATCGGGTTCTCCACTTCGGCTGAAACAAGGGCAGCTTTTAATTCCTGCACGCCGCATTCGATGGAATATTCGGAGTCTTTGATTCCGTTCGGCTGATGGGGGTACTTCTTATTGAAGCTCCCCTCCGCCGCCTGCATCGGGTCGCTGCCCTTTCCCCCAGATTCCTGCATCATCACCGCCTTGATAAGCTCCACATATTCGGGGATCTCTGGTCTTTATATCAGCCATAAAATCCGACCTCCTTTCTCAGAAGATTTGAGGTCATGTCAGTTTACCTTTTTTGCCACCACGGCAAGCCTGCCGTTCTGTGCGGAGTATTCGCAGGTGGAGAGGGTAATGAGCTTATCCCCGTATTCAGCGGTCACGCCCGTATCATACAAGGCAAGCTCCTTACACTTCCCGACATAGGCATCAAATTCTTTTTCATTTTCCGCATTGACAAAATCATAGTAGCGGTAGCCCTCCGAGCTGTATGCCACGGTCTTAAAAACAGCGATAACTTCATACTCTGCCTGCTCCGTGAGGGTGTCAAACTGGATGCTCTTATGCTTCTCATAAAAGCTCTTGGATTTATAATCTTCCAACGCCCCGAACATCCTGCCGCCTTTGATGTGGTGTCCGTAGATAACCAGATTGTCGCTTGTGAGGATGTCGCAGTCCCCTTGGATATACGGCACTCCCAAATCGCTGTATTCTTTTTCAAAGCTGTGCTTCAGATAGAAGTTGGGATTGTTCCTGCTCTGCATGACAGGGTAGTTGATGCTTGTTCCGTCAATGGCAATCCAACCGACCATATCCTCATTCTGCAAATACAGCTTTTTGTATTTTGCCAATATATCCTCGCCCTCGCTGACGGGCGTATCCTTATCTTTTGGCGGTTCTTTCTCTGGCTCTGCGTTCTCCACAACCTCGGCAATCTCCGCAAAGGCTTCCGTCTGCTCGTCTATCTGCTGGTAATGGCTGTAAATCTTAATGCCGCAAAAAACCGCCGCTCCTAAAAAGGTAACAGCGGCGGCGGTACAGAGAATGGTTTTATTGTTCTTAAAATTCATAGGCATTTCCTTTCCTTTTTATACTTTAACGTGTATGCTCCGCCTGCTTCTTGGGCGTGGGTAAGTCCCTGCAATATTCGGGATACCGTGCCTTGATGCCCTCCATGAAATACGGGGCGAACTCGCAGCAGAACAATTCCTCTGGCGTAAAGAGTTTCTCACGCCCCTCCTCGGCGTAACCGTTCCAGAGGTTAAAGGCAAGGTGGCAGACCTTGACCGTGCCGCTTGTCTGCCATCCGCCGTGCATCCCCTCTGGCTTGATGCAGTCCGTCTTAAAATCGAACATGGCGTTGATGTTCTGCCTTGTTTCCCCCGCAATCCCCATCACATAGAAAAACGCCCTGTGATAGCAGTCGTTTACCCTGCATTTCATCATACTTTCCAGAAAAAAATCACGGTGGGCTGCGTTGCGAAACCTTATCTCCGACATAAAAATCCTCCTTTCTCCTGTGCCGATACACTGCAAGCCGTTTCTTTTTGCAGCCGTGGCAGAATGATATTCTCCACATAAACTTCATTGATTTCAGAAGCGATAAAGTCACGCCCGTTTTTGATGCACTGGACTACCTCGCTCCCAGAGCCTGCAAAGGGGATTACCACTAAATCGCCCGCCTTGCTGCTTGCAAGCAGCATCCGTTCCGCCAGTTTCTCTGGCTTCTGCGTGGGATGCCCCGTTGCTTCTTTATAATTAGGCATAATCCTCGGAAACTCCCACACGTTTCCGCAGGATTTCCCCTTTGGGTTCTTCCGTCTGTCTTTTTCGCCGCCCACGTCATACGCGATGCGGACGGCGTCAATGTTGATTCCATGCAGGGGGTTACTGTAAAACCACAAGAAAGGTGTTCCTCCCTTTCGCCCTGTTCTGGGTGATGCGGTTTAAAATACTGTCGAGGACAACGAGCATACCGATAGGCTGTAACTGCTTTCCCAAATCGAGGATGTCGTAGCAGATAAGGCGGCTGTGGGTGTCCACGTTCGTATGCTTGGCAAAGGTGTTGAGAGAGCCGTCCGTGAAAAGCTCAATCGCAAGGGCGATTTCCTGCGCTTCTGGCTCGTCCTGCTTTAACAGCTCCTCACGGAAGTCCTGCAAGGTCGGCGGCGTACCCATATAGTTGCCCTGCTGGTAGTAGCGGTAGACGCTTGCCGTGCAGCGGTCGATAATGGATTTCTGCTTAGCCCCTAAACTCGCACCGCCAATGAGCTGTTCGCACAAAGACAAAATAAACTCTGATTTCAAGATGACGGGGTTCGCACCGTCGCCGTAATCAGAGTTCATGTCCATTGCGTTGATGTGGTTGTCGCTCGTCGCCGAGATGTGGACGACCTCGCCCTGCATCGCCTTTACAAGCGGGGAATAGTCGGCTAAGTCGGGGCGATTACTCGCCCTTTCTCGCCTAAGAACCGTACATGAGCGTTTCCACTCATACGGCTCAAGCATTTCATCACTCTTTCGAGCGGCTCTCAAGATAGATTCGTTGGCAGTCGGCGTGAACATACGCCATATTTGCCACTTCCTCTTTTCCGCCACAGGACTTCGGCACTTTGAAGAAAATCTCCCTCTCATCCAAAATATCCAGTGGCATTCCACAGTGATAGCAACAGCCGTCTTGATTCTTCCAGATTACGGTACTTGTATTCGCCTGTTCCTCCTGCGGTATGACCTCCAATGTTGGCACTGGAATTATATCGGATGGCATTCCCTGCACCGTCGTAGGTGTGGGTAAAGCTAATCGTTCCGATGTCACCCGCTGCGAACGCTGTCGTGGCAGGGACGGCGGACAATGCCGTGACCGCAGCCAAAGCAAACGCCGCAGCCCTCTTGAATAATTTACGAATCTTCATTCGTTACCTCCTGTTCGTTCTCATGTTGATAGTTGACTTTCTGGCAGAAAAAAAGCCGCCCTTGTGGACAGCTTTATCCTTTCCCCCGAGGCCAGAGGCAAATATGTAGAGCCCATCGTGGTGAACTTCGACGGCACCATCATAGGAGGCCATCAGCGCCGCACGGTGATGATGGACCTGGGCTACACCGAGGCCAGTGTGGTCGTGGTGAACATCCAAGACAAAAATAAGGAGCGCATGGCCAACCTGGCCCTCAATAAGATTTCCGGGCGCTGGGATACCGAAAAGCTCAAGGAAATTCTGGTGGGCCTGGACCTGGACGGCTACGACTTCACCGCCGCGGGCTTCACCCGGAATGAGCTGGAAGACTTGATACAGTCCCTGGACATTCCCGACGAGGCCCAGGATGATGAATTTGACCCGGATGCCGCGGCGGCTGAGATTCAGACCCCCGTCACCAACCGGAGGGACGTCTGGCAGCTGGGCCGCCATCGTCTGCTGTGCGGCGACGCCACCGAAAGTGAGGACGCGGCCCTGCTCATGAACGGCGCGGAGCTTGACTTGCTGGTGACAGACCCGCCCTACAACGTGGACTACGGCGGCAAGGCTGTGTTTCTGGAAAACTATCTGGGCCAGACCGGCCCCAGGGCTACCAGTGAGATAAAGAACGACAAGATGACATCCGCCGACTTTTACAAATTTCTCCGGGCGGCGTTCCGCTGCGCTTTTGACGTGATGAAAAAAGGCGCTGCGGCCTATATTTTCCACGCGGAAAGCACTGGCACCAAGTTCCGGGAGGCGTTCAGCGATTCCGGCCTCAAGCTGGCTCAGTGCCTTGTGTGGGAAAAGTCCAGCTTCGTCCTCAGCCGGCAGGATTACCAGTGGCGGCACGAGCCTATCCTGTACGGCTGGAAAGAGGGGGTTGGGCACTATTTCATAAATGACCGCTCCCAGGACACCATCCTGCTGGAGGACGAGCCGGACTTCAGGAAGATGAGCAAGCAAGAGCTGCTGGCCTTTGTGGAGGGCTACGTCAAGCAATACAAAGACCTGACCTCCGTCCTCTACGAGAAACGGCCCAGCAGAAATGATATGCACCCCACCATGAAGCCGGTCCCCCTGGTGGGCAGGCTGGTGAATAACTCCAGCAAGCCGGGGTGGTGTGTGGGTGACTTTTTCGGCGGCAGCGGATCCACGCTCATGGCCTGTGAGCAGCTGGGCCGCACGGCTTACCTCATGGAGCTGGACGAGCGCAACTGTGATGTCATCGTCCGGCGCTGGGAGGAATACACCGGGGAGAAAGCGGTGAGGTTATGAGCCGGGAACGGCAAAAAGTCAACCGGCGCAATCTTGCGCTCGATACCCTGGAATTGATTCTGGAAGGAGTTGAACTGATCGTGAGTGCAGACGGAAACATCACCGGCGGCTCCATGTACCCGACCCGCACCATTGCAAAGCTGTTCGGCGTGACCGACCGGCACATCCAGCAGCTGACAAAGGACGGTGTGCTCCCGGCCACGGAAACCCCCAACGGCCGGCAATATGACCTGGTGCCCACCATTCAAGCGTATATTCGCTACCTGCGGGACGCGGCCCACGGCAAGACCGGCGACCAGAGGGAGCAAGAGCTGAAGCAGCAGAAGCTGGAGGCCGACCTGGCCCTCAAGGGCACCCAAAACGAGCTGCACCGCCTAAAGCTGGATATAGCCGCGGGGAAATACATCCCCGTGGAGGAAGCCACCCTGGACTATGCCCGGTTCTTTGTGGCTTTCAAGAAGTTCGCGCTGTCTCTGCCGGGGCGGCTGATCAGCCGGATCAGCGGGGTGGTGGAGCCTACAGAGGCCCGGTGCATTGAAAAAGAGTTGCAAGGGGATGTGACCAAGCTGCTCAGGGCTTTTGTGGTGGCGGGGGTGGATGAGAGTCAGGTAAAAGGGACTGGTCAAAGATGACTAAGCGACGGCCTACGGCCTTACGCTCATCGCCCCGGATACGCAAGTACCCGGTGACAGACTACCAGCGCAAAGCCCTCCAGAGCCTCATGCCCCCGGAGGACTTAACTGTATCTGAATGGGCCGAGAAGTACCGTATGCTGGACAGTAAAACCAGCGCCCTCCCTGGCCCCTGGCGCAATGAGATGACGCCGTACCTTGTGGGCATCATGGATGCGATGCTGGACTACGAAACAGAGGAAATCGTGCTGTGCAAGTCGGCCCAGCTGGGCGGCACGGAGGCTATCCTCAACGCCCTGGGCTATATCATTCAGCAGGACCCCTTGCCAACATTGGTGGTGTATCCTTCGGATGTGCTTGCCGAGAGTATATCGAAAAATCGGATCGTGCCGATGGTAATGGCCTCGCCTTCTTTGCGAGAGCGGTACCGGGCAACGGAAAGCAAAAAGCTGGAATTGCAGTTTGATGGGATGTATCTCAGTTTGGAAGGGTCAAATTCCGCTTCCAGCTTATCCAGCAAGGCTGTCCGTTTCTTATTCTTGGACGAGGTGGATAAGTACCCTGGGGCCAGCGCCAAAGAATCAGACCCCATCTCCCTAGCAAGGGAACGCACTAAAACTTTTCAAAACAGCAAAAAGATTTTAATGCTTAGCACCCCCACGATTACCACCGGTCATATTTGGAAAGCCCTGCAGAACTGCGACATCGAGAAACACTACTTTGTGCCCTGTCCCCACTGCGGGGAGATGATAGAGTTTAAGTGGGCAAACCTCAAGTTTCCCAACGATGAGGGCATGAGCTACGTTGACCGGGCGGAGTTGGCGGTGTACGCCTGCCCGGAGTGCGGCGGGGTTATCACCGACCAGCACAAGGGGCAGATGCTCCGGCTGGGGGAGTGGCGGGTGGTCAAGCAAAACAGCCCCCACGGAAAGAGGGTGGGTTTCTGGATCAACACCTTTTACTCCCCCTTCGTGCGGTTCGCGGATATCGCCAAAGAATACTTCAAGAGCCGCCACGACCCGGAATCCCACCAGAACTTCATCAACTCCTGGATGGCGGAGCCCTGGGAGGATACCGCCCTCAAGACCGACGCCGACCTGGTGCTGGAGCGCCAGACCCATGTGCCTGAGCTGGTGGTTCCCGCCTGGGCCAAGCGGCTTACTGCCGGGGTGGACGTGCAAAAGACCTGTGTGTATTGGACCATCCGGGCCTGGGGCAGCTACATCACCTCTCAGAACATCGCCCACGGTCAGGCGCTGAGCCTTGCGGATGTGGAGCATGTCATGAATCTGCAGTACCAGCGCGAGGACGGAGGAACCCCAATGGTGGTCAACCTGTGCCTGGTCGACAGTGGCTATGATACCGATATGGTATATGACTTCTGCTCGGAAAACTCTGAGTGGGCCCTGCCCAGCAAGGGCGCAAGCGGGGCCATGAACGACCACTACCGCATCACCCAGGTGAACAAGCCCACCAGCCGGGCCCACGGTATGCAGTTGGTAATAGTGAATACCGGGCTGTACAAGGATATGATAGCGGGCCGGATGCACAAGAAAAACACGGACAAGGGCAGCTGGATGGTTTATCAGGGCTGCGACCGGGAGTATGCCGAACAGGTGACTGCCGAACACAAGGTGAACGTGCGCTCCGGGAGAAAGAACGTGCTGACCTGGGTGCAGAAAAGTTCCCACGGTGACAACCACTATCTGGACTGCGAGGTGTATTCCGCCGCGGCGGCGGATATTTTAGGCGTCCGGGAACTGTATCTGGAGGAGATCGCCCAGGCCCAGGCCCAGGCCCCGGCCCCACCCGAACCTGCCCCGGAGGAAGAATGGATAAAGACCCATGAGAACTGGATATAGGGAGGAATGCCATATGAACGGAAGCCTGGAAATTCATGTAAATTTGACCGGGAGATCGAAATTAGAACACATCTGTGAATTTATCGACTGCTTGCTGGAGAAATATCCTCAAGCAAAAATTATTGTCGACTTAGCTCCGGGAAGTTCGGGGAGGAATTCATATGTCTGAGAATAACGAGGGCGCCGCCATCAACCTGGAAACCTTCTCCAACCGGGAACTGCTCTCCCATGTGGACGCCGCCATACAAAACATCCTGGTGGGTGGGCAGAGCTACAAGCTGGGGAGCCGGAGCCTGACCCGCGCCGACCTGGGGCTTCTGCGGCAGATGCGAAATGAGCTGCTGGCCCAGGAGAATGCCGGGGACGGGTGTCTGCTGCCGGGGACTGTGGCCGCATTTTTTGAGGGAAGATAGAAAGCCGGACAGCTTGTAGCTGCCCGGCTCTTGCTTACGCTTGAATTTTTGTGATGAGCGCTTCCTGCAAAACCTGGGAGAAGTTGACGCCCATCGCTGTAGCCCGGTCGTTGAGCCAGGAGGGAATGGTGAGTGTCTTTTTTACGGCCTTCGTTTCTTTGTACTGGTCGATAGTGCAGGCCACCAACGAGGTGAAGCCTTCATCCGGGGTGATAGCCCCTATGTCGGAAGGTTGTGCAAGCGGTTTGCCCTGCTCCAGCAGAGTGAGCACATAAGCGGCTAACGCCTCCTGGGCCTCGGCCATCGTCTCGGGGAGGGTGTCGCCGAAGCTCTGGCAGCCGGGCAGGTCGGGGAACTCCACCCAATAGGCGTTATCTTCTTGATGAAAAACAGCGGGATAGACAAACATCATACAAGATACCTCCTTAAAGGAGGGGCTATTTAAGCCCCGTGTCCTTTAGTATTTTGTTTAGCAAGCCTGTGGGAACATCTTTGCCGTGGATGGGGAGCACCGTGGTGTCCTCTCCCTTTTGAAGAACATGGTGGCTGCCGTGTATTCTGACCACTTCCCAGCCGTTTTTCTTCAGAAGTTTCAGCAGGTCTTTGTCTTTCATGTTCTTCCCTCCTTGCAAGATTATTATAACACGTGCAACACGTATTATCAATACTTTTCCGAAAAAAGTTGGTGATAAAATGAACATAATCGACCAAGTTGTAAGCTGGTTCAGCCCCCAGCGCGGGTTTGCCCGGCAGGCGTGGCGGGATGCGCTCCGGCATTACGACGCGGGGGACGATTCCCGGCTCAACGCCAACTGGCGGGCTATCAACACCAGCGCCGAACAGACCGACCGCTACAGCCGGGACACGGTACGCGCCAGAGCCCGCGACCTGGAACGCAACTCGGATATGCTCAACGGGGTGATGGGGGCCTTCGTCCGCAATGTGGTGGGCGGGGGCTTTACTTTGCAGGCGGAGACCGGCAAGCCGGAGCTGAACCACGAGATAGAGAAGCTCTGGGCCCAGTGGTGCAAAAAGCGCAACTGCGATGTTACCGGGACACAGAGCCTCAGTCAGATGCTCCGCATGGCTGTACGCCGGAAAAAGGTAGACGGCGGTATGCTGTTCGTCAAGCGGTACACCGGGGACGGTCTGCTTCCCTTCAAGCTCCAGGCGATGGAGGTGGATGAGCTGGACGGCAGCACCATCGTGGCAAAGCATAAGGGCAACCGCGTGTGTGGCGGCTTCGAGTATACCCCATACAATAAGCCCGTGGGCTACTGGTTCCGGCAGTATTCCATCGACGGCATCACGTCCCCGGAGCCGGTGTATGTGGAGGCAAAGGACGTTATCTTCTATTTCTCCAAGCGCCGCCCCTCCCAGCTCCGGGAGATGAGCGACATGACCCAGACCCTGACCCGCATAAGGGACGCCAACGAATTCATGGTGTCGGAGGATGTGAAGCATCGGGTACAGGCCAGCATCGCTCTGGCTGTGAAGAAGGTGAACCCCACAGGGGTGGGGCGAACCAGTGGGAGCCTGGGCAAAACCTACTCCCGGCAGATGTTTACCTCCGGCATGGTCACAGAGTTAAATGCTGGAGATGAAATCCAATTGATTAACCCCCAGGGCCAGGCCACCGATGCCGCTACCTACGTTAAGCTGCTCCAGCGGCTGGTGTCCTCCGGCCAGGGCTTGAGCTATGAGGCGGTGGCCCGTGACATGAGCGGCAGCACCTACAGCTCCACCCGGCAGAATCTCATCGAGGACGGCATGACCTATGCGGATGAAGTGGAACTGCTGGTGGAGGTCATCGATGAGATATACGAAACCTTCGTCATTTCGGCAATGCTGGCGGGGAAAATTTCTGCCCCGGATTTCTGGGATCAGAAAGAAATGTATTTCGCCCACAAGTGGGTAAAGCCGCCCAAACCGTGGATCGATCCGGCAAAGGAGGCCGCAGCCACGAAAACCGCCATGCAGAGCGGGGCCAAGACCTTCAAGCAGGTGGCGGCAGAGAACGGCGCCGATTGGCGGGATCAGATAGATGATATCGCGGAGGTCTTAAAATACGCCCAGAGGCAGTACCTGACTCCCACGGCGACATTCCCCGCCATTTTGGACAACGCCATCGAAAAGGCGTATGTCACCGGCCATAAGCAAGTGGCGGTCACCTTTGACCAGTGGACGAAGAAAGGCACCCTCTCTGACTTCAAGGTCCACGATAACAACTACCTGGCCGGGCCCATCGGCGACTTTGTGGAGGTCCCCGAGGGCGGCGAGCTGAAGAACGACCGGCCCACCGACGCCAAGCTGCCTACCCGCAGGCTCAAGACCTACGGCAAGCAGTTCACTCTCAGCCGCCAGACTTTCATCAACGATGATATCGGCCTGGTGACCAGCCTGCCCGCCCGCTATGCCGCGGCGGCCCGGCGCACCATCAATCGCCAGTGCTATGAGATCCTCATGAAGAATCCCAAGATCTACGATGACAAGGCGCTGTTCAGCGCGGACCACAAGAACCTGCTCAAGACCGGTACCGGCATCACCAAAGAGGCCGTGCAGGCCATGATCATGGCCATCTCCACCTAGAAAGACCAGTTCAAGCAGGCCATCACCATCCGGCCCGCCATGCTGGTGCTGCCTGTGGGCATGGGCTTCGACCTGTTCACCCTGTTCAACTCTCCCACCATCCAGACTACGGACAACACCCAGGCGGTGAACCCCCTGTACCGTTACGGCCTGCGGCAGGTGGAGGATCCGGAGATCAACCGGCTGGCCGAGGATGGCGTGGCCCCCTGGTTCATGCTGGGGGCCACTGAGGACACTGCTTTCATTGAGGTGGACTACCTCAACGGTCAGGAGGTCCCCAGTATCCGCCGCATGGAAACCGCCGGCCAGCTGGGCTTTGTGTGGGACATCTACCTGGATTGGGGCATTCAGGTCATGGACTACCGAGGCGCTGTGAAGAACCCCGGCATCAAGATCGAGAACACGCTTCTGGCGTAAGCGGAAAGAGAGGTAAATCAATATGGCAACTACGAAATAGGCCGCTAAGGCCAATGTGACCGCTGAATACATCCAAAAGGGCGAGGCCCTGGACTACAGGAACGCCACAGACACCGCTATCCCCTGTGACACGGTAGTGTCCGTGGGCGGCAGGATAGGCATTACAGGCGGCGAGACCAAGCCCGGCGAGCTGGGCTCCCTGCACATGGTGGGTGTGTTCAAGCTGCCTAAGACCGGCACGGACGCTATCGCAATGGGCACGGCAGTCCACTTTGACGGAGCAGGCATCACTGCCACAGCGGCGGAGGGTACGACCACCCCGGCGGGCTATGCCGCGGCCCCCAGCGAGGCCAGCGATAAGTTTGTGCTGGTGAAGCTGCCGGGATGAGGGAGCTGAGTTTTAAGGACACCCTCAAGAATGACGTCAAGGCGGTGTTCCTGAACCTGGCTGAGTTTGGGGAGCCCCATGTGGTCAATGGCCGCAAGATGCTGGCGGTCCTGGACGATATGGAGCACATCGAGCGGGAGAAGCGCATGAAGTCCAATATGGACGGTGTGTATGCGCACCAGCTCCTGCTCTATGTAGCCGCTGAGGATTTCGGCGAATTCCCGCCCCAGGGCGTTCTGATCAAGCTGGACGGGAAACAGTATCAGGTGGCGGACGCCACAAATGAATGCGGCGTCTACGCCATCACACTGGAGGCGAACAGAAGCCGATGATAGATATAGATGTAACAGTATCCGGCGTTGAGGATGTAGAACACCGGCTGGGAAAAATGAAAGACCAGGCCCCGAAGGTGCTGCGCAGCGCCATCAATAGCACGGCGGTGGAGGCCCGGAAGCTGCTGGCCCAGGAGGCCCAGAGCCGGTACACGGTGAAAAACCCCGGCTTTAACTCCGCGGCCAAGATACGCCGGGCCACAGTGAGCAATCTGGTGGCCACCATCCAGGCGGGCGGCAAGCGGCTGGACATCCCCCGGTTCCATGTCACCCGGCCCAGGAGCCACAAGAAAGGCGCTCCCGGCGCAAAGGCTGAGGTAGTGGTCGGCGGCGGGCTAAAGGAGATCCGCGGCTCAAGCGGCATCAAGGCGTTCTCCTCCACTGTTCCGTCCGGGAAAAGCCGCACCAAGCAGATCCTCCAGCGGCAGGGCGCGGCCCGGTACCCGGTGCAGGTGCTGCACTCGGTGTCGGTGCCCAAAATGCTGGAGATGGTGTATGAGGGCAGGGGCGCAGCTAAGCGGGCCCTGAAGCCTGAGATCCAGAAAATCTACAGCCAGAAGGTGAATCAGAAAATCAGGGAGCTGATGGGTAAATGACAGTCCGCGCATTGCGAAAGGCTGTGGCCGCCGACCTGGAGGCCTTGTTCAGGAATGACTTTTTCAAGACCCCGGAAACGGCCCCGGAGGAAGAATGGCCCGAATGGCTGAAGGAGCTGCCCCAGCCTGTGCCCGACTGGCACCTGCACCGTATGGCGGCCCCCAAAGCCTATGAACAGTATCTCCCCCTTAAGACGATGGACAACGGATCCATTGACCCCGAGGCGGAGGATCCCTTCCCTTATATCATCGTCCGGGCGGACAAGGGCGGTGTAGAGGGGCCCACAGCGGCCCACAAGGCCGATGTGATCCTGCTCATTGGGATATTTGACGACGACCCCAAAAACCAGGGCCATGAGGCCGTTCTGGAGATCATCGAGCGCATCCAGATGCACTACCAGGAAACGCCCCTCCTCGCCGGGCAGTTCGTGTGCCAGGATCCCTTTGAGTGGGCGCTTCAGGAGGAAGAAAGCTACCCTTACTATTTCGGGGCCTGCCAGCTGACCTTTGCGATGCAGGCTCCCAGAGCGAAATGGAGTGATTTAGTGTGACCAAAAAGGAAGCCGTAAAGACGGCGGAAAAGGCCGCAAAGAAAACCAAGACCGTGTACATCGGCCCCACCATTACCGGCGTGGCTGCAAGGAACACGGTGTACGACGACCTGCCGGAGGAACTGAATAAGGTGGTAAAGGCCCTGCCGTACATGGCGGGGCTTTGCATTCCTTTTTCCGGGCTTGGCAAGGCCATGACGCAGATCCAGCGGCAGGCGGGCAGCAGCTATACCCTGTTCTGCAAGGCGCAGGAGGACAGCGCCAAGATTCAGAAAATCGTCCAGGAAAGTGAGGGAGAGTAAGCAATGGCGTTTCAGCATGGCGTAAGGGTGCAGGAACAGGCCACAAGCCTGGTGGCCCCTATTCTGGGGACTGCCGGACTGCAGGTGGTGTTCGGTACCGCACCTGTCAATCTGGCGGAGGATCCCTACTCCGTCACCAACACCCCGGTGATCGCCTACTCCTGGGCGGAGGCGGTGAAGAAGCTGGGGTACAGTCAGGAACTGAATGCGCTGGGGCATCACAAGTATACCCTGTGCGAAGCCATGTACGCCAGCTTCAAGCTGGCGGCGGTGGCCCCGGTGATTTTCGTGAACGTCCTGGACCCCAAGACCCATAAGAAGAAAAACGACCCCCAGACCGTCACTGTGGAGGACATGGAGGCGCTGGTACCTCTGACCGGCATCCTGCTGGACACGGTCAAGATCAAGGCCGTATCCGGCGAGGGGGACGCGGCTGCGGAAACCGACCTGGCCCCGGACGTGGACTACATTCTCTCCTTTGACGATGACGGCCAGCTGGCGGTGAGCCTTACCCCGGCAGGGGCGGGCGCCGCTGCGGCCACTCTCAAGGTGGAGTGTACCTCCATCGACCCGGACGCCGTGGATCAGTGGGACATCATCGGGGCAAGCGCCTCCGGTGGTGAAAAGGGCCTGGAGGTGCTCCGGCAGGTGTATCCCCGGTTTGGTATGACTCCCGGCCTGCTGCTGGCCCCCGGCTGGAGCCACATCCCGGACGTAGGCATCGCTCTGGCGGCCAAATGTGTGGAGATCAACGGCTACTTCTCCTGCGAGGGATTCATTGACATCGACAGCACCTCTGAGGGCTGCACCTCTTACGATAAGGTGAAGATGTCCAAAGAAGCGGCAGGGTGTACTTCTATCCATATCATGGCCCTGTGGCCCTGCATTGAGGTGGGCTCCCAGCGGTTCTGGTACTCCGCCATAATGGCCGCTGTGACCGCCCAGCTGGACGCCAGCAACGATGACGTGCCGAACCTTTCCCCGTCCAACAAGCTCATCGGCGCCACCGGGACGGTGCTGGCGGATGGGACCGAGGTCATTCTGGACCAGCTCCAGGGGAACGCGGTGAACAGCTTCGGCGTGACTACGGCCATCAATAACAACGGCTGGAAAACCTGGGGCAACCGTACAGCGGCCTATCCGGCCAACTCCGACCCCAAAGATATGTGGTTCTGCTGCCGCCGGTTCTTCAGCTGGTGGGGCAACAGCTTCATCCTGACCTACGCCCAGAAGGTGGACGACCCCGCCGACCCCCGGCTGATTCAGGCCATTGTGGACACGGAGAATATCCGGGGCGGGGCCTATGTGGCCCAGGGGAAGTGCGCGGCGGCCTATATTGAGTTCAACGCCGAGGAAAACGCGGTGACGGACCTGATCAACGGCAAGCCCACCTTCCACCAGCACCTGGCTCCCTATGTGCCGGCGGAGGACATTCTGAACATTCTGGAATTTGACCCCGACGCTCTCAGCGCGGCTCTGACTGGAGGTTGATAAGATTGAAAAATAAATTTTTCAACTTAATGAGTTTTGCTTTGCGGTTTGAAAAACCGCAATCCCGCTATGCGGGACCGCAAAACTCTGGAAAGGATGAATTGAAATGGCAGTAACAGGAATCCCCGAAGTCATCCACGACTTCAACACCTATAATGCCGGCAAAAAGCAGGTCGGCACCACCGGCGAGGTAGCCCTCCCTGATCTGGAGGCCCTTACGGCTTCTGTATCCGGGGCCGGTATCCTGGGCGAATACGAGGCTGTGGTCGCCGGGCACTTCAGCAGCCTGGAGCAGGAGGTGCCGTTCCGGGTGGTCAACAAAGATTTCTTTGACATGATCGCCCCCACGAAAGCGGTAGACCTTACCCTCCGGGGCGCCATCCAGTACACGGATCAGGCCACGCAGAACACCGATTATATGGGCCTGCGTGTGGTGTTCCGGGGGAAGTGCAAAAAGGTCAAGCCCGGCACGGTCAAGCTGCACGACGTGATGGACGCTTCCGTCACTCTGGAGCTGACCTACATTCTCATTGAGATGGGCGGCGAAAAGAAGCTGGAGCTGGACAAGCTCAACCCAAAGTACGTGGTAAACGGTGAGGATCATCTGGCGAAAGTCCGCGCCCTCACCTGATAAAATTTTTAGGAGGCAACTATCATGGCGAAAGACAACAACATCATCGATGTAACCGAGAACGTAACCGAACTGGCGGCGGCCCCCGAGGCAGAGCCACTCCCCGACACCCTGGTGGAGTTCAAAAAGCCCTACCGTTTCGAGGACAAGGAATACACCGAGGTAGACCTGGAGGGTCTGGACTCCCTCTCCACCAAAGACATGATCGAGGCGGAGAAGCGGCTGGCTCGTACCGGCGTATTCACTCCGCTGCCGGAGATGAACATCAACTATGTGTGCATCATGGCGGCAAAGGCGGCAAAGCTCCCGGTGGAGTTCTTCGAGGGCCTGCCCCCCAGGGAGATGGAGAAGGTCAAGAACAAAGTGACAAATTTTTTCTACGGCGAGGAATAAGGCCGGGAGATGGAGGGGAGCTGCGCAAATTATATGTGTAGCTCTCTTTTTCTATGCGCTGTGACTTATTCCAGCTGATGAACATGGACTACCTGGAACTTCTTCGGGTGGCCAAAGAACTGGCGGACTACGTGAAAGACTTAAAGGCCAACAAGGGCAGGTGAGAAAGAGCGGGTTCGCTGACGCTCACCAGCTCTCCAAGTTTTGTTTTGCGGCGCGCAACGCCGCAATTTCACTGGCGTGAAACCACAAAACTTTTAGGTTGGTGGTGACAAGGAGGTGAGAGTATGGCAGGGCCGTCCCAAGTAACAATAAAGATCGCGGCCAAGCTGGAAAAGGACTTTGGCTCTGCCATCTCCGCAGCACAGAAAGCGGTATCCGGCCTGAAGGGGCTGGGGGGCAAGATGATGGAAAGCCTGGGCATCTCTGCCTTTGACAGTGAGGGGAAGTTTATCGGCCTGGAGGCGACCCTCCAGAAAGTAAACCAGGCCACCGCTGGGCTGTCGGAGGAACAGCGCAACGCGGCGCTTGCGGCCATAGGCGGCAAGCAGCATATTGACGCGCTGAACGACCTGATGTCCGGCCTGAACACCACTACGGCGGACGGCGTGACGGAATGGGAGGCCCTGAGCGAACAGCTGTATAACGCGGACGGCGCGCTGGAGGCCATGAGGGACACCAAGCTGGACAACCTCAACGGCGACCTGGCTACCCTGCAATCGGCCCTGGAGGATACCGGGATAAGGGTATACCAGAACCTACAGGAACCCTTCCGAGGGGCGGCGCAGTTTGCCACAGACCAGGTATACACCCTCTCTGACGCGCTCACCGATGGCGGCTTTGAGGGCATGGCCTCCGGCAGTTTTTACGCGGAATTCTGGAGCGCGGGGGCGGCGCTGCTTGCGCAGTTCCTACAGGGCATAGCCGGAGAGATACCCAACATCATTGAAATAGGCTCCCAGACCATTCAAAGCCTGGGAGTCGGAATCACAGCCAATCTGCCTGCCATCCTGTCCGCGGGGACGGACATCATTGTCCAGCTCATCGGCGGGATCGGTGTGCTTTTGCCCCAGCTGCTCTCTATGGGCGGTCAAATCTTAGGCCAGCTGGTGCAGGGGATCCTCACCGCCATACCGCAGATAGCGACCGCTGCTTTCACGCTGATGAGCGACTTTGGCTCTCAGCTGCAGGCGAACCTCCCCACGGTCATCCAACAGGGTGTACAGATGGTGGTCGACCTGGTGGCGTCCATCTGCGCCAATGCGGGAATGATCATCGACGGGGCGATGGCCCTCATCAACGGCCTGGTGAGTGGGCTGATGCAGGGACTGCCGGCAATTATCTCGGCGGTGCCCTCCATCATTTCCAGCCTGGCAAACGGCATCATCTCCAATATCCCCACTATCCTGCAGGCAGGCGTTCAGCTGATCGTCACGCTGGCTCAAGGGCTTTTGCAGGCGATCCCCTCCCTGCTGGCGGCTATCCCCCAGATATGCTGGTCCATCATTACGGCCCTCACCTCGGTGAACTGGCTGCAGGTGGGCTGGGATATCTTCATGACCCTGGTAGACGGCGTTCTGAGCATTGACTGGCTCCAGCTGGGCATGGATATCCTTAACGCAATTAAAGATGGCATCCTGTCCGCGGTCGGTGGCCTGTTCGAGTCTGTGGGGAATATCTGGAACAATGTGACCAGCTTCTTCACCGGCAAGGGCAAAGAAACTGGCGACAGCACGGCGGCCGCCATACAGAGCACCACTCCGGCGGTTCAGGAAGCCGCTAGCGGTGTGGTCCGATCCGCTGTGACCGGGATGCAGAACAGCCTGAACACTTCCCTGCCCAGCCTGACCGCTAACGCCAATGCGGCCGGCGCGGCGCTTACCAGCGGGATCAACTCCGGGGTGGCGTCCGGCGCGGGTCAGCTGGACAGCACGGTAGCCAGCATGGGCGCGTCCGCCACGGCCTCCCTGAACGGGTCTATTAGTCAGGGCCTGGCCTCAGTGAATACCTCTGCCGTGGCCTCCGGCACCGCCTACACGGACGGCATGACCGCCGGCCTGCAAAGCGGAATGCCGGGGGTGCAGAGCGCCGCTCAGACAGGCTGTGACGCGGTGGTGCAGCAGACCACCTCCAGCTTCGAGCGGGTGCGGTCCGCTGTGGAAGCCAAGATGAACGCCGCGGCTACGGCAGTCACCAACGCCGTAGGCAAGATGAGGGCGGCCATGAACTTCTCCTGGTCGCTGCCCCACTTGAAAGTACCCCATGTGAATATCAGCGGGGCTTTCAGCCTGCAGCCGCCTACCGCGCCTAACTTCAGTGTGAGTTGGTATAAAGAGGGCGGCATCCTCAGCGGCGCACAGATATTCGGGGCGCAGGGCGGCAGGCTTCTGGGCGGCGGCGAGGCCGGGAAAGAGGCCGTGCTGCCCCTTTCCACCCTCTGGCAGCAGATGCGGGGAATGTTCGCTGAATCTGTCGGCGGTGTGCGTGAGCGCATCAACACTCTGGGGCAGCAGCTGGGCCTTGCTGAAAGCAGCCGGCGGCTTTCCTTTGCCGACCTGCTGGACGGCGTGAAAGGCGGGCCGCAGCCCGCCACAGCGGGAGGGCCTCCCATGCAGATCAACTATTCGCCCCAGTATTATTTCCAGGGCGAGGCCCCCACCAAAGAGGACCTGGAGGGCGCGGAGGAAATGTCCCAGAGCAAGTTCAATGAGATGATGAGCAAGTGGATGAAAGACCATAGCAGGAAAGACTTACATTAGGAGGTGCGGACCGTGAACACCATAACCACCATCATGGGGGATACCTGGGACACCATCGCGCAGAGGGCTTACGGTGGGAGAAGCCAAGACTTGACTGCGTCAAGTCTCGCGCTTCCCCGGCACACTCAGCTGCTGATGGAGGCCAGGGAGAATATCCGGCTTCTGGATTATCAGGTATTCCCCACCGGGATCGTGGTGGCGGTGCCGGAGGCGGACGATTATGACGGGGTGGACGGCCTGCCCGATTGGAGGAAGTAGCCAATGGACCCAAGAAAAGCAACGGTGGCCATCCTGTACAACGGCGTGAAAGCTGAGGTGCAGTTGGCCCCCTATCTCAGCTCCTTCAAGTATACGGACGTGGCCTCCGGCTCCAGCGACAGTATCAGCATCTCCATCAATGACCGGGACCGCAAGTGGATCAACGGCTGGTTCCCTCAAAAGGGGGACCGGCTACAGCCCACCATAGAAACCTGTAATTGGGAGAGGGACGGCCAAAAGAAGAAGTTCCCATGCGGGAAGTTTCTGGTGGACGATTTCAGCTTTAAGGGCGGGCCCATCCGGCTGGACCTGGAGGGCCTTGCCTTACCGGCTGCAAGCGGCTTTAAGGCCACCGAACGCACGGAAACGTATGAGGGCACCACCCTCAAGGAAATCGGCCAGATCGTGGCCGCCAGGGCCAAAGTAGCCCTGCACTATGAAGCCGGGGCCGTGGCCGTTGAGAAAGTGGAGCAGAATAACCAGACTGATTGTGCGTTCTTCGGCTCCCTGGTGGAGAAGTACGGCCTGGCCCTGAAAATCTACAATGACAAGCTGGTGTGTTCGATGAGGGGAAATATGAAGCCAAAGCCCCAAAGTTTATTCTCACCGAAAAGGACTTTGAGCCTGGCTGGTCCTGGAACACAAAGCTAGACAAGACCTACACCGGGGTCAAGTACCAGTACACCAACAGCGAAAAGAACCGCACCTTCACGGTGACCGCCGGGGGCGGTGACCGCATCCTGGAGGTGAACGACGCCGCCGAAAACTTGGGGGAGGCTACGGCCATAGCCCTGGCCGCCTTGAACAAGGCCAACCGGGACGCCACTACCATGAGCATCACCATGATGGCCCGGCCCGGTCTGATCGCCTCCGACTGTGTGGAGATCAAGGGCCTGGGCAGGCTCTCCGGCAAGTTCTATGTGGAGAAGATAGACCACGATATCGGCAGCGGCTACAAGATGGCCCTGGAGCTTCGGCTTGTGCAGCCCAGAGTGACGGCGGCAAAGTCAGCCTCGAGTACAGTTTCATAGGCGGGGTACCATGCAGGCCCAATACTTACGCATTGGAAAGATATCCAGCTTCAACTTCCCCAAAGGCACGGCCCGCGTGACCTATGAGGACAAGGACGGCAGCACTACCGCCGAGTTCCCTTTCCTCTCCTGGCAGTACATGATGCCGGAGGTGGGGGATCAGGTGCTGGTGGCCCACCTGTCCAACGGTACCGGGATGGCCTTTATCCTGGGGCCGGTCTGGCACGATGAGTGGCGCCCGGTAGAGGGCTTCAAGGGCTTGTACCGCAAGGAGTACAACTACAAAAAGCCCGGAGAAGCCTATGAGCGGTACGACGCCAACACCGGGGTGTATAAGCTGCAGGTGGGCCCCTGCATCCTGGAGATGAACCGGGACAGCGGGAATATCAAAATCACCGCTCCGGGCAATGTGACCGTGAACGGCGATGTGATAGCCGACGGCATCAGCCTGGAGAACCACACCCACACTGGTGTACATGGGGAGACAAGCAAACCGCACTGAAGGAGGTGACGCGGTATGGCAATCGGCAGCTGGGGGCCCGGCCTGGTGTTTTCCGTAAGCGATAAGAAGGTGCTCACCTTTAACGACCTGAGCCGTACCGTGGCCTCGGAGTGGGCCACCCACAGCCGGATCGGGCTGAAGGACCAGGTGGAGTATCTCCGGCCGGCGCTGCAGAAACTGACCTTCACGATGGAGCTCAACGCCCTCCTGGGTGTGCGGCCCAGAGCCATGCTGGACAAGCTGGGGGAGTACACGGAACAGGGCCGGGTGTATCCCCTGGTGATCGGCAGCAGGCGTATCGGCAAAAACAAGTGGCGCATCACCAATCTCAGCGAGGCATGGGAAACCGTGCTGAACCGGGGCGAGCTGGTGAGGGCCAAAGTGACCGTGACGATGGAAGAATACCTATAGGGGGCGCATGTATGAGTATCACTCTCTCCGGGATAGAAATATCCTTTGACCGCGCCGGGGGCGATGAGGCCCGGCGGCGGGAGATCGTCCGCAACATTGAGAATATCCTCCTGCCCCCGGTGGGCACGGACCCCCTCTACCGGGACTTCGGCATTGACACCTCCATGCTGGATTACCCTCTGGATACGGCTCAGAGCATGATGGCCGTGGAGGTTATAGACGCCATAGAGAAATGGGAGCCCCGTGTGCGTGTGCGGGATGTGAGTTTTGTCCCCGATCCGTCGGGCAGCTTGGGCGTAAAGGTGGTGATTGGAAGTGGATAACCTCTTAAAATCGGTGTATGACCTGCCGGATATCTCCTTTATCGGGAACGACAGTCTGGATGCCATGATGCAGAGGCTGGTAAGCAACTATGAGAAGCGGTACAAGGAGGTGACCGGCCAGACGGTGAGCCTGGGCGCCGCCGACCCGGTGCGGGTGCAGCTTTACGCTATCGCCCTGGACCTGTACCAGATAGAACAGTTCGTGGACAGGGCCGGGAAGCAGGACCTGCTCAAGTACAGCTACGGCGGCTTTCTGGACAATCTGGCCGGCACCAGGGGAGTCACCCAGCACGGGGCCAGCCCGGCCCGGACCACCCTGCGCTTCACTCTCTCGGCGGAGAAGCCCTACGCCAGCGCCATCCCGGCGGAAACCAGGGTGACCAACGGCAACAATCTGTACTTCAAGACCCTGCGCTATGGAGAGGTGCCCGCGGGGGAAATGTTTGTGGACGTGGAGGCGGAATGCACCGTCAGCGGCGTGGAGGGAAACGGCTTTCTGCCGGGGCAGCTCAATATCCTGGTGGACCCGCTGCCCTATGTGGACAGTGTGGAAAATGTCACTGCCACGGCAGGCGGCACGGACGTGGAGGACGATAAGAGCCTGGCGGAGCGCACGTTCCTGGCGCCCTCCGGCTACAGTACCGCCGGCTCCCAGGACGCCTACACCTTCTGGACCAAGACCTACAACACGGACATCGGCTCCGTGCGGCCCGTAAGCCCCACGCCGGGTGAAGTGGTAGTGTACATCATTATGAGGGATGGAAGTCTGCCGGGCGAGGAAGTGGTGCAGGGCCTGACAGAGTATCTGGCCCAAGAGGAAGTACGGCCCATGACCGACCATGTGACTGTGTCCGCGCCGGATGTCAAGTTCTTTGACCTCAAGCTCACCTACCGCATCGCCCGCTCCAACCAGGCCACGGCGGCTGCCATCCAGGCAGAGGTGCAGAAAGCGGTCCAGGAGTTCATCACCTGGCAGACCACAGAGATAGGCCGGGACGTGAACCCCACGGAGCTGGTGCGGCGGATCCGGGAGGCCGGGGCAAAAAGGGTGGAGCTGGCAAGCCCCATCTTCACCCCGGTAACGGAAACCCAGGTGGCCCAGCTGGGCGAGCTATCCGTGAAGTTATGGCACATTGGGATGAAGTGGCAGTGACTGCGGCCGGGGAGGCCATGCTCAACGACCTGCTGGCCGGGCGGCGGCTGACCGTGCTCAGCGCCTGGGGCGGCTCCGGCGAGACAGACCCGGCGGAGCTGGCCGCGCTCATCGACGTGGCCGGGGAACGCCACCGGCTGGAAATTTTAGACGTGGAAAACGGCCTGGAGGGCAAGACCGTGAAGGTGCAGATCAGCAATTCGGGGGTGGAGACCGGCTTCACCCTGCATCAAATCGGGGTGTTCGCCCAGGTGGACCAGGGCCCGGAGCGACTGCTCTGCGTGTACCAGGACCGGGACCAGCGGGGACGCCCAGGGGGCGTCGAGGTACCCGCTCAGGCAGAGTGCCCGGCGTTTCTGCTGGAATTCTACGGCTTTCTGAAGATTACCGGCGGGGTGCGCTTTGAGGTAGACCTGTCCCAGTCCGGGGCGGTGGTGACGCCCCAGTACCTGACCCAGGTGATGGAAGGCCACGACCAGGGCGGCAGGGCTCACCCGGCCATTTGGGAGGCTCTGGAGCAGGTGCGGGAGACAGCGGACGCCGCCGCCCAGGCCAAGCCCGAGACCGGCAGCGGGCCCCCGGGGGAGGACATGCCCGCCCTGCCGGGGCGGCATTATTTTGATGAGGATGCCGGGGAGGAGTACGTCTGTCTGGGGGAGCGGGACGGCCGCGCCCGCTGGGTGCTGGCGGGGGCAGGAGCCATCTCCGCCCACAATGGGGACCCCGCCGCCCTGGACGCGCGGCTGTCCTTGTTGGAGCTGATGTTTAACACGGACGTCACCGGCAACCCCTTCACCGTGACCTTTGAGAGCCTGACGGGAATGGTGGCCAGCGGTGTGTGGAACCCGGCCCAGCGGCGGCTGGAATTTTAAGGAGGGAGTTTTATGGCGACGAGATTAGGAAATGTGGCCGTGGGCACCGTGGTGAAGATTATGGAATACGGAACTCCGGCAGACTATGTTGTAGCGCAGCAAGGACGGCCTAATAGTAGTATTAATCTTTACGACACTTCATGCACTGGAACTTGGGTAATGAGAGTAGGTATCTATACCACCACGCAATGGAGTAACAACACAAATAGCGAGAACACCCGCGTCGACTACTCCACCAGTACAGTATCAGGGTATCTCAACGGTTCATTCAAGAATGGGATAGATATTCGGGATCATATCAAGACAGTCAAGCTTCCGTATACACGGCTAGGTGTAGATATTAATGGAGGCACAGGCATCCATTATCCCCAAGTGGAGTATATCGACGGCGCAAATGGAATGGAAACACAAGTGTTTTTACTGGCAAAAAGTGAAATGGATGCGAGCTATGCCAATACTTCAAGTCATCCAAACCTTGCCGTGTTCAAGTCTTTTCCCGCCTACAGAACAGGATACTTAAATGGTCAACCGTATACCGAATGGTATCGAACCGTGTCCCAGGGATCGGACAACTGGAATTACGTTGAGTGCAACCTTCAGAGGTATCCAGGTGATACCTCCATTATGTACCAAAACCCCTGTACAAATTCAAAAATTGACGTCCGGCCCGCTTTCATCCTAGACCCAGACGGCCTGGTGAAGATAAGCGGGATCGAACCGCTGACCGCTTGAATGCCATTCAAGCGCTCTCCCAAATCATGTTTTCTATGCCCCCATCGTGCAGGCGTATCATGTGCGCCCCCACCACAGAAAGGATGTTTCCTTGTTTGAAAGCCAATATGTTCTATGGAGAAATTATGCAGACGTGCGCAGGGCAGTTTCGACATCGGGCATACAGTCCAGCCCGCAGAGGAACTGCTCAACACTTAGGTTCAGCTTCAAATGGAGCTGATACCCCCGGCAAACGTCCGCCCGCTCAATGATATGGGCAACAATGATTTTCTTCGCCGGTATCGTCACGTGGTCATAGACCGCTGACCATTCCAAGATATCGTCATACCGCTGCCCCATATTGGCAAGGGCAGAATCGTTGTCGTCCAATTCCTGCTGGGCAAGAATACAAACCTTTCTAAGTTCGCCGCACTTAGTTTCCTGCTCCCCGATTACACTATTCAAAGGCTCCGGGGCAAAGGCGCTTTCGCCGGAAATGGACTTAATAATTTCCCCTTTCAGGCTTTTCAACTCGCTTTCAGCTTTTTCATATTCTTTCATTGCCTTGTCCAGAGCAGCTTTCCTGGCGGCGCGGTCATACTGGAACCGCTCGGCTATGATATCGTCACGGCTCAAGCTGCTTACCTTGGCGAAAATGGTATGGATAATAGAATCGATCATACCGTCCAGCTTTTCCACCGTGTATCCGGTCTGGCCGTCGCAATCGCCGTGGGTGCGGCTTTTTGTCTGGCAGGTGTACCGCATACGCACGGTGTCCGTGCCATCGGCCTTGGGCCTACCTTTTCCGCTGGTGGTGATACACAATCCCGCCCCACAATGCCCGCAAAAGACATTGCCCGAAAGCAGCGACTTTCCTCTGGTATTCAGCGGCTTAGAACGGATTATTTCGGTAGCCCGGGAACGTGCCGCCAGCATATCCTGGACAGTTTGAAAGTCCTTGTCCTCTACGATTTTCAAGCGCTCCTGTGGCTCCGAACGGCTTTTCCCGCTTCGCAGGACGCCAGTATAGAGGATATTCCGCAACATTCCCTGGATAGAAGCCGGGTGCCAGTTTTTTCCGGAGTGGTTCTTGATACCGCGCTCATTGAGATAATTGGCAATTTGCTGTGCCCCATACCCGCCCCTTGCGGCAAGCTGGAACATCGTGCGGACAACTTCAGCCTCCGACTCGCATATAGCTAAGTCGTTGACCTCTTGGCGGCGCTTATTCATGCGCCCAGTTTTCACGAAATTGTACCCATAGGGGCAGCGCCCGCCGGTAAAGCATCCGTCCTCGGTCAGAAGGCCCATGCTGTTAGCAGTACGGATAGAGGTCTTTTCGCTCTCACCGTCTGCCTGCCAAAACCTGATATAGTTTGTCAGCTTGTCCGTATGGTTATCAAAGCGCTGTTCGCCCTCCTAGGTGCTCCAGACGCGGATACCGTTGCGCACGAACCACTCCACCACAAAGGGCGTTTCATCGGAGATATGGCCTATCCGGTCGAACATGAACACCAGCAGAATGTCAAATTTCTTCTGCTTCGCATACTCCTTGATAAGCTGTATCTTGTCCCGGTTTTCGGCGCGAACTTTGTGCCCGGAAACGCTTTCCTCCTGCAACTCACAGACAATCGTCCAGTCCATGGACTCACAGTATTTTCGGCAGCGCTTTCTCTGCATGGGGATATCCGCCTCGTTGTTGTCCGTGTGGTAGAGCTGCTTGTCAGTGGAAACGCGGTAAAGGCACAACACCCTGGTGCCCGGCTCTATATAGGCAGGCATATTCTCCCGCCAGCCGGTATCTTTATCAAAAATGAGGGTTTCTGAAACATGGTTTGGGAAAATGCTTGTGTTTTTCATATACAGTCCATCCTTTTCTAATCCATGAAAAATGACAGACCAGCATATCCCAATATGAAATTGTCAAGGTACAGATGGAGTATTCCTCCTATAATATTATCTCATATTATGAGGATTCTGTCAAATTTCACAAAAGAAAAGAGCACCCTTTGTGGAGTGCTCATATAAGCAAGATGCAGGGAGTTATTCTTGCCCGGCCAGCTTTTCTACTTCTTCCAGATCCAGGCCAATCATGTCGCTGATGTCCTCCAAACTCAGACCGCGGGAAAGCATACGCTTGATGATTTTGGCCTGCTCCTTTGTGCGACCTTTAGACTCGCCTTGCTCAAAGGCTTCCTTGCGCTCGTCCATCATTTTCATTGTCATGGTCATGTATTCCATCTCCCTTCCGCTGTCCTCTTTGATCTCGCTGATTGCCTCGTCTATCTGCCGTAAATAACTTGATTCTGAAATGTCGTACTGCTCGCCCTTATAGCCTGCCCGAATATATCTGAGAAAATCCATCACAGCGGGGTTGCCGTTCTCTGTCTTGAAATCCGCATTGAGAATGAAAGCATGAGAGCCATCTTCATAGGCGATCTCCGGCGCGCCTTTTATGTGGCTCTCTCGTTCATAGACGGCAAGGCCAGCGCCGAAGTAATCCTCTACGCAAATGAAAATCACAAAGCAATCGGACAGTTCCTCATAGTCCGTGTTCATTTCCAGGCTGTGCCGGTCGATGCCGCTGGTGTAGTACCGTATGCGCTTTTCGAGCTTGCGGTGCAGCCGGGCCTGGACTTCCACATCGTACTTGGTGTGGTGTTCATCCTCTAGGTACACGTCCAGCCGGATGCCGTGGGCGTCATAGGTGTCCTTCAAGTCCTTCTGTTTATCAATCGTCACAACCCGCTCTATCTTCTTTTCAAGCAGGGCTTCCAGGAAAGGCTTGATATTCTCCGGCCTGCGCATAACCTCCGAGAACATGAAATCGTCCACAAGGCTTAAATCCTTAAACGGCTTAATAGGTATGGGCACCACTTCCTTTACTCATAGTATACTATCTTTGGGGCCGGTTTGCAAGCTGTATTGCCGAAAATGCGGAAAGGTTTTTATCCATATTTATGGAATACCTGTCAGATGTTCGTTGGTGGGGGAGTGGAAAAAAGAGTCCACCAGGATATCTTTTACCTGTTCGTATAAGTCTATGTTATCGTGCTTCGCACAGGTGGCAACGACTTGGCAGCCACACACACTTAGATATTACTCCCGCTCAAAAAGCTAGGAAAAAGAGAGGAAGAGTGATATAATAGGGATATGGAATATATCGATTTGCGGAAAGTGGGAAAAGAAGGGCTCAAGCAGATACGCAGTCA